>JANPGB010000647.1:0-15041 GCA_031423695.1 Verrucomicrobiota bacterium
CCCCGGGGGCGGCCCCCGCCCGGGGCCCCTAATAAACCCCCCCCCCCCGGCCCGCGGGCCCCGGGGGGCCCCCCGCCACGAAGCTGACGCTCGCCGATTTCTACGCCCTGTCCATCCGCGACGCTCTCAAGTTGGTTGAAGGATTTGTGTCCGCGCGCAAGGCCGCCCCCGCCGATCCTGTCAGCCTGGTCTTTCAGGAAGTGCGCTCGCGCTTGAGTTTTCTCAACGAAGTCGGCCTGGGTTACCTCACGCTGGATCGTTCCACGCGTTCGCTTTCCGGCGGCGAGACGGAGCGGGTGAATCTCACCACCTGTCTCGGCACGCGGTTGGTCAACACGCTCTTCGTCCTCGACGAACCCAGCGTGGGCCTGCATCCACGCGACACCGAGCGGCTCGTGGGCATTCTGGAAAAACTGCGGGACACGGGCAACACGGTGGTGGTCGTCGAACACGAAGCTGCCCTGATGCGGGCGGCCAATCAGATTGTGGACATTGGCCCCGGCCACGGCGCGACCGGCGGGCAGATTGTCTTTCAAGGCAGTTACCCAGAGGTTTTGAAGTCCGGCTCCTCGCTCACCGGACAATATTTAAGCGGACGCAAGCAGATTGAAATTCCCCAGCGACGCCTCGTGAGTGCGGCGGCGAATCCTTGGCTGAAAATTGAAAACGCCACCCAGCACAACCTGAAGAATCTGTCCGTGGAAATTCCGCTGGGCCGTTTCGTCTGCCTCACCGGCGTCAGCGGCTCCGGCAAGACCACACTGGCGCGCGAAGTGCTCCTGCCGGTGCTGGAAGCGAAGCTCAAATTCCAAATTCCAAATTCCAAATCAGCCGAGGGCGACGCCGCTGAGGGAACTGGTGAAGATGAGAAGGCGGGCGAAGAAGATGAATCGGCGATCGCCAATCCCCAATCGGCAATCCTCCATGGCTTCCAATCCCTCGGTCGCGTCGTGCTGGTGGATCAATCCGCGCTGGGCCGGACGCCGCGCTCCAATCCGGCGGTTTACATCGGCGCGTTTGAAGACATTCGGGAAGTGTTCGCCCAGAGCGAAGTGGCAAAACAGCGCGGCCTGAACGCCAGCGCCTTCAGCTTCAATTCCGTGCAAGGCCAGTGCGAACGCTGTCGCGGCGCGGGCTTCGAGAAGATCGAAATGCAATTTCTCAGCGACATCTTCGTCCGCTGCCCGGACTGCAATGGCCGCCGCTATCGCGCGCATATTTTGGAAGTCAAAATCAGTAGCAGCCCACGTGAGGAGGCTCTGATTGTAGAAGCGGAAAGCGGAAAGCGAAAAGCGGAAATTGGTCAAGGCGGCGTCACCTCGTCTCCTGCCAGGCATGAGTGGTCAATCGGCGACATGCTGGAGGCCACGGTGGAGGAGGCGATTGATTTTCTTGCTGGCTTTGCCGGTTTCAAACCGGCCCGCCGCGCGGTCGAGAGCTTGACGCTCTTGCAGGAAGTCGGCCTCGGCTACTTGAAGCTGGGTCAGCCGATCAACACGCTCTCCGGTGGCGAAAGCCAGCGGCTGAAACTCGTGAGCCATCTGGCGGAGGCGGTAGCGGCAGGCATCCCTGCCCGCCGTAGAGCCGAGGCTTCCGGCCCGGCGGAAAAGAACTTCGACTCGAGTAAATCGTCCGAACCTTCTGAGCCTTCCGTTTCCGCTGCCCCAAGCCCGGGGGGCAAGATGCCCCCCTCTACGGCAGCCAGGATGGCCACCGCTACGTTATTTCTCTTCGACGAACCTATGACCGGTCTGCACTTCGACGACGTGCGCGTGTTGCTGAAAGTTTTCCAACGCCTCGTGGACGCCGGGCATTCGGTCATCGTGATTGAGCACAACCTCGACGTGATCAAGTCTGCCGATTGGATCATTGACCTTGGCCCGGACGCGGGCGATCAAGGCGGCCAGCTCGTCGCGCAAGGCACGCCGGAGGAAGTGGCGAAGTGTGAGGCGAGTCACACGGGGCGATTTCTTCGTGGCTTGGTGGAGCTGCGTTCCACTGCGTTCCAGACTTCGAGCCGGGTTGTCAAGGAAGCGGTGGAACGCGTTCCTGCCGACGTCATCGCCATCACCGGCGCGCGGGAGCACAACCTCAAGAATGTGTCGCTCAAAATTCCGCGCGACCAGTTTGTCGTCATCACCGGCGTCAGCGGCTCTGGCAAGAGCACGCTGGCGTTCGATCTGATCTTTGCCGAGGGGCAGCGGCGCTTCCTGGATTCGATGAATGTTTATGCGCGGCAATTTGTCGAGCAGCTGGCGCGGCCCGACGTAGATCTCATCACCGGCCTGCCGCCCACGGTCAGCATCGAGCAGCGCAATTCACGCGGCGGCGGCAAGAGCACCGTCGCGACCGTCACGGCGATTTATCATTTCGTCCGGCTGCTGTTCGCGCGGTTGGGCACGCAGTTTTGTCCGGATTGCAACGTGCCGGTCGAGGCGCAGACGCGGGACGAACTCGGGCGCCGCTTGCAGGTGGAACTGAAACAACGCGGCGACTTGAAGCTGCTTGCGCCGGTGGTGAAAAATCGCAAGGGCTTTCATGCGGATGTGGCGGAGTGGGCCGCCAAGCATGGCTATCGGGAGCTGCGCGCGGACGGCAAGCTGTTCGACACGAGCAAGCCTTTCCGGCTGGACCGTTTTCGCGAGCATGATGTGGAGGTGGTCGTGGGGGTGCTGGATAAAGGTAGGGTTGGCGCGTTGCGCCCACCGGACGTCGCCGCGCGACGTCCCTGCCAGGAACAAATTGACGAAGCGCTCAAACTCGGCCACGGGATGTTGCTGGCGCTGGACAAACATGGCAAAACTTCCGTTCACTCAACCGAGCGTGCGTGTCCGAGGTGCAGCCGCTCGTTTGCGGCGCTCGATCCAAAGAACTTCAGCTACAACTCGTCGCAGGGGTGGTGTCCGAAGTGCCGTGGGTTTGGCGAGTTGTTTTATCTGCCCGAGGTCGAGCGCGGCGCAAACGCAGACTCCGTCGAGGAAAGCTGGTTTGGCTGGGCGCAGGATCGCGAGACCTGCCCCGAGTGTCAGGGCGCGCGGCTGAATCCCGTGGCGCGGGCGGTGCGGTTGGAAATTCCAAATTCCAAATTCCAAACCCCAAACGTGAAATCCGCCCCGACCATTGACTCGATGGCCGGAATGTCCGTTGCCAGGGCATTTGAATTCTTCCTGAGAATCAAATTCGCCGGGCGCTCGGCGGAGATCGCCCGCGACATCCTGCCGGAGATTCGCGAGCGGCTGAGGTTTTTGAACGAGGTCGGCCTCGGCTATCTGCAATTGGGCCGCGGTGTGCCGACGCTTTCCGGCGGCGAGGCCCAGCGCATCCGGCTGGCCGCGCAGCTCGGCTCGAATCTCAGCGGCGTGCTGTACGTGCTGGACGAGCCGACGATTGGGTTGCACGCGCGGGACAATGAGCAGCTGCTGGCCACGCTGCTGAAATTGAAGGCGCGCGGCAATTCCGTGATCGTGGTTGAGCATGACGAGGAAACAATGCGGCGCGCGGATCACATCATTGATTTGGGGCCCGGCGCGGGCGTGCATGGCGGGCAAGTGGTGGCGGCGGGGACGCTGGCGGAATTGTTTCGCCATCCGGAATCCATCACCGGAAAAATGCTGCGCGCCCAGAAGGAAAAAATTCATCCGGCTCGCGGGCAACGCAGGGCGGTGGTCGAAGCGGAAAGACGAAAGCGGAAAGCGGAAGGTAAAAACCTTTGGCTCACCTTGCAGGACGCTGAGGTCAACAATCTCAAAAACCTCACGGTCAACTTTCCCTTGGGCCGGATGGTGTGTGTGACTGGCGTTAGCGGTTCGGGCAAAAGCACCTTGATCCGCGAATGTCTGCTGCCGGCATTGCAGGCGGGATTGAAATCGAAAGCTGGAAAATCAAAACAACTTAAGGGGCACCAAACCCTCAAAGCGGTTTACGAAGTGGACCAGTCGCCCATTGGCCGCACGCCGCGTTCGATTCCCGCCACGTATGTCGGATTCTTCGATGTGATCCGGCAGTTGTTCGCCCAGTTGCCCGAGGCACGGATGCGCGGTTACTCGGCCAGCCGGTTTTCGTTCAACAGCAACCAGGGCCGCTGTCCGCAATGCCAAGGGGCGGGGGAGATCAAGCTGGAGATGAATTTCCTGCCGCCCGCGTTCATCCGCTGCGAGGTCTGTGGCGGGACGCGGTTCAATCGCGAGACGTTGGACGTGGAATACGGCGGCAAGAATATCGCGCAGGTGCTGGAGTTGTCCGTGGAGGCGGCGCTGGAGTTTTTTGCGGGCGTGCCGAAGATCAAGCGCGCGTTGCAGGCGCTGCATGACACGGGCCTGGATTATTTGAAGCTCGGCCAGACGAGCCCGACCCTGAGCGGCGGCGAGGCACAGCGGGTGAAACTCGTATCGCACTTGCTGACAGGTCTGCGGCCTGCGCCCGATCAGCTTCCCTCACGTCTCACGCCTCATGCTTCACGCAACGCGAACCTGTTCATCCTCGAAGAACCCACCATCGGCCTGCACATGGCGGATGTGCGGCGGCTGGTGGAGGTGCTGCAACGGCTCGTGGACGCGGGCCATTCAGTGATCGTCATCGAACACAACATGGATTTGATCGCCGAGGCGGACTGGGTGATTGACCTCGGGCCGGAAGGCGGCACCGGCGGTGGTGAAGTGGTGGCGGAAGGCACGCCGGAGCAGGTGTCGCAAAACAAAGCCTCGCACACGGGAAAATTCCTGCGTAGCGTTTTGGCCAAACCATGAGCGCGCCGTACGAGGAAATTTTGGAAGGCCAGAAAATTCTGCGCCCGCCGCCGGGCGCGCGGCATGAACTAATCTGCGCCCGACTCCACGACTGCGTTCGGGCCAGCGTGGCGGATTTCACGAGCACGCGTCTGCTGGCACGGCGCGCGCCGGTGGAGCTTTCGGCGGAGACCTTGGTGGCTCCGGATTTGTCGCTCGTCGTCGCGGCCACGGGAAAGCTCTGGCTGGCGGCGGAGATTGTCGGGACCGCCGATCACCGCGTGGACACGGTCAGGAAGAAGGAGATTTACGAGGCGATGAAGCTGCCGCGCCTGTGGATGGTGGATCCGCGATACGACAATGTGGAAGTTTATCACGCGACGGTTTACGGGCTGGTGCTGAAGGAAATTCTGGCGGTGCGGGAGGTGTTGACGGAGAAATCGCTTCCGGAATTTCAAATGGTGATCGCCGATTTGTTTGCGGCGGCGCAATGAAAAACATTGCGCGGGGCGGGGGACTCAATCAGATTAAACGCGGCTGGAGAGATGGCTGAGTGGTTTAAGGCACACGCCTGGAAAGCGTGCGTAGGTAACACTACCGTGAGTTCAAATCTCACTCTCTCCGCCACTTCATTTCACTTCCCCCTCTGAGAGCAACGCCCGGCCCGCCTCGCTGCCGTAAAGTCCCCGGTTACTCTGGTTGAATTCAAACTTCAAATCCACCGCCAGATCTTCAAGCGTGAGCAGCTTCCAATGCACGGCCACAAAAGTCGTCTGGCCGTCGCGCGTGGTTTTCTCCAACTGGTAGGCGAGGAGAAAGTGGACGGCGTCGCGGGTGATTTTGGGATGTTCAGACGGCGAATAATAAAAGGTGCGCTGCGTGGTGTTCGCGGTGGCGGCGTTGTAGGTTTTCAACTCCAGGTAGCATGGCGTCGGGCCGGTGATTTCCACGTCCGGGTAGCCCACAGCCTGCGCGGTGCCGATGGTGTTGACCGGCACACGGGCTTGTAAACCAGATTCACGCAAGGCGGCGCGGACGAAGGGTTCGATGTGGTTGCCCGCTTCGTTGGCGCGCTCGACGAGGAGGCCTGCCTTGGCGGCGCGCTCACCGGCGATTACGGCGGCTTGCAAAAGTTTTGTGCGAAGCTCGACGTGCGCGGGGTTGTTGGTGTCGAAGTCGAGGACGCGAAAATGTGTGGTGGCTTCGATAACAGTTTTGAAGGGGATTTGCTTTTCCGCCTTGGTCAGTTCGCCCAAGGTGGCAGCAAAGTGTGAATTTGTTTGCGCGGATGCCAGCGCGGTGAAACTGAAAATCAACCCGGCGGCGAAGCTCGTGCGGATGCGCGTGTTCATGGTTTGCGAAAGAGGACGATGCGGTTGGTGTTCGTTCCCTTGGCCATGTTGTCCACGCCCCAGCAGTTGGCGGTCTTGGTGAACTTCTGGTCGTTGATCAGGACAAGCAGCGGCTCCAGCCCGGCCTGGATGCCACAAGGCAAAACCGTTTCCTCCAGCTTGGTTTTTCCAGCATGAACTTCACCGACTTCAAATGCAACATGCCCACCCGGTTTCAATACGCGCTGAAGTTCGCGGAAAACTTCGGTCATGACTTCCCGCCAGGCTTCAAGTTTTTTTGGGACGGTCAACTTGACTGATTTCGGGTCCAGGCTGAGAAACCAACAGCGGAGCCAGTTGTCATCGGCGTATTGAACCACGTCGAGAAACGGCGGCGAGGTGACGACGAGCGAGACGGAGTCGTCGGGAATGAGCGGGGTCGCGGCGGCGGGCGCGGTTGACAGAATAGATTTTTCGGCGACGCCTGCGAGTGTTCGTTGTGATGCGGCGTCATAATCACCGAGCAGTTGGCGGGATTTTTTCAGAATGATTTTCACCACGTCACGCGGTGGCGGCGTCTGGTTTCGCTTGGCGTTGATTTTCAGCTGCGACTTCACGGAGACAGCTTGGTTCGGCGGCAGCGTATAGACGGAAAAGAAACCCGGCGAATGTCCGGTCAGTCGGTTCAGTGAAACCATTTCAATCCAGGCGTCCACCGGATCAAGTTTGTTCGTTTTCTGGCGCCGGCGGAAATATTTCTTAAGCGCGCCAATCGCACGCAGTGTTTCGGGATGATAAAACGTGAGCAGGTCGTTGGGACATTCGTCCGCATCGGTGAAATCAATCTGTTTCAACCGTGCCGCGATTTCCTCCAAGGTCGGTGGACTCAGGCGTGGCCGGGTCATGACGACGCTGAGGGGATTGATGTCGTTGCCGAACGGCATGCGGCCGAGCAGGGCGGCTTCCATTGGCGTGGTGCCGCGACCCATAAAAGGGTCATACACAACTTCGCCGGGTTGCGTGAGTCGTTCGATAAAGAAGCGTGGCAACTGCGGTTTGAAGCAGGCGCGGTAGGAAACTTCGTGGAGCGAATGGCCTTGGCGTTGTCGCGCTGTCCAAAACTCGTTGACGTAGGTTGGAACTGATTGAGCCGAACCGTTCGCGTCCGTAAAGCTGGTTTCGAGGACGCGGGTGGGTTGACCGAATTCACAAAACGCGGCTAGTTCATGCGTCAGTCTGCGGGTTGCCTGTTGGGCCGTGGTGGGGGGTCGCTTCCAGACAAGCGGAAGCTCCGGCATATCACGGGGGTTCGAGATTGTGGAAAGAGCCGGGCGACGCATAGCTTTTAGCAGAGCATCAGCCGGGAATTTCGGCAAGAAGGATTGGTCGGCCGGTCGAAAGCCGGCCGAGCCAAAAAGTTTGAAAACAGCACTTGCCAATTAACCGGGGGGTAACTACGCTCTGCGTTCCTTTTTTGGAAACCTGCGGCGGGTGACCGTTGTGGCGGCGCGGCAGGTAGGAAAAGACTTTATTTATGGCAGTTAAAATTCGCATGAAGCGCATCGGGGCAAAGAATACGCCCGTGTTCCGCATTGTCGTGGCCGATGGCCGCAGTCCCCGCGATGGCAAGTTCATCGAGGAAATCGGGACGTACCAACCCTTGAAGAAGGACAACAACGTGACCCTCGACCTCGAACGCGTGACCTACTGGGTCGGCAAGGGCGCGCAGCCGAGCGAGACCGTCGCCAGCTTCATCAAGCGCCTGAGCAAGGCCGCCGTCGCGGCGGCTTGAGGTTTTTTGGGCATGCAGGCCTTTCTCGAATATGTCGTCAAAGGGCTGGTGCAGAATCCCGAGGCCGTTACCGTGACGCCGGTGCAGCGGGAGGGTGTGACGATTTACGAACTGCGGTTGGCGGCGCAGGATGTCGGCAAGATCATCGGCCGGCAGGGCCTGACGATCAACGCAATCCGGTCGCTGCTGCTGGCGGGCAGCTCGAAAAAGGGGCTGCGTTGTTCGGTGGAAATTGTGGAAGACCGGTCGGCGTAGCGGCGTCCCGGCAGCGCCGCCAATCAAAATTTGATTTCGCCACCGGGCATGATTTTTTTTGCGGCGCTCTGCGCTGCTACGATGAACGAGCATGAAAATTGACGTGCTCACCCTGTTTCCGGCGATGTTCGCCGGGCCGCTCGACGAAAGCATCATCAAACGGGCGCGGGACGCGGGTTTGCTGGATCTGACGATCCACCAGTTGCGGGATTACACCCACGACCGGCACAAGACGGTGGATGATCGTCCGTTCGGCGGCGGGCCGGGCATGTTGCTGAAGCCGGAACCGATTTTTGAAGCGGTGGAAAAGATTGCGCGGGAAAAGACGCGTGTGATTTTAATGTCGCCGGCGGGGCGGCCGTTCACCCAGGCCATCGCGCGCGAGTTGGCGGGACTGGATGATCTGTTGTTCGTCACGGGGCATTACGAGGGATTTGACGAGCGGATCCGGGAAGTGCTGGCGGATGACGAGTTGTCCATCGGCGATTACGTGCTGACCAACGGCGCGTTGCCGGTGATGGTGGTGGTGGATGCGGTGACGCGGCTGCTGCCGGGCGTGCTGGGCGACGACGAAAGTTCGCAGGACGAATCTTTTAGTGGCGCGCAGTTGGAATATCCGCATTATACGAGGCCGGCGGAATTTCGCGGGCTGAAAGTTCCGGATGTTTTGTTGTCCGGCAACCATGCGGAGATCGCCAGGTGGCGCGCAGAACAGGCCAAACTGCGGACCCAAGAGCGCCGGCCGGATTTGTTGCAGTAGAATTTTTGAAAATTTATGAACCAGGCATTACAAGAAAAAATTGAATCGGAACAGTATCGCAAAGACAACGCCACGTTCGGCGTGGGTGACTCCGTCAAGGTTCACACCAAGGTTGTCGAAGGCGACAAGGAACGCATCCAGATTTTCTCGGGCGTCGTCATTGGCAAGCGTGGTCGTGGTCTGAACGAGACCTTCACCGTGCGCCGCATCAGCTACGGCGAAGGCGTGGAGCGTATTTTCCCGCTGCACTCGCCGCGCGTGGACAAGGTCGAGGTAGAGCGTCAAGGCTCCGTCCGCCGCGCCAAGCTCACCTACCTGCGCAAACGCCTCGGCAAGGGCGCGACGCTGGTGAAGGAAAAAACCAACAAAGTCGCGGCGGCTGCCAAAAAAGCCTAGCGCCGGGGACCATTTCAAAACGAGAGCGAGGCTGTGGCCTCGCTTCTTTGTTTCCCATGCAACAGCAAGACGGTGTTTGAATCCGACACGCGATTGTGAAAATATTCAGCGGCACAGCGAACGAACCCCTGGCCCGGGCCATCTGCAAATCCATCGGGATGGAGCTGGGCAACTGCACCATCAAGCCGTTTCCTGACGGCGAAACCTTTGTCCGGGTCGAGGAGAACGTGCGCGGGGAGGAAGTGTTCATCATCCAGCCGACCGCGCCGCCGACGAACCACAATCTGATGGAGCTTTTCATCATGATTGACGCGTTGCGCCGGGCCAGCGCCAAGCGCATCACGACCGTGCTGCCGTTTTACGGGTACGCCCGGCAGGACCGCAAAGACCAGCCGCGCGTGCCGATCACCGCCAAGCTCGTGGCCAACCTGCTCGTCGCCGCCGGCGCGAACCGGATCCTCACGATGGATCTGCACGCCCAGCAGATTCAGGGCTTCTTCGACATTCCCGTGGATCATCTCTACGCTGCGCCCGTGATGTACGAGTATCTGCGGACCAAGAAACTTTCCAACCTCGTGGTGGTCAGTCCGGACGTGGGCGGTTTAAAAATGGCCCACGCGTATTCCCAGACGCTGGAAGCCGGGCTGGCCATCGTGGCCAAGCGGCGCAAGAGTGCCACGGAGGTGGAGTCCATGGCGGTCATCGGCGAAATCCGCGGCAAGAATGTTTTGCTCGTCGACGATTTGACCGAGACGGCGGGCACGCTGACCTCGGCGGCCAAGCTCCTGAAAAAGAAGGGGGCGAAGACGATTTTGGCCTGCGTTTCGCACGCGATTTTGAATGACATCGGCATTGAAAGATTGCGCAAATCCGCTATTGACGAACTCATCACAACTGATACCGTCCTGCGCCCTGCGATTGACGGCGTGAAGATCACCACGCTGTCGGTGGCGGGGCTTTTGGGTGAAGCCATCAAGCGCATCCACAGCAACTCGTCGGTGAATTCGCTTTTTGAATTCAAGGGCGGGCGCACCAGCTAAGGCGGGTGCTCCGGCCGGAACAAATTTAACAATTTAAGAAAATGAAATCTGTACCATTGAACGCCACCTCCCGTTTGCTCGGCCGCCGAGCCGGGGCAAAAAAACTCCGCGCTGAAGGGCGCATTCCGGCCGTGATTTACGGCGGGCAGACCAAGCCGCAAAACCTGGAAGTCAGCGCCAAGGAATTTGGTGATTTGATGCACCATTCCGTTTCCGAGAACATCCTCGTGGATGTCGCCATCAAAGGCGACGCCCGCCCCAAGCGGCTCGCGCTGCTCCAGGAGGTTCAGCATCACCCGCTGACGCAGACCGTGGTGCACGTGGATCTGCACGAGGTTTCAGAAACCGAAAAGATCACCGTCATGGTGCCCGTGGAAACGACCGGCGAATCCGTCGGCGTCAAAAACAGCGGCGGCGTCCTCGGCCACATCCTGTTCAAATTGAAAGTCCGCGCCTTGCCCAAGGATCTCCCCGAACAGATCCTCATTGACGTGTCCCATCTCGAAATCAACCGCGCCATCCACATCGGCGAAATCAAAGCGCCGGAAGGCGTCGAGATTCTCGGCGACAAGCATCTCCCGGTCGTCTCAGTGGCCCCGCCGCGCGCCGAGGAAGAAGTGGCCGCCACCGACGCCGCGGCTCCGGCTGCTGGCGACGTGGAAATGACCAAGGAGAAAAAGGAGGACGGCGAAGCCGCTCCCGCCGGCAAGGCCGGCGACAAGGCTCCGGCCAAGGGCGATGCGAAAGCCGCCGCTCCGGCAGGGGACAAGAAGGCCGCCGCGCCGGCTGCCGAGAAGAAGAAGTAATTTGCGCGGCGACCCAGCCCGGCTGGTCTCGCCGACATCACCCCGCGCATGGAGAATTTGCATCTCATCGTGGGCTTGGGAAATCCGGGCGCGGAGTACGCCCGGACGCGGCACAACGCCGGATTTTTGCTCGTGGAAAAATTGGCGGAACGGTGCCGGGCGAGCTGGGCGCTGGAAAAAAAGTTCAACGCGCGGATAGCCCGGGCTGAACTGGGTGGACGTCGGACGGTTTTGTGCGAACCGCAGACGTTCATGAATCTGAGCGGGGCGGCCGTGGCGACGGTGATGCAGTTTTATCAGATCGGGCCGCCGCGGTTGCTGGTGGTCGTGGATGACGCGGATCTGCCGCTGGGCGGGATCCGGCTGCGGGAACGCGGCAGCAGCGGCGGGCATCATGGCCTGGAGTCCATCGAGCAGCACCTGGGCACCCGGGATTTTGCGCGGCTGCGGATCGGGATCGGGCGGGCGGATGGCGCGCGGGAAATTACAAATTTTGTGCTGGGCAAGTTCGGGCCGGAAGAAATGAAGCTGGCCGAAAAAGTTCTTGCGGTGGCGGGCGATCAGGCAGAATGCTGGCTGACCGCCGGAACGCAGAAGGCAATGAGTCAATTTAACGGAGCCGTTGACGGTTCCACGAACGAAAGAAAAAAGCAGTGAAACGATACGAAGGCTTGTTCATATTGGAAACCGCGGGGAAAGAAGAAAGCATCAAGGATGCGATCGACAAGATTTCCTCCGAGATCACGACCGCCGGCGGCAAGGTCGAAACCGTCCAGAAGATGGAGAAGAAAAATTTTACGCGCGTCGCGGACAAGAAGCACAGTTCCGGCTACTACGTGAACGTGATTTTCGAGAGCGAACCCAAGGCGGTCAACCTGCTCAAGAGCCGCTTCGCGCTGAACGAGGAAGTGTTCCGCGTGATGTTCACCAACGCCGCCGTGCCCAAGGCGGCCAAGTAATTTAAGAGCCCATGGCCAGTTTCAACAAAGTCATTTTGGTCGGGAACCTCACCCGCGATCCCGAGCTGCGCTACACCCCCAAAGGCCTGGCGATCGCCAAAGTGGGCCTGGCGGTCAATCGCGTTTGGACGAATGAAGCCGGGGAAAAAAAAGAGGAAGTGACTTTTGTTGACGTGGACATCTTTGGCCGCACGGCCGAAAACCTGGCGCAGTACATGAAAAAGGGCAGCCCCATCCTGGTCGAAGGCCGCCTGCGGCTTGACCAGTGGGACGACAAACAAACCGGCCAGAAGCGCAGCAAGCTCGGCGTGGTGGGCGAAGTCGTGCAATTTCTGAGCAGTGGAAACCGCGGTGCCGAATCCGGCGGGGAAGCCCCTGCTGCCTCCGCTCCCCGCCCCCGTCCCTCCGCCCCTGCAGCCGCGGCACCCGAATCCGAACCCGACGTGGCCCCGCACGAGGGCGACGACGTCCCATTTTGATTTTTTCACGCATCACATAATATTTTCCTATGGCAAAAACTGAAGTCATCCTCACCAGCAACATTATCGGCCTCGGCGGCGAGTCCGACCAGGTCCGCGTCGCCGCCGGCTACGCTCGCAACTATCTGATCCCGCAACATCTGGCCATTCCGGTCAGCACGGCGAACAAGCGCCGCCTCGAAGCGCTCAAACAGCGCCGGGCTGAGCGCGAAGCCCACGAGTTCAACACCATGAGCGAACTCGCCAAGGGCGTGTCCAAGCTCATCTGCGTGGTCAAGGTCAAGACCGGCGAAGACGGCAAGATCTTTGGCACCGTCACCACCGGCATGATCGCGGACGAACTCAAGCACCAGTTTGAAATCGCGCTCGACAAGCGCAAGATCCACATCGAGGTGCCGATCCGCGCGCTGGGCGAACACGAAGTCGAGCTGCGCCTGCACCACGAAGTCAAGGCCATGCTCAAGGTCCGCGTGGAAAGCAGCAACCCGCTGCCGACGCCGGAAGAAACCGCCGCCGCGCAGGCCAAGAAGGACGAGCGTCCGGTGCGCCGTGGCCATCGCGGCGATGTCTGGGGCAAAACTTCCGTGACGGAACCCGTCGAGAAAGCCGCGACTCCCGAGAAGAAACCGCGCGCCACCAAGGTTGAAAAAGCCGCCCAGACGGAATAATCCTCCAAAACAAGTTTCGTGAGGCGGGCCAGCGATGGCCCGCCTTTTTTTATCTCTGCGGGGAATCCGTAACCCCGGCCTTCCGGTGGAAGTCTGGTCTTTCGACCATGAACCCTTCATCGCGCCGGCGGGCCGGCTTTTTAGCATGTCTGGCCACCCTTGTCCTGACACTGGGCTCCGCTTCGTCGCTGCCCGCCGCGATCATCGGCACCAATCCGCCCACACTACCGCTGACCTTGGAGCGCATTGCCACGTTGCCCGCGCCAGCGCAGCCTGCATGGAAGGAATATCTGGATCATTCCGTCCGGCAACGACAGGGTGACCAGAGAATTTTCCAGGGAGAAATGAGGAGCAACAATCTTCAGCATGCCATCGTGCCGCCGGCCAGTCGTGCCGCTGGGGCGATGCCGCTGAACAACCCCGCCGGCTGGTATGGTGGCGACGAGGCACGACGCATTGCCGACAATGTGGTTTCGTTCCAAACACCCGCCGGGGGCTGGAGCAAAAACCTGGACGTGTCCCGCCACCCGCGCGCTGCGGGCGAGTTGTTTGGCCCGGAAAACGGCTCGCAGTTTCTCAGCCAATCCGATTTCGACGCGCCCCTGGAAGGTAGCTGGAGTTACGTCGGCACGATCGACAATGACGCCACCACCACTGAGCTGCTGTTTCTGGCGAAAGTGATCATCGCTGCCGGCAAGGAAAATAGCCCGCCCTATCGCCGGTCATTCTTGCGCGGTCTGGACTATCTTTTTGCCGCGCAGTTCCCGAACGGCGGCTGGCCGCAAGTGTGGCCGTTGCAGGGCGGCTACCATGACGCAATCACCTTCAATGACGGCGCGATCCTCAACGTGCTGGAACTGCTGGACCGAGTGTCCGAAGCGAAGGGCGACTTTGCGTTTGTGCCCTCGGAATACCGGACCCGGGCCGCCGCCAGTTTCAAACGCGGTCTAGAATGTCTGCTGGCCGCCCAGGTCATCGTGGAGGGCCGTCGCACCATTTGGAGCCAGCAGTACGAGCCGCTGACGCTCCAGCCGGCTTCCGCACGGAATTACGAGATGCCCTCCCTTTCCTCCGGCGAGAGTGCCGGGATTCTGCTGTTCTTGATGCGGCGGCCCGCGCCAACTCCGAACGAAGTGGCCGCGGTGCATGCGGCGGCCGAGTGGTTTGAAAAAACCAAGTTGATGGACGTGGCTTTCAAAAACTCCGGTGCCGACGGACGGCATCTGGTGGCCGCTCCGGGCGCCGGCCCGCTTTGGGCGCGCTATTATGAAATCGGCGACGATAAACCCATCTTCGGTGACCGCGACAAGAGCATTCACGACAGCGTGGATGAGCTCTCGCAGGAACGACGCAAGGGATATGCTTGGTACACGGATGCCGCCAAGCGCGCGCTGGAGCATTATGGCCGCTGGATCAAAGACCATCCCCGGGAGAAGTGACGACCGAGAAAATATCAGGAAATGGTGGAGCCGACAGGGATCGAACCTGCGACCTTCTCATTGCGAACGAGACGCTCTACCAACTGAGCTACGACCCCACACCATTCAGCCTGCCTGCCTGCTTTTTGGCCACCGGCGCCCTGCGCGCTTTTCCGGCACTCGGCGCACCCTGAGCCTGCCAGCATCCGGCTTTGAAGCAGCGCAGCGGAATGTGGCTGGGAAGGTTTTTGATGGCAAGAAAAAAGACGTGGAAAAACGATGGCGGGTGTTCCTTCGGAAAAATCCCTGCCACAAAGCGGTAAAATCAGATTGACGTTACCCAACGCGACTCGTAGATTTCGCGTCCTGCTTCAAGCAGTTCGGCCGCGGACCCGCAAGGGTTTGTCGGTGTT
>JANPGB010000648.1:0-2357 GCA_031423695.1 Verrucomicrobiota bacterium
CAAAAAGTTCCGTCTCATTGGTCAGGGGTTCGCCATTTGCATTCAACTTTGTGATGGGGAGGGTGAGAAAATCGGCGTCGTCAAAGGGCTTGAAAGTGCTTTCCACACGCTCGCGCAGGTAATCGTCGCCCAACCCGGATAATTCCACGCCCAGTCTCACCTTTTTGGCACGGAGCCGGTAATCCAGAAATTCCAACTCAACAAAGTGGAGTTCCGAGTTAAACACCCGCTCAATGCGGGCAAGGTTGAACTGCTTGGGTGGGGTGGCTTTCAACTCTTGCTTCACCGCCTCAACCTGTGCCTGATCTACGAAATCCATGCCGACCTGTCGCGCGCCGAAGCCGTCTGCACCCAAGCCACAGGCCGCTTCAATCGCGGCGGGCACACTGCCGTTGAGCAGAATAGCGTTCGGTTTGTCGGGAATTTTAGAACCTGCCTCTATCAACAGAGGCACGGGGCTGTAAATCATCGTGGTATCGTCCGCTATCAGCAACCCAATGCGAACGCCCTGGTGGTGATCCAGCCGGGATCCAGCTTGCTCGGCAGCCGCCTTGATGGTGATCAATCCTGCTTCGTCCCCGTAGCCCATGCGACATACTTCCGCATCCACGTCCAAAATTACTGTCACCCTACCGGGCAAACGTCGCACCGCACCAGCCAGCGCATCGGCGACCGCCTTTCGCAGTCCCGGTGCGACGAACATCACCCGCTGTGTCGCTCGTGAAATCAACTCCACCAGCACCTTGTCGTCAACATTGGTAAAGGTTCGATCAGCATTCATTTTCGTGATCCTTTCATGTCCTTTAATCTGAACTGACAAATCCGGCGTCCGTCAACGGTCCCTGGCCGTTCCAACGATACGCGACCAGTGGTCCGCCCTTTGCCACGCTGAAATCAACGCAGGCGACATTCCTTGTCAGCGGTGCTCTCGGATGACTCGGAGCAAGCCAGTAATGCCCTACAAAGGCGGGTGGCGCGTCTTCAGCATACGGTGCGAGCGCGGACGCCAGATCGGCCGGAAGCGGTATCGCCGGAATATCATCACTCGCGGGAAAGACCAATTCTTTGAAGGTCAGGCCCTCGCCAGACACCCACCACTTGGTTCGCATCCCGGATCGGGAAACGCCATGCCTGTCGGCAAAGCGGTAGCCGTCCGGCAATTCGATTTCCCGCCCTTTGAGCAGGAGTTCCACGGCGTCATATTCAGGCGTGCCCTTGCTGGCAGCTTTGTGCAAGGTTGCCTCGTCGAGCCGATCCCGGCCGCTCAACTTGGCGATGGCGAAATCATCCCACGCGGCATGGACCACCCGAAGATCAGCCAACTCTAAATAAAGCGGCAGTGTCCGAAACCACGCGAGGTAGTCCCGCCATTCGTCGGGGTATTCCAAAAACGCTTCTAAAGTGCCCTTGTGTTGATCTCGATTCTTCTCGGAATTGGCTCGCAAGGGAGCGCCATCCGCGCCGGCGGTGTGATAGCAGAGGACATTGAACTCGTGATTGCCCATCACCGCCAAGGCCCAGCCTCCATCAATCATGCTTCGGACGATCCGCAGCGTTTCCCGGATAGCCGGCCCGCGATCTATGAAATCACCCAAGAAGATCACCCGCCGTTCTGGATGCCGGTAGCAGCCGTCTTTTTCTTCGTAGCCAAGCTTGGCCAACAGCCGGCGCAGCGGACCTGCATAGCCGTGAATGTCGCCGATGATGTCGAATCCGCCGTTCAGTGAGTTTTCTTTTTCCTTTTTCATGACACCTAAAGGTAGCACATATAGATTGTCTTTACAGTATAAAAATAGAAAGTAACATAACTATATGGACAAGTATGAAACCCTCTTCAACCGGGGCAGTTTGTCGCTCGACCGCCTGCGCAACTTCGTGCTGATCGCGGACGCGGGCGGGCTGAGTCTCGCCGCCGAGCGGGATCCCACGCGCATGAGCCTGTTCAGCAAACAGATCAAGGAGCTGGAAACCTTCTTTGGCGTGGCATTGACACGCCGTCAGGGCCGGACCCTGCTGTTCACCGAAGCCGGCAACCAACTGGCGCAGCTTGCCCGCGGCTACCTCAGCGGCTTGGAGGATTTTCAGCAAGCCTGCCAGGGTGTACCACAAACGCTGAGCATCGCTTCCGGCAACAGCGTGCTCGAATGGCTGTTGCTGCCGCAGTTGGCTAAGCTGCGTCAGGCTTTGCCCAATACGTGGTTTGAACTCCAGACCGGCCGCACGCAGGAACTCGTCCAGCGGCTGACGGACATGAGCGTGGACCTGGCATTGGTCCGGGAGGACGCGTTGTTGCGCCCGCTCAAATCCAACCGACTCCGGCAACTGACCTATTCGCTCTTCATCCCGCAGCGGTTGGC
>JANPGB010000649.1:0-12961 GCA_031423695.1 Verrucomicrobiota bacterium
GCGGCGCCGCACCCGTCGCGCGGGCACAAATTAGCGGGCGGAAGCTCGTTCGTTGTTTTGGGAAAGGTAGGGCGCGTCACTCCGTGCGCGCCGTCGGGTCGAAAGAGGTTTCACTCCTTGGCACGCGGCGGCGCGCACGGAGTGACGCGCCCCACCCTGTGCATTCAGTGCCCGCAATTTATTTCGGCGCCCGCTTGCGCCCACCCGCGGGCTTGCTTCCCTTATTCCCTGTTCCCGCGACGACCGGCCTTTTCACGTACACGGTCTCGTGGGGATGCAGCGATTCGCGGCGCGGCATGAGCAGTTTGGCCACCAGCCCCGTCCAGCCGGTTTGATGCGAGGCGCCAATGCCGCGGCCGGTGTCGCCGTGAAAATATTCGTGGAACAGGATGTAGTCCTTGAAGTGCGGATCGGTGGCGAGCTTGGCGTGGTACTTCAACACGGGGCGCTGGCCGTCCGGGCCTTTCAGGAAGAGGTTCGCGAGGCGCCGGGCGATCTCATTCGCGGCGTCATTGAGCGTGACGAATTTCCCCGAGCCGGTCGGGCATTCGATCTTGAACTCCGGGCCGTAGTAGTGGTGGAATTTTTGCAGCGACTCGATCAGGAGAAAATTCACGGGCAGCCAGATCGGCCCGCGCCAGTTGGAATTGCCGCCGAACAATCCGCTCTGTGATTCTGCCGGCCAGTAGGGAACTTCCAGCGTGTCGCCGTTGCACTGAAAGCGATAAGGCTTTTGTTCGTGCGCCTTGGAGAGCGCGCGGATGCCGAAGTCGCTGAGGAACTCCGTCTCATCCAGCATCCGGCGCAGCAGGCATTTCATGCGATGCCCGCGCAGCAGCGAGAGCAGACTGCGTTCGCCCGCGCCGTGCTCCTGCCAGCGCGAGACGAGCTTCGCGAGGTCGGGCCGGTTGTTGAGATACCACTTCATGCGGCTGTTGAAGGCAGGCAGCCTGTCCAGCAGCGAGGGGTCGAGCACTTCCACGGCGAAGAGCGGAATCAGGCCGACCATGGAACGCAATTTCATCGGCACGTTCTCACTGTGCGGCAGGCAGAGGTGGTCGTAATAAAATTCATCCTCCTCATCCCACAATCCCAGCGCGCCCTCGCCCACCCCGTTGAGGGCGGCGGCGATATCGAGGAAAGGTTCATGAAACTTCGTCGCGATGTCTTCGTAAACCTTGTTGTGCCGCGCCAGTTCGAGCGCGATGCGCAAAAGGTTCAGGCAATACATCGCCATCCAGCTCGTGCCGTCCGCCTGATTGATATAACCGCCCGTGGGGAGCGGTTTGCTCCGGTCAAAAACACCAATGTTATCAAGGCCAAGGAAGCCGCCTTGGAAAATGTTGCGACCCTGCGCGTCCTTGCGGTTCACCCACCAGGTGAAGTTGAGCAGCAGCTTGTGGAAGACGCGTTCGAGGAACTCCAGGTCACCCTTGTCCGCCGGATCTTTTTCACGGCGCTGCTTGCGGTCCATTTGAAACACGCGCCAGGTGGCCCATGCGTGCACGGGGGGATTCACGTCGCCGAACGCCCATTCGTAGGCGGGCAGCTGGCCGTTCGGGTGCATGTACCATTCGCGCGTGAGCAGGACGAGCTGGTCCTTGGCGAACTCCGCGTCCACCAGCACCAGCGGAATGGTGTGGAATGCCAGGTCCCACGCGGCGTACCACGGGTATTCCCATTTGTCGGGCATCGAAATGATGTCGGCGTTGTTGAGGTGGGGCCAATCGGCGTTGCGGCCCTGCTTTCGGCCGGGCGGCGGCGGTGGCTGGGAGGGATCGCCTTGGAGCCACTCGCGAACATCGTAATAAAAAAATTGCTTCGACCAGATCATCCCCGCGAATGCCTGGCGCTGGACGTTGCACTCGTCGGCGTCGGCGATGCCGCGCTGCAAAGCGCCGTAAAACTCATCCGCTTCCTCGATGCGCGTGGCAACGGTGGCATCAAAGTCGGCGAAGGCATCGGTAGGGCGCGTCACTCCGTGCGCGCCGTCTTGCACGGTTGAACTTTTCTGCGGCGCGCGCGGAGCGACGCGCCCTACCAGCCGCAGTCGCACGCTCACCGAGCCGCCCGCTGGAATCTCCAGCTTGTAAAGCGCGCCGGCCTTGGTGCCTTCCTGGTTTGGATTCACCGCGCCCGCCTGGCCGTGGACCACGT
Source organism: Verrucomicrobiota bacterium (assembly GCA_031423695.1). Taxonomy (GTDB): domain Bacteria; phylum Verrucomicrobiota; class Verrucomicrobiia; order Limisphaerales; family CAIQOK01; genus CAIQOK01. The sequence continues at coordinate 2,158 of JANPGB010000649.1, forward strand.
AGTCATCAAACGCATCCTTGAAATGCCCGGCTGCGTCGCCCCTCCCACAATGCCGGCGCGGATTGGTTTCGTTGTCGCAGAAAAGAAGCTCGGGCTGGCCATCGCAGTGAAGCTCGAATTCACCAAGCCCGGGAACGTCGGCGTTCACGGCATCAGCGGCGACTTTACGCAGTTGGGGTTTCTTCGCGTCCTTCTGCCACGACCAAGTATTGCGCAACCACAGTTGCGGCAGCAGATGAATCGTCGCCGCCTCCGGCCCGCGATTATGGACGGTGACGCGCATCAAAACATCTTCCGGCGCGGACTTGGCGTATTCCACGAACACGTCGAAGTAGTGGTCATCCTCGAAAATCCCCGTGTCCAGCAGCTCAAACTCCATCTGCTTGCTGTCGCCTTTGCGCCGGCGATTCTCCTCCACGAGCTGCGCGTAGGGGAATTCCCGCTGCGGATACTTGTAGAGCATTTTCAAATACGAATGCGTCGGCGTGGCGTCGAGATAGTAATAGAGCTCCTTCACATCCTCGCCGTGATTACCTTCCTCGTTGGACAGACCGAAGAAACGCTCCTTGAGAATCGGATCTTTCCCGTTCCACAGCGCCAGCGAGAGACACAGCCGGCTCTGCTCGTCGCTGAAACCCGCGATGCCATCCTCGCCCCAGCGATACGCGCGGCTGCGGGCGTGGTCGTGCGGAAAATATTCCCAGGCCGTGCCCCCGGGCGAATAATCCTCGCGCACCGTGCCCCACTGACGATCCGAGAGGTACGGCCCAAAACGACGCCAGGGTTCCGTGTCAGAATTCGCCGCGAGTCGTCGGGCTTCGGTGGTCTGGTGCATGGGCGGGAGTGTGGCGGAAACAGGAAGCCGCGGCAATCCCCGCCGACAGCTGCCGGATCAACCGCCGATCTTGCTGAGGAAAAATCCGCGCTGCCTTTCGCTCACGGGCATTTGCAGCCGCCCCATCACCTGCAGCATGTCCTCCCATACGCGGCGCTTCTCGGTCATCGCCTGATTGCGCAACAGATACGCGGGATGATACGTGGGCATCAGCGGGATGCCGCGATACGTGTTCCAATTGCCGCGCAGTTTCGTGATGCCGATGGTCTTGCCGAGCAACCCCTCCACCGCCGTCGCACCGAGCGCGACGATTACTTTGGGACGGATCAGATCAATCTGCTCGTGTAAAAATGGAATACAGGTCTGCATTTCCTCGCTGGTCGGCTTACGGTTGCCGGAGGACTCGCCGGGCGTGTCGGGCCGGCATTTCAAAATGTTCGCAATGTAAACGTCCGCGCGGCTCAGGCCGGTGGCCACAATGATTTTCGTGAGCAACTGCCCCGCCGCGCCGACGAACGGCTCGCCCTGCTCATCTTCATCCGCCCCCGGCGCTTCGCCCACGAACATGAGTTGCGCATCCAGGCTGCCGACGCCGAACACGACGTACTGGCGCGACGCAGCGAGGTGCGGGCATTTCACGCAAGCCAGCGCCCGCTGTCGCAAGTCGGCGAACGCGGCAAGCTTTGTCTGCGTGGTGGGTGACGGGTCGCGGGTGACGGATGCCGAGACCGACCCTACGATTGGAACGCCGGTCTCCGACCCGGCGCGGGTCGGCGGAGCTTGATTCTCGACGAGCCGGGTCGGAGACCGGCGCTCCGGCACCGGCGGGGCGAAAGTTTTTTTGGCCGGCGCGAGAACCGTTGCTTGATTCAGCGCGGCCAAAGATCCTTGCGCTCCGGGCACAAACCTCATGCCGCGCGCTTTCAATTCCTCCAGATGCCCGATGGTGGCATCCAGCAGTCTACGGTAATCGTCGGACATTGCGGCGGTTTTGCGTTTGGGGTTACTTCTTCAAAAACGCGCTGAACAAATCAATCGGCAGCGGCAGGAAAGTCGTCGTGTTGTGCTCGCTCGCCATCTCGCGCATGGTCTGGAGATACCGCAGTTGCAGCGCAATCGGCTCCTTGGCGATCAAGCCGGCGGCTTGCACCATTTTTTCGGCGGCCTGGAATTCACCTTCGGCGTTCACGATCTTCGCGCGGCGTTCGCGTTCGGCCTCGGCCTGCTTGGCCATCGCGCGTTTCATGCTGTCCGGCAGCGACACTTCCTTGACCTCGACCGCCGTGACCTTGATGCCTCACGGCTCGGTCTGTTTATCAATGATTTCCTGCAGCTTTAGATTGACGATGTCGCGCTGCGAAAGCAGGTCATCCAGCGGCGACTGACCGAGTACGCTGCGCAAAGTCGTCTGCGCGATGAGCGAAGTCGCCTTCCAGTAGTTCTCCACCTTCACCACCGCCGAGTTCGGGTCCACGACGCGGAAATACACCACCGCGTCCACCGTGGCGGGCACGTTGTCCTTGGTCATGATCTCCTGCTTCGGCACGTCAATCGTCACAACGCGCAAATCCATCCGCACCATCCGGTCCACCACCGGGATGAGGAAAATCAGGCCCGGCCCCTTCGCGCCCTGGAGTTTGCCCAGCCGGAAAATCACCCCGCGCTCGTATTCGCGCAGGATCCGCATCATCTGCGGAAGGATGATCGCCAAAACAATGATTCCCACGACCGCCACGCCGCCGAGCCGCATAATAAGTTGAATCAGGTCCATAATTTTCTCCGTTATTTGGTTTTTGGTTTTACCTTCAAGGTCAGTCCCTCGACCGCCACAATTTCCACCGTTTGATTTTTCTCAACCGCCGTTTGGCTCACCGCATTCCAAAGCTCGCCCTCGATGAAAACCTTGCCGCCGTTTGCGTCAATGGCTTCCAGCGCCGGCACGACCTTGCCGAGCATCGTCTCACGCCCGGCCCGCACCGGCAAGCGTTGTGCGCGCAGCCCCGCGCCGACGACGAAGCTGAAAAACGCCGCGGTCAGCAGGGTCGCGAACAAAATGTAACCGAGGGAAAGCTTGAACGCCGGCCCCGCGTGATTGAACAACATCAGCGCGCCGAGAAAAAACGAGACGATGCCGCCCGCGGTCAACACGCCGTGCGTCGGCGCGAAAATGTCGATGATGAACAAAATCGCCGCCAGCCCGATCAACGCCAACCCGGTGAGGTTGACCGGCAGGATCGCGGACATGTACAGCACCAGCACCAGCGCAATCGCGCCGACGACGCCGGGCAGGATTGCGCCGGGATTGCTCAACTCGCCGATGAGGCCGTACATCGCGGCCATCATCAGGATCATCATCACCTCAGGACGCCAGAGCAGCTGGAACAGCTGTTCGCTGGCGAGCATCGGGATTTTTACCGAGACTGCGCCGAGGGTTGCCAGTTTTTTGCCGCCGATTTCGCGGCCATCCAACTGCTTGAGCAAGTCGGGCACATCTTTCGCAATGAGATCAATGACGTTCTGGCTGAGTGCGTTTTCAGCCGTCACCGACACGCTTTCCCGCGCGGCCGACCGCGCCCATTCCACATTTCGACCGCGTTGCGTGGCGATGTTTTCGATGTAGCTCACGCCGACATTTTCCAGCTTTTGCTTCATCACGGCGTCCACGTCCTTTTCGCTGCCACCACCCATGCTCACCACATGCGCCGCCCCGATGGTGGTGCCTGGCGCCATGGCGGCGATGTTGGCGGCCATCGCGATATAACAGCCCGCGCTGGTGGCCATCGCCCCGTTGGGCGCGACGAAAACCACGATGGGAATGCGCGCCGCAAAAAATTTCCGGGTGATTTCCCGCGTGGAATCGAGCAAACCGCCCGGGGTGTCGAGTTGAATGACGAGGCAGGTGTCGCGCTGCTTTTCGGCCAGGTCAAGCGCGCGGGTGACGTAACTCGCGGTGGCCGGCCCGATGGCTCCCTTGATCTCAATCAGGCTGACGTTCGCCGCGCTCAGGTTGGAAAAAACCCCGATCAGCGCGACGAAGAAGATGTTCCACCAGTGCTTCATAGCTCTTGCCCCGCCTCAAGCTAACCCAAACGGCGGCGGGAGCAAAAACAATAATCGGATGACGCAGTTGGACAGACGAGCTCGCGGCACGCGCGGACTCAGAAGGGGGAAGGATATGCGAGGATGATGCGCGCCGACAGCGACCCAGGCACGCAGGGGGCAGGCAAATCAACAGCAGATGCTATGGCGCGCGAAAAATTATGGGCCAAATCGCCGCTTGATGCGGCGGCGGTCCGGCGAAGCCCGAATCAGGCCGTGACCGGATCCCGGGGTTGCGCGGCGGGCAGGAGTTTTTGAATCGTCGCGAGCAACTCGTCGTTGTCCACCGGCTTTTGCAGGAAGGCCGCCGCACCTTCCTGGAGCGCGCGGGTTTTGTATTTGGCGGCCTCGCCGCCCGTGATGATGATGAACGGCACGTTTTTGGCCTCTTCAATCCGTTTCAACCATTGCATGATACGAAAGCCGTCCCATTCCACATTGCCGAACGACGGCGGGAAACTCAGGTCCAGCACGATGACATCGGGCTTCTCGCGGCGCACGGCGCCCACCGCTTCCGAGCCGTCCAGCGCCGTGACCACGTCAAACTCGTGCTGCTGCAGGGTGAGTGACAGGGCCTTCAAAATCACCGCGTTGTCATCCACAACCAAAACAATTTTTTTATTCATATATCATTGCGAGCCGGTCGCTGCTGAACTGTCATCGGCAAATTCAAGCAGATGATAAGCCATAAATTCACGAGCGCGAAACCGCCAGCGGCAGCAACTGGTTTCCGCTCCCATGTCCCAAATTTTGTCGCCCCGTCCGCATAATTGACACACACTCCCCCGGCAGAGGCCGGACTTCCTCCGGACCTTCTGCGACATGGCCAACACGTTTTATGAACCAGGCAGTCAGCGCGCGGCGCGGGTCAACGACCTCTTCGCCGGCATCGCGAAGCGTTACGACCTGATCAACGACGTGCAAAGTTTCGGCCTGCACCGCTTCTGGAAATGGCGGCTGCTCCGGCTGGCCAACCCCCGGCCCGGCACGCGCGCCCTGGATTTATGCTGTGGAACCGGCGACATCGCCCTGGCGCTGGCCCGGCGCGGCGCGGACGTGACCGGGCTGGATTTTAGCGGACCCATGCTGGAAATCGCGCGCCAAAAAATTCCACCCTCCGCCCTCCGCCCTCCGCAATTCATTCAGGGCGACGCCCAGCAAATTCCCTTTCCCGACAATTCTTTTGACATCGTGACCGTCGGCTACGGCCTGCGCAATCTCGCCAGCCTGGACACCGGCCTGCGGGAGATGCAGCGCGTGGCAAAACCCGGCGGCCGCCTGCTCGTGCTGGATTTCGGCAAGCCCGACAACACGCTCTGGCGCGCGCTTTATTTCGGCTACCTGAGATTTTTTGTGCCGGTGCTGGGCCGGGTGTTCTGCGGCAATCCCGCGGCCTATGCCTACATTCTCGAATCCCTCCAGCACTATCCGGCGCAACGCGGCGTCGCCGAACGGATGCGGGGGCTTGGCTTGAAAAATGTCCGCATCATCAATTTCCTCGGCGGCATGATGAGCATCAACGCGGCTGAAAAAGGCTGAAGAAGTCGTTGCCAAGCCGGAAACAGTTTGGACAAAATACGCCGATGCATTTTCAGGACATGGCCCGCGCCGCCGCCAAGCAACCGACCGGCGCATGAAATTGCTCGTCATCTCCCTGGCCGGCATCGGCGACACCCTGCTCGCCACGCCTCTGATTCATGAGCTGCGGCTGAACTTTCCCGCCGCCCAGATCGACGCCTTCACGCTGTGGCCCGGCTCCAAGGATCTGCTCGAGGGCAACCCGCACCTCAACACCGTTCACCAGAAAAACCTGATGCAGTGTGGCAAGCTGGCCGCGGTGAAGTTTCTCCTGCCCCTCCGCCGCCAGCACTATGACGTGTCCATCAACACGCATCCGCAGAGCCGGATTCAATACCGCGTCATCGCCCGCATCATCGGCGCTCGCCGGCGCATCAGTCACCACTACGAATGTTCCGGACCACTGGACCGCCTGCTCGTGAACCAGACACTCGCGCAGGATTACAGCCGCCACACCGTCGAACAAAATCTCGACGTGCTGCCGCTGCTGGGTGCCCGGCCAAAACTGGCCGCACCGGAAGTGGAAATTTTCCTGGCGGAGACGGAACTGGTCTGGGCCGCCGCTTTTGTTGCCACCCATCAACTGGCCGGGCGCAAATTGCTCGGCATCCACCTCGGTTCCGGCGGCACCAAGAATCTCCGGTTCAAGCGCTGGCCGCTGGAGAACTATCTGCACCTCTTCCGGCAGCTCAAAGTGGCACGGCCGGACCTGACGCTGCTGTTGTTTGGCGGTCCTGACGAAGACCCCGACCTGCAACGCGCGCTGGCTCAAAGCGGCCCGCCCTTCGCCGTCCGCGCCGCCACCAAAAACCTTCGCCAGGCCGCCGCGCTCATGAAACGGTGCGCCGGCTTTCTCAGCGTGGACACCGCCTTGATGCACCTGGCCGCGGCGATGCGGGTGCCGGAACAGATTGTGATCGAAGCCCCGACGCTCAACGCCACGAATCTCCCGCACGGCCAGAGGTTCACCCAGGTCCGCAACCCCGCCGTCGCCGGACGCAATCTACAATTCTACCGCTACGACGGCCATGGCATCAGAGGCACAGATGAAGAACTGCGCCGCTGCATGGCCTCGGTCAGTGTTGAAGCCGTCCTGGCCGCCATCCAGTCGCGATTGCCGGCTTGAACCGCGCGCGGCTTTCTGCCACGGTGCGCGGCTGTTTATGAACACGAAACCTCTGCCACGCCGCGCGCCATGAGTTCCCCATTGCCCGAAAAGGATTTGTCCGGGCGGGGCAGCTTTATGAAAAGCAAGCTCCTGCAGAGCGGGCTGATTTTTTCCGCCATCAGTTTTGTCACCGGCCTGGGCAACCTGGCATTTCAGGGGGTGATGGCCCGGCACTTGACCGAGCACGGGCAGTACGGCAACGCGAACAGCGCCCTCAATGCGCTGATGCCGCTGCTGGGGCTGGTGCCGTCCATCGCCACGTTCGCGGTCGCGCATTACATCGCGCACTTCAACGCGCTCGGCGACAACGCGCGCCTGCAGGGCCTGCTTGCGGGCTGCCGGAAATTTTTGTTCCGCCTCACCGCGGTCGGCTCGTTGCTCGCCGTGCTGCTGATCAAACCGCTCAGCCACTATTTCAACTACAGTCAGAGCCTCATGCTTGCGACGCTCGCCTGCACGCTGCTGGGCTTGTGGGCCTCGCTGGCGGGCGCGTTGTGCCAGGGAATGTCCTGGTTCAAGCGGCTGGCCTTCATCGGGCTGCTGGCGATGCTGCTGCGCGTGGGCTTCGGCTGGTTCGTCACCCTGCAATGGCCGTCGCCGGAAACCGCGGTGCTGGCGTCGGCGTTCGCACTGCTGGCGAACCTGGTTTTGCTGTTCTGGAAAAAAGATCTGTCCCTGCGCGGCGAGGCGGTGTCGCCGTGGAACCATGAATTTGTCTATTACCTCGTCGTCAGCGCGGCCTGCGTGGGGGGCGGTTATTTGTTCACGCAAGGCGACCTGCTCGTGGCGAAGAAGTTTTTTTCCGGCGCGGACAATGACGCCTACAGCTTGGCCGAGCGGCTGGCGGCTGCCTTGCCGATGACCGTGGCGCCGTTGCTCGGCGTATTGTTCACGTCCCGCTCCGGCGCGCGGTCGGGCAATGTCGTGGTCGAACAATTCAAGCTGCTGGGAATTTACGTCTTCGGACTTTTGTTCGGCGCGGGCATGTTGTTTCTGCTGCGCGGCCTGTGTGTGCGGATCATCCTGGGCCGTTCGTCTTCGGAAGCCGAGGCCATGATCGGGCAGCTCGTCCTTTTCATGGTGTTTATCGGCCTGCTGCAATCTTTGGCACTTTGGTCGCTCGCCAGCCGGTGGTCAAAACTTTCACTGCTGTACGGCTTCCTCGGCCTCGGCTACTGGCTGACGATCCTGGCGCTGGGAAGAACTCCCGCCACCCTGCTGCGCACGATGCCCTTCGCCGCCGGCATCGCCTTCGCGCTCTTGTTCACCGCTTGGCTCATCACCCTGCGGCGGCACAAACACGCGGCCTAAAGCGGATTTGAATTTGCCGGCGCCCTGCCCCACAATCACCTCATGCCGTCGAGTCTTGAAAATGCCCCGTGGCCGCGCGTCAGCTTCATCATGCCCACGCTCAACGCCGGCGCGTTGCTGGACAACGTGCTCGGATCCATCACCCGGCAGACGTATCCACGCGACCGTTACGAAATCATTCTCGCCGATGCCCACTCGAAGGATGGCACCCGTGAGATTGCCAAAAAATACGGCGCGCTCGTGCTCGACGACAACGGCAAGAACATGGAGGAGGGCAAGCGGCTCGCGCTTCAGCACGCGACCGGCGACTACATCGTCTTCGTGGACGCTGACAACGAAATCACCCACGCCGATTACGTGGAGCTGGCCGTCAGGGCGCTCGCGGCAAATCCCCAGGCGCTGGGTGTGGAGGGTTATTATCTGCCGTCGCCCAGGATGAGTTCGTTTTGCGCCTACCTGACGGCGCGGCTGCACATCAGCGATCCGATCTGCTGGCTGATGAGCGCCAATCCCCGGCTCGTCGCGCGCGATGGCGAGGTGGAGCGGTGGAGATTGCCCGACGGCTCCTTCGCCTACCCGCTCGGGGCGAACGGGTTTGTCTATCGCCGCGCCGATCTCCGGTCGGTCCAGGCGAATGAGAAATTTCAGGATACCCACGTGGCGATGTTCCTGATGAAAAACGGCCAGCGCGAATGGCTGCGGCTGCGCGGGCGCGGCGTGCATCATTACTACGTCCAGACGCTCTGGGGCTTCGTGCAAAAACGCCGCCGCGCCACGGTGCATTTTCTGCGCGTACAGGAGGAGATGCCGGTGAACTGGATGAAGGAAAAGCCGCCCGTGCCGCTGTGGCTCGCGGCGGTTTACTGCGTCACGTTCCTCGGCCCGCTCTGGCACACCCTGCGCGGATGGGTGCGCGATGGCGACCCTTGCTGGCTCTGGCATCTGCCCGCCAGTCCGGCCAGCGTGCTGGGGAATGCATGGGGAGTGCTGACCTACAAACGCCGCGGCAAGGACAAGCAGCTCATCGCCGAGCTGCAGGTGAAGCAGACGTTTAAGAAGTGAACCGGCCTAGGATTCCGGCGGCCCGATGGTCCGCAACAATTTTGCCGGGGCACCGGCGATCACCGAACCGGCCGCGAAGGACTTCGTCACCACCGCATTCGCCCCCACGATGCAGTTCGCGCCGAGTTTCACACCGGGCATGATCACGACGTTGCAGCCGAGGAAGCACTTGTCGCCGATGCTGACGGGCTGGCCGGGGGTAAGCCCGCTCGTGACCGGGGCAATCCCCACCCCGGTGACGTGCGCGTGATCCATTACCGTCACGCGGTAAGAGAGCAGGCAGTCGCGCCCGATTTCCACCGAGTGGTTGGCCGTGATGACAAAATCATTCCCCACCGAAGTGCCGGAGCCGATCCGGATTTTCGCCTGCCGATTATGCAGCGGCAGATAAAACCAGCCACGCTTGCCGAGGCCAACCTTGGCTCCCAGCTCGAGGTTTCGCGCATTGCCCAGCGGCCATTCGATGCCGCCACCGACCCGCACCCCGCCGCCGGTCCGCAGCCCGAGGACACGCGGCAGCAACAGGCGTAAAAAACTCAGCAAGCCATTCCATGCGTTGAGCAAGCTGCGCAAAAAAATCACCATGATCAGGTTTTTGGTTGGGTGAAAAACGCCGGGGCCTTCGGACGGATTGAGGCTTCGATGGCGGCCCACATGGAGATGGCACGGGCGTTCCAGTCCCATTCCAGGCCGGCCGCCAGGGCCTCCTTGCTCGTCGCGGCGTAAAGCCTTTCGTCCGTGAGCAGCCGGTGAATGCAATCCGCCAGTCCGGGGAAATCTCCCGGCGTGGCCTTGAGCCAGCCGCGCGGATAATAAACCCGCAGCGGCGGCAGGTCGAACGACACCCCCGGCAAACCACACGCCAGCGCTTCGGCCGACGCCATGCCGCCAACCTCGAACACCGCCGGATACACGACAACGCGCGCGGCCTTGATGATCTTGTATTTCTCCACGCCGTCGCGGAAACCGAAGAACTCCACATTCCTGGCGATGCCGAGTTTTTCCGCCTTGGCCTTGCACTGCGCGTCCAGCGGGCCGGAGCCGATCATGGCAAGCCGGGCGTCCGGTTTCTTCTGCATCAAAAGCTTCCACACGTCCATCAATTCCATCGGCCCCTTCTGCGGATGCAGGCGGCTGATGAAGACGGCGTCGAACGTTTTTTCCTTCGGCTCGGGGACGCTTTGCGGGATGGTCAAATCCACTCCGCCCATCACGGCATAGGTGGATTCCGGCGAGCGCCCGTCGGCAATCATCAGGTCGCGATCCTGCGGCACGGTGGTCAGGATCATTTCCGCCTCGCGCAAGCAGCGCTTGTAAATCTGCTGTTGAAACGGGCGATAGGCGGTGAACATCAGACCCGGCCCCGGCTGGCCGGAGAACCATTTGGGCGCGAAGAAATACAAGCCCACCACAAGCGGCGCGTCCGGAAAGCGCTTCTTCAAACGCATGGCCGGAATGCAGCTGGGATGAAATTCCGAAGCGGCCATGATGAGATGCTTTTCCTCAGGCGCGAATTTTATTTTGTCCACGCCGCGGATGCCTTTGAGCATTTGCATCAACCACCAGAACGGCCGCCCGAATTTTTTCAGGTGGTCGGCGGGCCAGGTGACGTGGTTGATGCCTGGTAATTCAAACCAGTCGCAGAGCAGCTTCGCGCCCTCGTTGCCGTAGACGGTGACCTTGTGCTCCCGGCTCCAACGGCGGATGCACTCGACCATGATGCGGTCCCCGCCGCTCAAGGAAATCGGCGG
>JANPGB010000650.1:0-20559 GCA_031423695.1 Verrucomicrobiota bacterium
AGCGTGCCGCCATTCACCTGGACAGACACCCCGCCGCCACCGGTGCCGTCTGCGATGGTGGCGCCGTAAGCGGTACCAGTTTGCACGATCAGCGTGTTGGTTGAAGTGTTGGAATTGTTTGCAATCGTGCCGAGTGAACCGCCGATGCTGCCGGCAATCACGCTGCTGCCCAGATCCAAAATGCCGCCCGCCATCGTCACAGCACTGTTGCCGGAGCCGAGGGCGTTGAGGCTGGTCACTTTCAAGGAACCGAGGTTGATGGTGGTGGCACCGGAATAGGTATTGTTACCCGAAAGGGTTTCCGTTCCGCTGCCCGCCTTGGTCAAGGCCAAGGTGCCGGTGGTGTTCTTCAAAACCCCGGAGAACGTGCCGCTGTTGTTGTTGTTCCCGACACTCAAGGTAGAAGCCCCGCCGCCCGAAACCAAATCCACGGTGCCGTTGCCAGTCAAGGCATTGATGGCCGCGCTGTTGTTGTTCAAGTCAATCACGCCGGAACCAGTGACCGACACGTCGCCCGCCCCTGTGCCGGAGATGGCGTTGTTGATGCCGAGCTGGAGCGTGCCGTTGCTGACCACGGTACCGCCACTGTAAGTGTTGACTTCACCGAGCAACAAACTGCTAGTGCCAGCCTTGATCAAGCTCGCGCCACCCGCGATCTGACCCGCATTAAAGGTATAAGGCGAGGTGTTGCTCACGACCACGCTGCCCGGAGACAAGGTGCCCGCCAAAGTGACGCTCGGGTTGGCCAAGCCAACATCGTTGAACGTGACCTTGTCGGAATTGTTAAACACGGAAGCGGACGCACCGTTCAACCAGTCAGCCGTGGTGGCGAGATCCCAAGCGCTGCCCGTGCCGCTCCATACAAGATTTTTAGGAGTATAGGGGGCAACCACCAAGTCAACTTCGCTGCCGGTGACAACGATGGAAGCAACCAGACCGGCGACGAGGCCACTGCCCGTGACACCCACCACCGAATAACCGCCACCCGAGGTGATGCTGCCGCTCGCCTGTTGAATCAGTTTGTAGGTGCCCACGCCCAACGCTGACGCGCCGGCATTGTTGATGGAAAAAGCATTGCCGCTCAGTGACAAGGTGCCCTGCGAAATGTAGAGAGCCGGATGAGTGGAATCACCCAGGAAAGCCGTCGGTGTGATGGTCAGCGAAATGCCTTTCGAGCCGGTGGCCAAATCAATTATTCCACCCGCGTCAGCAACAATGGTTGCAGCAGTCGAACCAACTCCGGTGCCGGTGCCGTTGGCGCTGAGGTTTGCCGTGTCCAAAGTGTAGGTAGTGGCCAATAAATTGGTCACTGAAAAGATTGCGCCTGCCGCGATGTTCAAGTTCGCACCGGTTCCCAGTGCACCAGTGGCAAGCTCGTCGAGCCGGCCTGCATCCACCGTCCAGTTGCCCACGTAGTTGTTGGCGAAGGGCAGCTGAATGGTGCCGGGACCCGCCGTATGCAGGACTGAGTTGCCCGCCAGACCAGCGGTCACTTTGTTGCCGCCGTTGCCCAGTGTCAGCACATCCGATGCGCTGGTGGTGGCCACGGTCGGGGCGGTGCTCGCGGCGGTGCTCACCGTGACTCCGTTAAGTGTGCCACTGCCGTTCATCCGAACCGTGCCGCTTCTTTGAAGAGCAAGAGTAGAGGTGGTTAAGCTTACTGCATTAATTTGCACGACACCGTTGGAATTAACCGTAGCTGTTGTCGCCAAACCGAACGCGCCCGGATCTTGGACGACCAATGTCCCCGCATTTATATTTATAGCTTTAGCGGCGGCCTGAGTGCCTGGCCCAGCAATAATCCAAGTGCCTGACCCCTGTTTGGTAATCCCGCCCGCGCCGGTAGAGGTGCTATTCGAGAGATTGGTGACAACATTATTCGCCGTGCTCGTGCCATCCAACACATAGTTAACGGAACGGCCACCGGTCTGCGCCCAAGACAACGAACTAACGATCAAGGCAGCCGTTGGATTGGTGGAATTATTCATCAAAGTATACTTACCATCCGTGCTGGAAGGCAGAAAGACATTCAACGGAATCAAAATGGTTTGATTGTTCGTCACCGGCGCGGTCATCTGAATGGTGCCATTGTGGCTGACCCAAAGCACTCCGTTAGAATTAAGAACGGGCGGCGTAGGCGAAGCGATGAAGTAGGCACCACAATTGGTGGTATCAAAGGTAATTCCTGACACCCCACGTGAACGTCCGCCGTTTGTAGCATCATCAGGCGCAATTGGTGATGACGTACCGCCAATGCCCGAGAGCGGAATCGGCGAATTGAAAGTGGCAACATCACCGCTGCCGGTATTGTTTGCAGTTTGATTGACATTGCCCGGTACGGCCTTGGCGACCCAGTTCAGAATGTTCGTCCAGGAACTGCTGACCGGCGCATTCGTCCACGTCTGGCTGGCGGCGAACACTGACGGTGAGATACATGCCGCAGCCAGCATGGTCGCGGCAATTAATTTGCAGGAGCTGGTTTTGGAGCGCAGAAACGGAGACGGGTGAGTAGGTTTCATAGTGGGCTTGTGACTTTTTAACTCCCCCACAAATGGGGAGTTGGGTTGCTGGTTCTTCATGGGGCTAGGCGTTATTGTTGGGCTGTTTGTTATTCGGTACGTTGGGCGGACTGATGTTACGAGGATTAAGAAATGCACGCAGACGTTTCGTCTCTGGTTTTTGCGGCCGGCAAACAGGTGTTCATGGTTTTCAGACTATACCATCTGTGATTTTCCACCATCGCCAGTTCTGGTGACGACTTCATCAGCAGCCTCCCCTCAAGCCCGCCGCGCCGCGCTGGCGGCCAGATTTGCTTCCGCGGTTTCGCGGCTGGACCGGGGCTGATTGAGGTGCTTGGCCACGGCTTCCGTGCGTGAACGCACATGCAGCTTCTCGTAGATGTGGCGGATGTGGGTGTGCACGGTGGCGTAGGTGACCTTCATCAGCTCGGCGATTTCCTTGTAGAGAAAACCCTTGGCCAGCAGTTCGAGCACCTGCATTTCCCGCTGGGACAGGGATTCCATTTCCCGCGCGGCCGGGCCGGACTGCTGGAAGGATTGCACGATTTTCCGGGCGATGTGGCTGCTCATGGGCGAACCGCCCGCCTTGACTTCCTGGATGGCGACGAGCAACTCCGCCGGCGGGGTCTGCTTGAGGAGGTAACCCGTGGCCCCGGCGGCCAGGGCATTGAAAATGTGTTCGGTGTTTTGATAGACCGTCAGCATGATGACCTGCGTGCCCGGCAGCAGCGGCTTGAGGCGGCGCACACATTCCACCCCGCTCAGGCCGGGCAGGTTGATGTCCATGAGCGTCACGTCCGGTTTCAATTTGGGGATCTCCACCAGCGCGCTTTCCGCGCTGCCATGATCGCTGACGCAGCGGTAGCCGGGCGAGCTGTTGATCAGCTTGGCCAGCGTGCTGCGGATGCCCGCATCATCCTCCACGATCGAAACGGAAATGCTCATCACTCGGTGTCCCCGCGAAAATCGGTGTTCATGCGTTGAAGTTATCCGCTCGGCAGACCGCAAACAATCGCCACAACTGGTGACGGCGCGGCTTCACCGTTTCAGGATCATCTCCACCCGCATCCCTTGCCCCGGCCGGCTGGTCACCACGCACCGGCCGCCGACCGCGGCGAGACGCGTTTCCAGATTCACCAGGCCGGAACCGGAGGTGATGCGTTCACCGGCCACCGGCGCGGGGCCGTCCGGGCGCGGCGGCGGCAGGCCGCGGCCGTTGTCCTCGATGATGAGCGAAAACGAATCGGGTTCCAGATGCAGCCGGAGCCAGACCTCGGTGGCCTGGGAGTGCTTGACGATGTTGTTGAGCGTTTCTTTCAGCGCCAGGAACAGGTTGTAACGCACCTCGGCCTCCACGCGCATTTCCGGCAGTTCGTTCGGCAGATCCATGCGGCAGCGAATGTCGGCCATGCGCAGAAAATCCTCGGAATAGGCGGAGATGTAATCCATCAGCCCGTTGAAGGTGTCGTGCTGCGGGTCCACGGCCCAGACGATTTCATCCATCGCCAGCGTCAGCCGCCGCGCGGAACCGGAGATGCGGTCCAAGTGCACTGACGCCTGCTCGGGCTCGCGGCGCGCCAGTTCGCCGAGCAACGTGATCTGGGTCAGGCCCGCGCCGATGTCGTCGTGGATGTCCTTGGCGATCCGGGCCCGGTCGCGCTCGATGGCGTGCTGCTGCTGCAACCGCGCGAGCTTCCGCCGGTATTTCCGGGTGGCCACTTTTCGCACCGTGAACGCCACAGCGAACACGATGCCGGCCCCCGCCAAAGTGCGGAACCACCAGGTCTCATAAAAAAAAGGCCGCACGGTAAAACTGACCGTGGCGCCAGCCTCGTTCCACACCCCTTCGTCATTGCAGGCGAGGACGTGAAAGCGGTAATCATTGGCCGGCAGGTGCCCGTAGCGGGCGCTGCGGGAGTTGCCCACATCCACCCAGTGCGCATCCACGCCGTCCATCCGGTAGCGGAACCGGGTCTTGTCGGGGGCGCCAAAACTCAGCGCGGTGAATTGAAACTCAAACTGACTGTGTCCGGGCGGCACGAAGAGCTGGGTGGTGCCGAGCTTTACAATCTCACCGTCCACCCGGAACTCTTCCACCAGCACCGGCGGCGGGAGTGAATTGCCCTTCAGCTCCTCCGGGTTCACCGCCACCACGCCACGCACCGTTGCAAACCACAGCCGGCCATCCCGCCCCCGCCAGCACGAGGGCTGGTAGCCGTCGGAACATTCCAAGGCCGACAAACCGCCGTAGCTGGCGCAATTGACCGTCTTGGTCTTGCCATCCGCGCACTCATTCAACGCCGCCTTGGCCACGCAATAAATTCCCTGGTGCGTCCCCAGCCAGAGCCGGCCCTGCGCGTCCTCCAAAATCTGCACGATCACCGAGGTCGGCAACCCCTGCTCCACCGAGAACCGCTTGAACTCCCCATTTTTGAAACGCAGCAGGCCGCCGCGAAAGGTGCCTGCCCAGATGGTGCCGTCCGCATCCGCCAGCAGCGACCAGATCGGTTCCTGCCCTTGTCCGTTTGGCAGCCTGAACGCCTGCAACCGCTCCGTCTCGCACCGATACAGCGTGCCGTCATCCGAGCCGCACCAGATTGTGCCGTCCGGCGCCTGGGTCAGCGCGCGGACGGGCGAAGGGGCCAGCCCATCCTGCGAGGCCAGTCCGTCGTTGACACCGAAGATGCGGCGGCCCTGTTCCGACCACCAGGCCAGACCGGACTTGGTGCCCAGCCAGATCCGGCCCGTGCGATCCGCCAGAATCGCCTTCACCCCGCGCGGATCCCACGGCGCATGTTCCACCTGTGATTCCCGAAAACGAAACAAGTTTTCCCCCTCGCCCGCGCTCAGCCAAAGGTCGCCGTCGGCGCGCGGAAAAACGGAGAACACAAAATTCGCCGACGCATTGCCGCCCACGCGAAAACTGGAGATTTTCCCATCCCGCCACCGGCACAAGCCGCCACCCCCGGTGCCGATCCACAAACCTCCGTCACGATCTTCACAAACCGAGAGCGCCGCCCGCGCCGTCAAGCCCTCCGCCGCGCCGATGATTTGAAACTTCCGCTCGCGCAGGCGCGCCAGCCCGCCCCGGTCCACGCCCAGCCACAACGCACCATCCCGGCTTTGAAACCAGGCGCCCACCCGGTCGCCTGGCAGCCCATCGCGCGTCGTCAACCTTTGAAACGCGCCGTCGGGAGTGATATGAAAAACCCCATTGCCATAGTGATTGAACCACATGCCGCCGTCCGCATCCTCATGCGCACCCATCGCCCGCCCGCCCGCCCAGCCCAGCAGTCCCTGCCACTCGGGGATTTCCGCGACCCACGCCCGCCCCTTCAATTTGCGCATCCGGTCGCCATTCAAAACCCACATCGCGCCATCCCGCGCGGGAAAGAGCATCCGCGGCATCAGGCCCGACTCGCCATTTGTCGGCATGACCATTTCAAATATTTTTTCATTCCACCGCGCGATGATATTTTCCGCGCCGACCCAGATCTGACCGTGCTTGTCCGCCGTGACGGTCAGCACTTTGTTGGTTCCCAGACCGGCCTCGGCGGGCAAATCCCTGAACTCACCGCCCACGCATCGAACGATGCGGCCTTCCCGGCTCAAAAACCAGAGGCCGCCTTCGCGGTCGGCACATTGAAAAATGGGACGCGCCCCGCCGGGAGGGGTCGTGATGCTCCAATCGGCATTGGTGTTCGTGCTGTTGCGGGTCAACACCTCGCCGAATTGCGAGACAAACACCACCGTGTTGGAAGTCGAATAAGCCAGGGTCGTGTGCAGATCATACCCCGTCTGTGTCGGACGTTCGCTCCGGAAAACCCCTGCGCGATAAGAAGTCAGTCCGTCTCGATACGTGTTGATCCACAGCGTGCCGGTGACATCCAGATAAAGCCCCTGCACCCGCGAATGGCCCAACTCGGGAGTGTTGCCCGGCTCGAAGGTGACAAACCGCACGCCGTCGAAACGCGCCAGCCCGTTGTAGGTACCGATCCAAAGATAACCATCCGGGGTCTGCGTGATCGCGGTGACCGTGCTGCTGGGCAGGTTCTCTTTGCGATCCAGCACATCAATCAAATAATCCGGCGGCGCGGCCTCGACAACGCGCGGGCCGCCCAGAAAAAACCAAAACGCAACTCCCGCCGGCAGCAGGCGGCGCAACCGCAAAAAAATGGTCTGGCACCAAAGCGGCGTGGACATGCTTGAAATATGAAGAAGGCCCTGAGACAAGGCAAGCCGTTCACCCAAGACCGGCAGGCGCGCGCCGTCCTAAGCCGTCAACACCTGCCGCAGATGCTGCAATTCATCCTCCACCTCGGACGCGTGCTCGACCGTCTCCGCGATCTGGGCGCGGAGCAACTGCTGGAACCGCTGGCGCAATCGCTGCACGCCGGATTTGATCGCATCCTCCGTCTTGCCCAGCGCCGCCGCCGTCTCGGCGTAACTCGCCCCTTCGCGCCCGCTTTGCAGGTACGGCTGGAGCCGCGCGAAGACGGATTGTTTTCCCGCCGTGATAAATTCCTGTTCCAGACTGGCCGCCGCCCGCGCCAGCACCGTGCGCGCCCAGCTCAACTCGTAGATGGTCTCCGGCGTGTGCAAGTCCGCCGGCTCGCACGCATAACGCTGCTCGCTGTCCACCTCGTCCAGGGAAATCAGAACGCGCCCGCCGCCGCGCTTTTGCGCGGACAACCGGCGCTGCTCGGAAGACACAAAATGCTTCAGCGTCGCGAGCAGGAAGGAACGGAAGCGCCCCTTCTCCTGCCGGGCCTTGCCCACAATGCGATTCTCCAGCAGGTACTCGAAGAAAGATTGCACCCAGTCCTGCGCGTCGTGCGGCGAAGAGCCGGAGCGCCGCAAGAACGCATAGAGCGGATACCAGTAGGCGCGGCAGAGCGTTTCCAACGCCTCGGCGGCGACGCGCGTCTGCTCGGCGCCGGCCTGCCCGACCAGGCTCCAGCGCGTCGGCGGAAATTCCGGGGAAGTTCCGCGCGACTCGTCGCTTTGGGACGTGGGCCGACTCATGACCTGCTGACATTGCCCACCCGCCCCCGCGCGGGCAAACCAATTTTCGATCTCAGCCGGCCGGCGGGAGGTTCCGCCCTGCCAGCAACGCCTCACGCATCGCCCCCGCGCCGGCAAATCGCGCCGCCGGATTTTCCGCACAGGCTTTTGCAATGACCCCACGGATTTTCCCCCGCACGAGTTCATCGGATGCCGAAACCGCTTCAGCGGAAACTGGCGCGGCGCCCTTTGCCGAAAGCGGCTCGATCATCTCCGCCAGCACCTTCCCCAGCGCATACAAATCACCGGCGGCGGTGCCCGGCCCTTCCGGCGGCAGATAACCTTCCGTGCCGACCTTGGAAACTTGCTGTCGCCGCAGCCCGATCTCCGTGACCAGTCCGATGTCCGCCAGCTTCGGACGACCGTTCACGAAAATGATGTTCGCCGGCTTGATGTCGCGGTGGATCAACCCCTGCCCGTGGAGAAATTCCAGCGCGTCGCACAACGCCGCGCCCAATTCAACGCACTCCTCCGGCGGCAGCGGCGCGCGGCGATGCAGGTCGCGTCCGAGATTGCGCGCGGAGTAGGTGGCGGGATCTATTCTGGCTCCGCACTTTTCATCGTCGCCCGCCTCCATGACGTAATAAAAACAGTCCGCCGCCTGGTTCCGGCCCACGTGCAAAATGTGGACGAGACCGGGATGCGCGCGGGAGATCGGCGTGAAGTTCTGGAGGCCGCGAAACTCCCGGTCATACGGATCGGCGTGATCGAAGGCCACGCGCCGGATGATTTTGACCGCGTGAAAACTGCCGAGGACATCGCGCGCCAGCCACACGTCGCCGTACGCGCCGCGTCCGATGAGCCGCAGCAGCTCGTGGTCGGGAATGGCGGGCAATCCTTCCGTGTTCGAGTCGCCGACCTTGACGGATGCGGCGGCGGGCAATGGACTGCCGCGCAGAACCGCCGGGGTTTCGTTCCACAAATCCGGCAGCGGCGTTTCCAGCCAGTCTTTTTCTCTTTTCAACTGCCACCACTGCCAGCCGAGCGACCACGCCAGCGCGGAGGGAATTTGCACCAGCACCGCCACGCTCCACACGAACCAGATGTGGCCGTTGAAAAACAAAACGAACGCCAGCGCAATCGCCGCGGTCACGCCTGCGCCGGCAGCGAGGAGGGCTCGCCACGGTCGCACGCACGCCAGCCCGGCCCCGGCCAAAATTCCCAGGCCTGCGAGCAACGTGAATTCTCCAACCATCGGCAGCCGCGTCAGAAAATCGCCCCGGCTCAGGTTCAAGAATTCCGTCGCCGTGAGTTCCAGCCCGGAAATTTGTGACTGCCCGTGCCGCCGCCACGGGGTGACAAATTCATCGACCTCGTCGCCCGCGAATCCCGTTCGGGGACGGCCGCCAATGAAGACGGTTTTGCCGCGATAAAAACCGGCCGGCTGATGGGTGGCCAGGGAATAACTCACCCGCGCCAGCGTGCCGCCCGGCCCGTAGAAGCGCACCCAGCGTGGCGCCAGATGATCCGCCCCGGTTTGAAGCAGCCCCGGGTTCGCCAAGGCCGCCGCCACCCAGGTCATCGCCGGTTTCTGTTCCGTGCCGCCAAAAATTTTCCGCACCACGCCGTCGGCTTCGATCTCCGCCTGCGTCGGCCCCCAGTTCGTGGTGGCCGCGCGAAACAGCTCGTTCGGCGGCACCACGCGCACGCCGGCAATGCCGTTGATTCCGGGGCTGAGTTTGTCAGTGGCCAGCACCACGCGACCATGATCCCGGATGGCCTGCGCCAGCTCCCGATCCGCCGTCGCGTCCGGCCCGCCATCGGTGAAGATCATGTCAAACACGACTAGGCTCGCGCCCTCGGCGCGCAGGTGGTCCAGCAGCCGCGCGTGCAGCCGGCGATCCCAGACGCCGCCGGGCGGCTGCCGCAAATCCGCGTAAGAAACCTCGTCCAGCTCCACGAGCACAAGGTTCGCGGGGGCGCCAGGCTCGGCGAAAACAAACGGCAGATCGTAACTCACCTGGGCCAGATAATTGCCCGCCGGCAGCCAGCACAACTGCCAGCCGAGCAGCGCCGCCAGCACGCCGCCGAGCGCGGCCCTGGCATTTTTGTGCTGGAGGATGGCTTTGAAATTCATGGACGATCCGGGCTTAGAATGGTTTGAGCGTGACGCAACCCGGACGTATTTGAAAGCGCGTTTTGGAGGCGAGGGCTGCGTGTCCGGCGAGCACTCACGGGGTGCTGCGAAAAAGTATTTTGTTTTCATTTCTCAGGCGCTGCGTCATGTTGTAGCCACACACGGAACCCAGCGCACCAGATACGCTTCAACAACCTTAACTGTTATGAGCCTCCTCACCCGCCGTCTGTACCAAAACCTCGCGATCGTCCTCCTGGGCCTGGCGGCCGGCCGGATGGTTTCCCGCGCGGAACTCGTCTCCGTGAACAGCATCACCAACAACGCCAAAACGATCGGCGTCTTTTTCGATCCGCCCGTGACGCTGCCCTCCGCGACCAATCCCGCCAACTACACCGTGTTCGCGAAAACCGGCGCGGTGGGCGTGGTCAGCGTGGAGCTGCAAACCAACGGCCAGTTCGTGGCCTTGAATCTGGCCGTCAACATCGGCGAGTTTTTCTTGGTGAATGTTTCCAATGTCGTGGACGTCGCGGCCAACACCAACAAGGCGAGCGTGCTTGGCTATCTCAGTGATTATAGCAGCGCTGACATTGGCATCGCGGGAAATCCCAATCCCACCGGCCAGGTCTTCACGGCGCACGGCGATACGTTTGAAGTGACGGTCGGCGGGTCGGATGTCGGGGGCACCAATGATTTTTTCCACTTCATCCACCAGCAGGTCGTCGGCAATTTCGACATGGCCGTGATGGTGACGCGGCTGGATCAGGCTGATGACGAATCCAAGGCCGGCCTCATGGCGCGTGAAAATCTCACGCCGGGCAGCCGCACGCTCCAGACTTTCTTCACCCCCACCGGTGGCTCGAACGACGTCCAAGTGGCCGTCCGCGCGACTCCTGGCGGCACCACCACCGATGCGGGTTTCCAAATCGGCCCGCGTGCGCCGGGCAGTGACAACAACTGGTTGCGCCTGACCCGCACCAACAACACCTTCACCGCGTACTACGGAACCAACGGCGTGGACTGGGCGACCAGCGGCGTGACCACGCAGGCATTTGCCAGCACGCTGAGCATCGGCATGATGGTGACGGCCCACACCACCAACGGCACGGCCACGACCGCAAGGTTCACGGATTTTGGAAAAATCGGCGCGCGGCCCGGCGACGGAGTTTTGCCCACTTTGAACGCCTCGTTAAGCGGCACCAACCTCGCGCTCTCCTGGCTGCGCACGCCCCGGGACTTTACGGTGGAAATTTCGACGAACCTGACCGATTGGGCGATTTTGCTAGCCCCCATCCTCGAAGCGGCGACGAACGCCAGCCAGCGCTTGATGGATGTGCCGCTCAACCTGTCGAGCAACCAGCTTTTCTTCCGGCTCGTCCGCGTGGACCGGGTGATTCCCGATCCCACCTACTGGCTGTCCACGGGCTTGATCTTCTCACTGGCCAACCTGAACGCGACCACCAGCGGCGCGAATTTGCTGTGCGGCATTTCCGTGAGAGATGCGATCACCCAGCAGAGCATCTCCGCCGTCCCGGGCTATTCTGTCACGTTCACCACGGCAACGGGGGAAAGCGGCGACACCTTGGACACCGTCCTGCAAGTGCGCAAAGGCAACAACCTTACCCCGCCCTGCAACGATGACTTCGGCGGCATTAAATCCCAAATGACTTACACCTCTACCCCGACCCCTCCGACCACCCCCACCACCTATAGCACCTTTGGTTTTGTGGCGGCCGTGAAACCAAACACACGGACCACGCCATCGCTGCAGATCAAAGTTTCGATCGTCATGACACCCCTATGACGCCCACGGGCGCGTCAGAAATGAAAGTTGAACTGGGCGTAGAACGTCCGGTTACGGGCTGTATCCTGGCGCAGGTTCAGCGGACTGAGGTGGTAGTCACGACCAGATAGATTCAACACGCCGACAGTGATCTCCGCCCGCCGGCGCGGGAACCGGTATCCCGCCAGCACATCCCACTGCCAGAAGTCATCCCCGGCCAGCAACGCCTGGCTGTCTCCGTTCACCTGCCGGGTCCACGCCCCTTTCAACTGCGCGAACAGCCCGGACGGGTGCTGGCAAATCGCGTGAACCTCCAGGGTTTGCAGCGTGCCGGACATCGTTGTGCGCGGCTTGAAACCGGTGGACGCGGCGGCGGCGTCCGACACCGACGGGAAATCATCCTTCAACTCGGCGCGACTCAAACGATAGCCGGAACCGAAAGCCCAATCCCGTCCCACCAGTTGATGCAGCGACAGGGAAATGGACTGCTCCCGAAAATCCAGCCGTTCGCTCAAGGTGGAGGGAAAGGCGAAGAGCGTCGGGGGCAGCACAAACGCGCCGTCCTGGCGTTGAACCGTTGATTCCAAAATCTCGCCCACCACGGCCACGTAGGTGCGCGTGGGAAATTTCTGCTCCAGCGACACGCCGTAACTCGTGAACGTCGCGCCCGCGTTAGCCCCCGCGACCGATTCGGGAATCAAACTTCGAAACGCCTGGTTGAAGCCCGCCACCTGCGACGGCTCCAACTGGAAGCTCTGATCAAAACTCGCCCCGCCCACCGACTCCGCATACGCCGCCCGCACCGTCGTATCCTGCAGCGGTGTCCAGATCGCGCCCGCCTTGGGCAGGAGATAATCACTGGCCTGGGTGTCCGAGGAAATGGGTGCGAAACGAAAATTCTCCGGAATGACCAGCCTCTCGTAACTCAGCCCGCCGATCACCCGGAGCGAGTCCAGCACCTGCCACTGTTCATAGCCATAGGCGCTCACGCGCTGGAAGCCGACGGAAAAATCCTGCACCACCGGCCGGGGAAAAATGTCGCTCACCCCGACATCGAAGTTCGCCTGGCGATTGCGCGTGTTGAAGGAGCCATCCTGATAACGCGCCCCCGCCACCGTCGTGAACGCGGGCGTCTGCCAGATCTGCTGCGCCTCCACCGTGTAAATTTCCAACCGGCTGCGGTAGTCCTGCGCGGCCCCGATCGGCAGGATTTGCAGCACCGTCCCCTGCTCGTCCGCCGCCACCAGGTAAGTCGGCGCGCGCAAATTGGTGACCGAGTAAGTGTCGCTCAACCGACTGGCGAGCAGCAGCGTGTGGACGCCGGGACTCCATTCGTGATGGTAGCCGACGATGAGGATCGGCTCCTGCCAGTCGCGAAAGCGGAACGGTGCATTCGCCGCCGCCGCCTGGTCGTAATACTGCGCCGCATTGCCTCCGCTAGAACTCGCCAGACTCACTTGCAGATAAATACTGTCCTTGGGCGTCAGTTCGTGTTTGAAACGAAAATCGTATTCCGTCTGCTCCAGATCGCTGTTCGGCCGGTAGCCGTGCGACGCATTGTAAGCTTCCTCCACCGCAAAACTGCTGTTGCCATACGTGCCATACTGCACCGCACTCTGCCGCCAAGTGCCGTGGCTGGTGTATTCCGTGCTCGAACTCAGCCCCACGCGGTCGCGCTCAAAAAGTTTCGAGTATTCCTGCTGCGACACCTTTTGTGAGAGCACGCCCGCACCCACGGGAGCCAGCAGATTGGCCAGAAGATATTCGCTCACGAAAGGTGTTTCGTACCGCAGGTTCACCCCCTGTGGATCACGCAGTTCATTGTAGCTGTTGGCCAAGAAAAGATGCGCGGAGTAATTGGCGTAGTCGGCATTCACCGCCTTGCCGGCTTCACGCAAGCTCACATCCGCCATCCCGGCATCGCGATAGATATTTGCCAGATTCGCCCCGCTCACGGCGCGATCCTGATCCAGCAACAGCCGGGAGCGATAGACGCGGCGGTTGTCGCTCAACTCCTGCGAACGCTCCAGTTCGCCCACGGCTTCGTTGATGCGATTGCCTTGCTCCAGCAACAGCGCCGAGTAAAGCCACGCCGTCGGATCGCTGGCATCGCGCTCTTTGGCCAGCGCCAGTTCGCGTTCAGCCCGCGATTTGTCACCCAGTTCGCTCCACGCCTTGCCGAGATAGCTGCGGAACAACGCGCGCTGCGGCTCCAGCGTCGCGGCCACTTGCAAGTCGTCGCGGCCCCCGGCGATGTTTCCGCGCCGGATGCGGCAAAGCCCGCGCCCCAGCCACGCGTTGCCAAGCGCGCCGTCCAACATGATGGCCCGGTCGAACTCCGCCGTCGCTTCGCGGATCCGATTCTGCGCGGCGAACGCGAAGCCCCGCAGCGTCACCGCCCCGGCGTTGCGCGGCGCGAGCGCCAGACTTTTTTCCAACGCGGCCAGCGCCTGCTTCGTGTGGCCAAAACTAAATGCCAGTTCCGCCACGCGCGCCCAACCAAAACCAAACTGCGGCGAGAGAACCACGGCCTGTTCAGCGGCGCACAAGGCTTCCGGCAGGCGGGACTGCGATTGCAACCGGTAGGAGCGCGCCAGTGCAGCGGTGGCGGAGTTGGTCGCGGCTGGCATCGGGTTCGCGGTTGGAACATTCTTCACTGCGGCGATGAGTTCGCGCAGAGCGTCCGCCACGCCACCACTGGTTGGAAACAGGGTGTCCGCCTGATCCACTTTGCCGACCGACAACAGCAGCGCCGCGTAAAAAGTTTTCTCCGCATGGGAAACCGGCTGACGGCCTTCGGGATAAGCCGCGAGTGCCGCGAGCAAATCGCCGGCGCGATACGCTGCGATTGCGTCCTGCAGAACAGACCGCTCGTTCGCGTCAAAGCGGAGTTCGTCCACATCCAGCACGCCGGGATAATACAGGCACCATTGGATGATGTTGATGGCTTCAATAACCGGTGTCTTGACTGGTGCCTGCCCCGGTTCGACCACGCCTTGCTCGCCGCTCCTGAGTTGGATCGCGCCGAGGTCGTTCGACAAGTCCACTTCGCCATCGAACATCGTCAGCACGGTCCGGCCGTTGTCGGCGACGGCCAGATGAAATTCCGTCCCGCGAATCGCCGCCGTGGCGGTGCGCGTTTTGAACTGCACGTCCACCGGCTTGTCGCGATGAAAAAAGTAGAGCAGCCCCTTGCTCAGACTGAAAACCGGTTTGTCCGGCGCGTCCGGCAGCGGCTCGATGAGAAACTCCGAGAGTTCGAACATCCGCAGCGTGCTTCGATCCAGCAGATGCAAGGTGGCGCGGCTGCGTTCGCCGGTGCGCACCCGGTCGGCCACGCGGAGAATTTGATTCGTCTGCGCCGCTGACCACGTCGTCGCCCCCGCGCGTGCGGCTTCGACGCGACCTTCCCTTTCCAGAACGGTGACTTCGTTGTCGCGGACCGGCGCGGCCGTGATGCGACCAAAAGGAACGACCACGCCCAGCCACGCCGATAAAAACCAGACGACGCATCGGGCGGACCGGTGGTTCATGAGGCGAGCGTTTTCAAAGTTGGCTTCGGTGAATTGCGTGCTGGCATCTAGGCAAAGTCCGGCCCGGCGTCAAGCCAAACGTCCAGTTGCGGAGGTTCCACCGCGCTGGCATTGGGGACAATAAAATGTGCTCCGTGCCGCCTGGACCAACCGCTTGATCAAGGTTTTGCATTTGCGGCAGGGCTGGCCGGCGCGGTCATAAACGTGCAATCGCTCGGCATAAAAATCCGGCGCACCCGGCAGCCTCCCGAAATAAAACAGCCCGTCGCGTGTGCCGACACCGCCGTAGTTCAATGGAATCGTGCTCCCCCGCTTGATCGCGTCGGCGAGCGTCTGGCGGATGGTCTGAAGCAGACGCGCCACCTGCGGCGGCTTGAGCCGCCGCGCTGCGAGCCGAGGTGAAATGCCCGCGCGATACAAGGCTTCACTCGCGTAGATGTTGCCCACGCCGGCCACCACGCTTTGATCCAGCAGCTTGACCTTGACCGGCTGCGAGGACTTTTTCAGCGCGGCGGCAAAATGTTCAACGGTGAATTCCTTCGCCCACGGTTCCGGCCCCAGGCCGGCCAGGGAACTCACGTCCAAAGTCAGCCGGCCAAAGTAGCGAGTGTCCTCGTAGATGAAATTCTCCCGGCCAAGATTCAAAACCACGGCGGCATGTTTCGGCAGCCGAGTTTTCGCCGGCGCGAAATACATCCGGCCCGTCATGCCGAGATGCCCGAGCAGGGTCAGCGGCGCGCCCGTTTTCCCACGCAGGTCAAAGAGCAGATATTTTCCGCGCCGCCGCAGTCCCAGAAAGGTCGCGCCGCGCAAAGTCCGCTTGAAATCCGGCGCCGGCGTCGACGCCAAAACTTTGCGCCGGCGCACGCTCACGGCGCAAATCATCCGGTGACGCAACCGCGGCGCGAGATGGCGCACCAGCACTTCGACTTCGGGCAGTTCAGGCATGGGCGGAGCATACGCGGTGGGATTCGGGCGGGAAATTTTATTTGCCGGCCCGGCGGGGAACCTCCCAACAGCCCCGGCCACGCTTGTTCTTTTGACTAAACAATAATTTATATGATATAGGCTGAATACTTACTTTGAGATGGAGTCCTTGCCCATTGGCCGGCGCTCTCAGACCCCCTAGCTTGATGCCTGTCCCGCAAGTCCTTCGCAGCCGCGAATTACGCCAAGGGGGTGTCGGAGTGGTCAACCAACCCGCCAGCACGCCGGTTAATTCAATCACCCGTCCCACAGTTGCACCGGGAAATACCGCCCACTGGCATTTCCGGGGATTGGGCCAGGCGGACCGGCGGGTATCCGCTTTCAAAGCGGCGCGGATTCAGTGGCTTCCCGTTCCTATTGTTGGGTGGGGAAAAGTGACAACGTGATGTAAATGCCGGGGGGAGGATTCACCCGGAGTTTCATCCCGAAAGCACGGGCAGGATGCAGGTGAGTCCTCCCTTTGACGACCGGCGGTCTGACCACTCATTCCCGGCACCCCTTGGGCGGCAATCATCGGACGGGGACGGATCCCGTCTCAACCAGTCACCAGGGTTCCCACCTTTTCACCCATGACAACGCGCCGCAGATTGTGCGGACGAAACAGATCAAAAACCACGATCGGCATCTTGTTGTCCATGCACAATGAGAAGGCCGTCGAATCCAGCACCTTCAACTGGCGTTGCAACGCGTCGAGGTAAGTGATCTGCGCAAACCGTTTCGCCTTGGGATTCTTCTTGGGATCGCTGTCGTAAATGCCGTCGACCTTGGTCGCCTTGAGGATGGCTTCCGCGCCGATTTCATTCGCGCGCAACGCCGCCGCCGTGTCCGTCGAGAAATAGGGATTGCCCGTGCCGCCGCCGAAGATGACCACGCGGCCCTTCTCCAGATGCCGCACCGCGCGTCGGCGGAAGAACGGCTCGGCCACCTGCGTCATGGTGATCGCGCTCTGCACGCGTGTCGCCACGCCGAGCTTTTCCAGCGCGTTCTGCAGCGCCAGTGCGTTGATGATCGTGGCCAGCATGCCCATGTAATCGCCGGTGGCGCGTTCAATGCCGCGTTCGCTGCCTGCCAGCCCCCGGAAAATATTCCCGCCGCCGATCACAATGACAACCTGCACGCCCAGTTCCCGCACTTCCCGGACCTGCTCCGCCATGCTCTGCAGCGCGGGGGCGGAAATGCTCACGCCGTTCTCACCGCCGAGAGCTTCACCGCTGAGCTTGAGCAGCACGCGGCGATATTTGGGATGGTTGTTTTTTTTCATGCGTTAGGAAAATCGGCACTGACCACGCACAAATTGTTATCAGCCCCGCCCGTGAAGGTCAAATACAGTCCGGCCGGTCGCAGGCACTCGCCGCTCCTTTCGCGCTTGAAACCTTGGATTAATCCCGGACTCTTTACCGATGAAGCAACTGGTTGTTTTTGCCCTCGTTCTGCGGGTTTCGCTGGGGGCCGTGGAAATCGCCCGGGGCGCTGGCAACAACCAGTTTGTCCCCTCGAATCCCGCCGCCATGGCGCCGTTGACCAATCACCCTTCCCCGGCCCACCTGGCGGCCGGAGTATTCCAGCACGGCGTCAACCTGGGGGATTATCTCGAGGCGGCGGCCCACTGGGGCCTGACCGTGGCGGCCGATGAATTTGTCCAAATGCGCGGAGAGGGATTCGATCACGTCCGCGTTCCAATCGGCTGGCATCACCACACCGGTCCCGGGCCGGACTTCATCATCTCGCCAGATTTTTTTGGCCGGGCGGATTTCGTTGTGACCAACGCGCTCGCCAATCACATGGCCGTGATCATCAACCTGCATCACTTCGGCGAGTTCGACACCAACCCAATTGAATCCACGGACCAGCTGCTCGCCCTCTGGCGGCAGATCTCCGGGCACTACGCCGGGTTTCCGCCGTCCCTGGCCTTTGAATTGTTGAACGAACCGCACGACCACGCGACGACAACGGTGATCAATCCGATTTACGCGCGGGTCATCGCCGAAATTCGCAAAACCAATCCGGGCCGCACCCTTTTTGTTGAGCCGGGCGACTGGGGGAACATCGACGAGCTGAAAAACCTCGTACTGCCAGCGAACGAGGACAACCTGATCGTGTCCGTGCATTGCTACGATCCCTTTCGCTTCACTCATCAAGGCGCGGGCTGGGCCGGCCCCGACGTGCAGGTCAAAGGCATTCAATTTCCCGGCCCGCCCGCCACGTCGCTCGTGCCCGAGCCGGCACTCAAGCTCAACCCCTGGGTGACCAATTGGATCCAGGACTACAACACTTTGCCCACGGAAAAAAACCCCAGCAGCCCGGCGGCCTTCGCCGACAAGTTGAAGCTCGCCCGCGCCTGGTCGGACCATTACGGCCGCCCGGTCCACGTCGGTGAATTTGGCTGCTACGTCCGGGCGGATCCGGAATCGCGCGCCCGGTTTTACGCCGCGTTCCGCCGCGCGCTGGACGAGCAACACCTGGGCTGGGCCATCTGGGATTGGAGCGCAAATTTCCGTTACTGGGATAAGAAAAAGCACGGGCCGATGCCCGGAATGCGCGCGGCTTTGTTTGGGAAATAAGGGTTAAGCCGTTTCGGCGCGCAAAAGTTTTTCATAGCCGCGCTGGATTTTTGGGACGCATGCGGCCCGCCGCAGTTTCCGCCCGTCCAGCCCGACGGCCGCCACAATTCCCCAACTGCTCATGGACAGGAACACGCCCTGAGCGGAAAATAATTCCTCCGGTCGTGGCGCCCTTTCCTTCGTTGGAATGGCCAGCGCCTGGCAGATCTCCAGCACCGCCATGCGTGTCACGCCCGGCAGGACTCCCGCAGCCAGCGGTGGCGTGCACACGATTCCGCCCCTGACCCAGAACAAATTGCTGGTGGTCCCTTCGACCACACGACCCCGCGTGTTCCGGAGCAGCGCCTCGTCGGCACCGGCGGCATCGGCCTCCGCACGGGCAAGGATTTGTGGCAGCTTGTTGGCGTTTTTGAATTGCGCCAGCAGCTCGTGGGCGGGCAAGCGTTGGCTGGCGGTGACCAGCTTCCAGAGCGGTGGCTGATCAAAGTTGATCCGTGGCACGGGATGCAGACTCATCACCAACGAAGGGGAATGCGCGCCTCCGGGCGAATAGCCGCGTTCGCCCACCCCCCGCGAGAGCGTCAGCCGCAGCAAACCTTCCGGCATCTGGTTCTGCCGGATGAGCTGCGCGGCGAACCGCTGGATTTCCTCCGATGAAAACGGCGGACGAATCTTCAAATGCCCAGCGCCGTGCAAAAACCGCTCCATGTGTGGCACCCAGCGAAACGGTTTGCCGTTGCAGATTCGCACCGCCTCAAACAAACCATCGCCGTACAGAAAGCTGCGATCGAACACCGACACAACCGCCTGTTTTTCCGGAACAAATTGGCCATTGAGAAAAACGATCACCCGCAAGTTTTAACGCAGATGCCCGGGGACGGGGAGCATAAAGTGGGTGGTCCCGCCGGTGTGAAGCGCGCCCTGCAAAAGCTGCGGCGCGGCGCGCGAAGCAGCCGACAGCGGGAGCCGCGCGTGGCTGATGGTCCTCCCCGCAAGCCCCGGCGGGGGCGAACGCAAACCCACAACCAAAAATTACTCCCGCCCCATCCGGGGCTTCAATCCGTCACCGCGTTTCCCCTGGTTTCACCGCGGGCGGCTTTCTGGCGCGCCGCGGCGGCCAGCACCATTTTGCCTTTCGAGTTTCAACGCCCCCAGAAAACCGGCGGCCTTGGCCAGCGTCTCCTCGTATTCCGCCGCCGGATTGGAATCGGCCACGATGCCCGCGCCGGCGTGGAAATACGCAACCCCGTCCTGGCAGATGGCCGTGCGGATCACGATGCTCAGCTGGCTTTCGCGGTTGAAGCCCAGGTATCCAATCGCCCCGCAGTACGGCCCGCGCGAAACCGGCTCGAGCTCGTCGATGATTTCCATCGCGCGAATCTTCGGCGCGCCGGTGACGCTGCCGCCGGGAAAGCACGACGCGAACGCGGCAAAGTGCGTCACGTCATTTCGCAGTCGGCCCTCCACCGTCGAGACGAGATGCTGCACCTGCGCGAACTTTTCCAGCTTGGCCAGCTCCGGCACTTGCACGGACCCGTATTCGCAGACCTTGCCCAGATCGTTTCGCAACAGGTCGGTGATCATCACCAGCTCGGCAAGTTCCTTGGCGCTCGTCTGCAATTCATAGGCCAGCTGGGCGTCGCGGGTCGGATCATTGTCCCGGGGACGCGTGCCCTTGATCGGTCGGGTTTGAATGTGCGGCCCGTTCAGGCGCAGGAATTGTTCCGGCGAGGAGGAGGCAATTTGAAAATCGGCACAATCAAGAAACGCCGAGAACGGCGCGGGTGAAACGGCGCTCAGGCGCTGAAACATTTCCCAGCCGGAGAATCCGCACGGCACCGTCAGCCGCTGGGAAAGGTTCGCCTGGTAGATGTCCCCTGCCCGGATGTAACGCTGGACGCGCTCGACAGCGACGAGGAATTCGGCGCGGGTAAGATTGGATTGTGGCGCAGACATTCCTGTCTGCGGGTTCGGGCGACTTTCCCGTCGCCCGGCGGAACACCGGACAGGAATGTCCGGTGCACCCGCAGACAGGAAT
>JANPGB010000651.1:0-4552 GCA_031423695.1 Verrucomicrobiota bacterium
GCCGCTGGCGTCCGCGCAGATCAAGGCGCGCCGCCAGCGCCCGACCAAGATAAAGGCCCCGGCAATCCATGGCGGCGGTGAAGGAGTTGGCAAACGCCTCGGTCTCCATCGCCTTGTGCCAGTCGAGCGCATCCTTGGTGCCGCCCCAGTTGGCCGGCTGATCGGTCTTGAGCACGGCCAGAAAATCCTTTGTCACCGGACGATCTTTTAACGACGCATAATATGGCGCCAGATTCCAAGCCGAGTCCTTGGTGAGATGTTCCCGACCCAATTCGGTGACGTGAAAAACCTCACCGCGCGCTTCAATAAAACCGTTTGCGGTGAACAAAGTCAGCATGACATCAGTCGGTCGTTCAGCCGTGCCAAAATGAGCACAGATGCCTGCCGCGTCCGAAGGGTTGTGCCGCAGCCAGGTAAAGAAATCCAGATGGACGACCGCTGCCGTGAGCAGATCCACTGCATACAGGCCGTCGCGGTAGCGGTATATTTCCAGCGGCTCGGTTTTGGGAGCCAGTGTCAGTTCTGTTGGTGTCATGGCAACGGAGCATGCCGGAATTTTTTCTTCCCTGAAATAAAAATGAAACGGTGACGAGAACTAATTTGCCACGCCATGTATTCGTCAGGCGTCCTGGACACGAACCTATCGCGCCGATGATAAAACGCGATTGCCGCCCCGAACCGGTTCGGGTAGTAAATGGCTTATGAACCACAAACTCAGAGCCCTTGCCATCGCGTGGCTGGCAATTCCATCCGTTACGCTGTCCGCCGTGGCGGGTCCGGTCAACACCCCCTCGCAGCAGGCCAAGCATTTTGAAAAGAAAATCACCGTCACCGCGAAGTTTGAGTATCTGCTTTCGCTGCCGACCGATTACGCAAAATCCAAGACCAACTGGCCGCTCGTCCTCTTTCTCCATGGATCGGGCGAGTCGGGCACCAACCTCGACAAAGTCAAAACCCACGGCCCGGCCAAACTTGCGGAGGTCAATGACCCCTTTCCTTTCATTTTGGTGTCGCCTCAGAGCGCGCGGCGCGGTTGGAATCCCGACACGCTTAGCGCCCTCCTCGATTCGGTCGTTAAAAAGTATCGGGTGGATAAGAACCGCGTTTATGTGACCGGGCTGAGCATGGGCGGCTATGGCACTTGGGAATTGGCGGCAGCTTATCCAGAACGATTTGCCGCAATCGCACCGATCTGCGGTGGCGGCAATCCCGCCGATGCCGGCAAATTAACCAAGCTGCCGATCTGGGTCTTTCATGGAGGGAAGGATCCCACGGTCCCACTCAAGCGATCGGAAGAAATGGTCGAGGCCCTCAAGTCTGCCGGCGGCCATCCCAAGTTCACCGTCTATCCTGAAGCCGCTCATGACTCGTGGACCGAGACCTACAACAATCCTGAATTTTACGAATGGCTGTTGGCGCAAAAGCGAGGCCGAAAATAACCGGCCGCACCAAGCCCTGCACCTTCGCACCGGCTACCAAATCTTTTTCAATCCGGCCAGCGACATCGCCGTGCATTCCATGGGCGATTTTCCATCGGGGTAAATTTCCTGTTCCACCGTGACCCATTCCGTGCCGCCCACTTCGCGACACGCCTTGAGCACTGACACCCAATCGACGGAGTCCTGGCCGAGGATTGCCTTTTTGCCCGCCTCATCTTTCACCACCATGGGTTTGAAATGCGTAATCTTGGTGCGGCCGGGATAGCGCCGGACCAGCTCCGCCGGGTTGAGGCCGGCCGTGGCCGACCACCCGCAATCCTGCTGCAACACCACGTCCTTGCTGGTGCGCTCGGCAAACAGGTCCCAATACGTCTTGTCCCCCTCCTTCTTAAATTCGCCGGTGTGATTGTGATATCCGCAATACATTCCGTGGGGTTTGAGCGCCGCCGCCGTCTTGTTGAAAGTTTCGGCCAATTCTTTGCTCTTCTCCGGTTTCGTAAAATCTCCGTCACCGGGCACCATCAAAAATTTACAGCCGAGGATGTGATGAAACTCAATTGTTCGCTGCAATTCATCACCGCGAAAACTTCCTGTTCCGATGTGCGTGCCGGCGGCGATCAAATTCAACTCATCCAATTTGGCGCGGAGCTCCTTGGCCTTGCCGGCGTATTTGTGATAGCCCGCGAATTCCACTCCGGCAAAACCCATCTTCGCAATTTGCGCCAGCGCCGCGTCAAAATCCTTGGCGCAATCATCGCGCACCGAGTAAAGCTGGACCGAGATGCGCGGATTGGCAGCGCTCGCTGCCCAGAGAGAAGGTTTGAGCCCAAGGGCTGCGGCAGCGACAACCGTGGTTTTGACGAAGTTGCGACGACTCAAGATGGTGTTCATAATGCGTGAGGTGTATCAGCGAGACGGTGGTCATGTCCAGACCTTAAAGCACGGCCAATTCCGCGAATAATTTTGGTGTGAAACGGTCGAAATCTTGGAGCCGAAACGACCTCCTGTAAACTGCTCGCGGACCGGCTCACGCTGTGGTGAGACCTATAAAACGACTCTGCAAGCAATCTCAATTTGTCTTGTGGTTTATCTGACCTAAGTGAAACCATCTCCTCGCAATGGTGCTAAACATGTCCGCAAAACCGCATGATCCGCGTTGGTTGTTCCTGTTTGCGCTCGGCCTGATGCTGAGCGGTTGCGCGTCGCCTCATTCGCCTTCGTCCGTGCGAAAAACGCCGGAACGAGTTTTGTTCGTGGGGAACAGCTTCACGTACTACAACGGAGGACTTGAGAAGCATGTGCAACAACTTGCGAATTCCGCGCGACCCAAAAGCACGTTCACCGCCGACCGCGCCACGCAGGGCGGTGCGACGTTGAAAATTCTCGACGAGAAACCGTGGGTGCATGAAAAAATTCGCGACGGCCATTATGACGTCGTGATTCTACAGGAAGACATTCCGGAACTGAAGGAGCACAACGTGTCGCCATTCGCGGAACACGCGCGAAAGTTCAACGAGGAAATTCGCCGCGCGGGCAGCCGGACTATTTTGTTCATGGCCTGGCCGTACGAACGATTGAACTGGGTGACGCAGGCAGAGATCGCACAGGCGCATCGGGAGTTGGGCCGGGAAATCGGCGCGCCGGTGGCTCCGGTGGGACTTGCATTTCAGCGGGCCTTGGCCGTGCGACCGAAGTTGGCGATGCTGGGCCGGGACAAGGAACATGAGACCATCCACGGCACGTATCTGGCGGCCAACGTGATTTACGCAACGTTGTTTGGCAGGAGCCCGGTGGGACTGGCGTATCGGCCCGCTGGTGTTTCTGCGGAAGAAGCCGCCTTTCTCCAGCGCATCGCATGGGAGACGGTGCGTGCCTGGAAGAAAAGCCCGTAGCTGTTCTCGCAGAGCTTGGCCACCCGAGGATTCCCAAAACATCTAACCGACAAAGCTGGACTTTGTCCTCCGAACGAAATAAAAAATTCCCCAGCAAAAATCTAAACCCATGAAATTCTTTTCGACCTCACTAATCTCTCTCGTGCTCCCGACAATTGCTTCAGTCGGCTACTCCGCCAATGTTGGATCCCCCTTCTACGGCGATGCCCCCGACGAACATCATCCTTGGGCAGTTCATGATCAGAACCGGCCCCAACCCAAACTTGTCACCCCCGGCAATTTCAGCAGTCAAGAACAACCCGGCAAGCCGCCCTCGGATGCCATCGTTCTTTTTGACGGCACGGATGTTTCCAAGTGGGAAGCGGACAAGGATGGCAATGTTCCCACCAAATGGATCGTGAAGAACGGCGCGATGGAATGCGTGCCGGGTTCCGGCTACATCCGCACCAAGGAAAAATTCGGCAATTGCCAGTTGCATGTCGAATGGGCCGCTCCCACCAAGGTTGAAGGCGAAAGCCAGGGTCGCGGCAACAGCGGCGTGTTCCTCATGGGCCAGATGGAGATTCAAGTCTTGGACAACTACAACAACCCGACTTACTCCGACGGCACAGCGGGCGCGGTTTACGGCATTTATCCGCCGATGGCAAACGCCCTCCGCGCGCCCGGCGAATTTCAAACCTATGACATCGTCTTCCGCCGCCCCATCTACAAGGACGGCGCCGTGTTGGATCCAGGCTACGTAACCGTGCTCGTGAATGGCGTGCTCGTTCAAGACCATACGATGATCGAAGGTTTTGGTGGCCACATGGGCCGCAGCAAACCCCGCCCGTTCCCGGAAACCGGTCCCTTGAAACTGCAGGACCACGGCAACCCGGTTCGTTACCGCAACATCTGGTATCGCCCGCTGCCGCCGCGCGCGATTGAAGGCGGCACCGACGGCTATCTCACCAGCGAAGCCACCTCGGCCAAGCGCGCCGAAATTGCCGCCATGATCCGCGCCGATGCCGCCAAACTCAAGGACGCCGCCAATCCCGTTCCCGAAATGTTGCGTCTGGCCGAATCCCTCGTTTACGAGCGCGACGACCAAGCCGGCGAACGCGCGCATGAACTAGCGCAACAATACCTGGCCAAACTGGCGACACTCCCGCCGGAAGCCCTCGCCGCCAAAAAGGACGAAGTGAAACACCTTCGCGACGTGGCCAAATACCTCGCCAAGTTTGG
>JANPGB010000652.1:0-1505 GCA_031423695.1 Verrucomicrobiota bacterium
CCTCGGACGCTGGTTCGCCCCAGAAGTCCTTTCGGAAATCGAATGGCTGCGCGGACGGGTTGGCAGACTGGACGCGGCTCATCGTGACTTCTTCCTCGTCATCGCCAGCAACCTGCTGCGCGATTATTCGCTGCAAGACCCTGCCGACCTGCGCATCCGTCGGCGCAAGTCACCGCTGCCATCGACGCCATTCGTTGAAGCGTGGGCCACAGCTTGCACCGAGCAAATTGGCATTCTTGAGGAAGTCCAACCACTGCTTCCCAAACGGGTGAATCAATCACACGCGCACCTTGCTGACGTACGTGAGTTGAGCAACGCCGGGCATCGGTTTCGCCCCGCTCCTCCGTTTGACTACGTCATCACGAGTCCGCCTTACGCCACTGCCCTGCCCTACATTGATACTCAGCGCCTAAGCCTCGTATGGCTCGGCATGATTTCGCCGGACGAAATCAAAGCCCTGGATGCCGACGTGCTCGGCAGCCGTGAAATGCTCGGCGAACGCTCCGGGTGGGACGAGGCATTGCGCGCGAACGCCAACGAGCTGCCAGCCGAAGCAGCGCAGTTCTGCCAGCGCCTCGCGCGCGCCGTTGGCGCGAGCGACGGCTTTCGCCGTCAGGCTGTGCCCGCCTTGCTCTATCGCTACCTCGTCGGGATGCGTGACGCTTTCGCCGGTCTCCATCGGCTGCTCCGTCATGGTGGGCGCATGGCATGGGTTGTTGGCGTGAACCAAACGACACTTGGCGGAGAACCAATCATTATCAACACGCCAGAACTGCTCACAATCGTAGCCGAAGCCGCTGGCTTTACAGCAGAGCAGCGAATCGGATTGCAGGCTTACCAGCGATACGGCGTTCACCAAAAAAACTCCATCCGGGAGGAAACCGTGCTCATCTTCCGCCGATGATTGAGTTCACGCTGCATCCGCAAGTTCACGCCACCGGCCAGAGCCGGGGCCTCGTCAACTTGCTTGAGCGCGCATGGGTGCGTGAGCACACGCCCGGCGACGGGCACATGGTCGTGATGTCGGGGTTTGGGAACTACAACGGCGGTGTTCGGTTCTACGATATTTTCCGTCGCCATGTTTCTGCGGGCGGAAAAGCAACTGCGGTGTTTGGTGGCAGCACCAGCCAGAGGCTAACCAGCCGCGAAGTCGTCGGCGAATTGCTGGACTGTGGCGTTGATGTTCACCTCGTGAATCGAAAGCGTCTTCTCCACGCGAAGTGCTACGGCGTGGAGTCATCCACAGGCAACCGGCTCGTTGTCACTTCCGGCAACTTCACTGGACCGGGGATGAGTCAGAACGTCGAAGGCTCCGTCTATCTTGATACAGCGGCGACGCAGGCCATCAAGTTCCGCTGGGGCCAAGTCCTCGACTCGGTATTTCAGCAACGGTGGCAGTTTCACCGTCCATCGCTCGCAGACCGCAACACTCCGGCTTGGAAACTTCTCTACGGCGAATTTGAGCAAGATGTGACGCTCGACGAAAGCGAGGACGCTACATTGCT
>JANPGB010000653.1:0-4220 GCA_031423695.1 Verrucomicrobiota bacterium
CGCGCCCAGCCGCGACTTGTTTATCAGCCGCAGCTTTACCAAAAGCTGATTGACCTGAAACCCAGCCCGCGCAACGCGTTGGAGTTTTGCGTCGGCACGCTCGCGGAAATGACCGACGGGAACATCTACGACGCGGTGGAAACCTACAGCCGCCAGCAGAAGCTGGCCTACGTCCATCTGCGGAACGTGCGCGAGAAGGTGCCGTTCTACAAGGAGACGTTCATTGACGACGGCGCGGTGGATGTGCTGCGGGTGCTGCGGATTTTGAAAAAAAACAATTTCAACGGCGTGGTGATTCCCGATCACGCGCCGCAGATGAGCTGCGCCGCGCCGTGGCACGCGGGGATGGCCTACGCGCTGGGCTATCTGCGGGCCGCGCTGCAAGCGGTCGAACGGGAAGCTTGAGTCCGCAGCGGAGCCCGCAGCGAGACGCGCCACAGCGGAGCGACTTCTATTCGGCTCACGTCACCGGGGCGGGGCCGTTCAGGCTGGAAGGGCCGTGGTGGTTGATCAAACCAAATGGAGGGCCAGGACAACCGCCGTCCCACCCTGGAAAATAAATCCTTTGCCCCGCCGCGCCTTTGCGTGGAAAACTGCGCCGTGCAGATTCACTTCCTTCTCGGCCCCGCCGGCAGCGGCAAGACGCATCGCTGCCTCGCCGAGATTCGCGCCGCCCTGACGCGGGCGCCGGAAGGGGCGGCGCTGGTTTTCCTCACCCCCAAGCAGGCCACCTTTCAACTTGAACGCCAGTTGCTCGCGGATGATTCGCTGCACGGCTTCACGCGTCTGCGGATTCTTTCCTTCGAGCGGCTGGCGCGCTTCGTTTTCGATCAACTCGGCCAGCCGCCGCCGCAATTGCTCGACGAGGAAGGCCGGTTGATGGTGCTGCGCGCCCTGCTGGCCAGGCGTCGTCAGGAGTTGAAACTGTTCCGGGCCAGCGCGCGCCTGAACGGCTTCGCCCAGCAACTCAGCCGCGCGCTGCGCGAATTTCAGCGCCAGCGGCTGGCACCCGAAGACCTGTCGAAGCTGGCGGGGCACGCGCCCGAAACGGGCGGCCTGCCGCTCAAGCTCCAGGATCTTGCCCTGTTGCTGCGCGATTATCTCGGGTGGCTGGACGCGCAGGGTTTGTTGGACGCGGACGGTCTGCTGGACGCCGCCACCAAGGCGCTTGGCGGGAAATGCGAAACTCCCCATTCGCCGTTCACCCTCGGCGAGCTATGGCTGGACGGGTTTGCGGAATTCTCACCGCAGGAAGTGGAACTGCTCGCCGCCGTCGTCCCGCACTGCGAGCGAGTGACGATTTGCCTCTGTCTCGATCAGGTTCAGCCCAGGAACATCGCCGGGCTGTCCAACTGGGCGCTGGCCGGAAAAACTTTTGAGGACACCCGCAAACGGCTGGCGGATTTGACGGGCGCGGAGATTTCCGTCGAAGCACTGAAGCGCACCCCGGGCAGGAACCGTTTCTCCGGCAACCCGGTTTTGGCGCATCTCGAACAAGCCTGGGCGGAACCGAAGGCGTTTCCGATTCGCGATTTACAGTTCACGCCTTCACTCCGGCTCGCCACCTGTCCCAATCCCGAGGCGGAAGCCACGCTGGCGGCGCGCGAGATCTTGCGGTTCGTCCGGGACGGTGGCCGGTTCCGCGAAGCGGGCGTGATCCTCCGCTCGCTCGACGGGTATCACGAGGTTTTGCAGCGCGTCCTGGCGCGCCATGACATCCCCATGTTTCTCGATCGCCGGGAATCCGTGTCCCACCACCCGCTGGCGGAGCTGACCCGCAGCGCGCTGCGGCTCGCCGCCTACAACTGGACGCACGAGGATTTTTTCGCCGCGCTCAAGAGCGGGCTCGTGCCGGTGGAGGAGGGGTTGCTGGACCGTCTTGAAAACGCGGCGCTGGCCCGCGGCTGGCAAGGCGCCGTGTGGCAGCAACCGCTGCCGCTCTCGGATGACACGGCACCGGAGCGCGATTTGGAGCAATGGCGCCAGAAGCTGGTGCCGCCTTTTCAGGCGCTTGTCGAAACGCTCGCGCGCTGCCAGAACCGGCCCAGCGGCAAACAACTCACCGAAGCGTTGCGCGCACTTTGGCGCGGGCTGAAAATCGAGGAGCAGTTGCGGGACTGGGGCGACCAGGCGGCCGACCTGCAATTTCCCATTTCCAACTCCGTCCACGCCACCGTCTGGGACCAGATGAATGCGTGGCTCGACAACGTGGACCGCGCGTTTCCCGAGGAGGCGCTTTCCCTCCGCGAATGGTTGCCGGTGCTGGAGGCCGGGTTGGGCAGCCTGGCCGTGGGCGTGATCCCGCCCGCACTGGACCAGGTGCTCGTCGGCACCATCGACCGCTCGCGCAATCCGGAGATCCGGCTCGCGCTGGTCCTCGGAATGAACGAGGGCGTCTTTCCCGCGCCCCCGCCGTCCGCCGCGCTGCTCACGGACGCCGATCGCGACGAACTCGAGCGCCGCGGGGTCATTCTCGGCTCCAACACCCGGATGCACCTGAACCGCGAGCGCTACTTCGGCTACATCGCCTGCACCCGCGCCCGCCAACGCCTGGTGCTGACCTGCTCGGCGCTGGATGTCCGCGACCAACCGCTGAGTCCGTCGCCGTTCCTGGCGCGGATGCGGAAGCTTTTTCCCGGGCTGGAAATGGAAATCGCTCCGCGCACCGCCGATTGGCGCGCCGCCGAGCATGTCAGCGAACTGATCGCGCCGCTGTTGCAGATCAAAAACTCCCCGCTCCAAATTCCGGAGTGGGAACGGCTGGCCGAACTCCCCGCGCTGAAATCCGCGCTGGCGCAGCTCCGGCATTTCCCAACTCGGTCCGCTGAGGAAACCTTGTCGCCGGCTTTGGCCCGGCAGCTCTACGGCTCGACCCTGCGCACCTCGGTGAGCCGGCTGGAACAGTTCGCCGCCTGTCCGTTCCGCTTTTTCGTAAACTCCGGGCTGCGCGCCGAGGAGCGGAAACTGTTTGAACTGGACGCCCGCGAGCAGGGCAGCTTTCAGCACGAGGTGTTGGCGCAGTTTCATCAGCAGCTCCAGGCCGAGGGCAAACGGTGGCGTGATCTCACGCCTCGCACGGCCCGCGAACGCGTCGGCCGGTTGGCGCAAACGCTCCTGGCCGCATACCGCGACGGCCTCCTGCTCTCCAGCGACGAGACCAAATTCACGGCGCGCATTCTCATCGGGTCATTGGAGGATTTCGTCGAAACCCTCGTGGGCTGGATGTCGCAGCAATACGCCTTTGATCCCGTGGCGGTCGAGCTGCCATTTGGCGAAACCGACGCGCACCCCGCGTGGAAACTCGACCTGGGCGAAGGCCGCCGGCTCGCGCTCCGCGGCCGCATTGACCGCGTGGATGTCGCCCGCGCGGCGGGCAGCGGAGACGCGCTGTGCGTGGTGGTGGACTACAAATCCAGCGAGAAAAAACTCGACGCGCTGCTCGTCGCCAACGGGCTGCAATTGCAGTTGCTCGCCTATCTCAACGTCCTGCGGCGCTGGCCCGCGCCGCAGCCGCTGTTCGGCGCGGCGCGACTCGTTCCCGCCGGCGTCTTCTACGTGAATCTGCGCGGCCGCTACGAAGGTCAGCCGAACCGGACCGCCGCGCTCGCGGAAGCGGACACCGCGCGCCAGCTGGCCTACCGGCACAGCGGCCGGTACGATGCCGAGGCCCTGCCGCTGCTGGACACCCGCGCCGGCGTGGCGAAGGGCGACCAGTTTAATTACACCAGGAAGAAGGACGGCACCCTCAGCAAGGTTTCCCGCGAAGCGCTGCCGCCCGGGGAGTTCGCCGCGCTGTTGGACGTGGTGGAGGAAAATTTGAAAACGATGGGGCGGGAGATTTTTTCAGGCGCGGTGCGGGTCTCGCCCTTTCGCAAAGGCGCCGTGACGGCGTGCGACCACTGTGATTACCAGGCGATCTGCCGGATTGACCCGTGGACACATCCATTCCGCGCACTGAAACCCCTGAAGGCCGGAGACGAAGCGCCATGAAATTCACCCCGCAGCAGCAGCAGGCCATCGCCGCGCGTGGCAACGTGCTGGTCAGCGCCGGCGCGGGCACGGGCAAGACGCGCACGCTCGTGGAGCGCTGCCTGAACCTGCTGCTCGCCGAGACGCCGCCGGTGTCGCTCGACGAAATTTTGCTGGTCACCTTCACCGAGGCGGCGGCGGCGGAGATGCGGCAGCGCATCCGGATCCGCATCGAGGAGGAACTGACCCGC
>JANPGB010000654.1:0-5378 GCA_031423695.1 Verrucomicrobiota bacterium
CGCGCCCTGCCCGAAATAATTCAGAATCAATGCGGGAAGCACGATGGCAAACCACGCGATCCGGATGGGCCGCACCCCAAAATGGCCCATGTCAGCGTAGAGCGCCTCCGCCCCGGTCACCGCCAGAAACACGGCCCCGAGTACGACGAAGCCTTGCCACCCGCCCTGAAAAAGAAATTTCACGCCCAGCCAGGGGTTCAGCGCGTAGAGCACTTCCGGTGATTTCAAGATGCCGCCAATCCCAAGAATTCCGATGACGACAAACCAGATGATCATCACCGGCCCGAACACCGCCCCGACCTGGCCGGTGCCCCGGCTTTGTGCGGCAAATAATCCGACCAGGGTCACGATGGTCAGCGGTATGATGAAATGGTCAAATGCCGGCGTCGCCACATGGATGCCCTCAATGGCGCTCAGAACGGAAATGGCCGGCGTGATCATGCCGTCGCCGTACAGCAGCGCCGCACCGAAAACGCCCAGGCCGATCAGCAGGGCGCGGCGGCGGCCGGCCTTGGGGGTCCGTTCTGGAAAGGCCAGTGACATCAGCGCCAGG
Organism: Verrucomicrobiota bacterium; assembly: GCA_031423695.1. Lineage (GTDB taxonomy): Bacteria > Verrucomicrobiota > Verrucomicrobiia > Limisphaerales > CAIQOK01 > CAIQOK01. The sequence goes on from JANPGB010000654.1 coordinate 554, forward strand.
ATGCCCCCTTCGCCCTTGTTGGCCGCACGCATCACCACGCCCAGATATTTTACGGAGACGATGAACACCAATGAAGTGAAGATCAGCGAGAGGATGCCGAGCACATTGTCGCGCGTCACCGCCAGCGGACTATTGCCGGAAAAGCATTCATGAAAGGCATACAACGGGCTCGTGCCGATGTCGCCATAGACCACTCCCAGCGCGCTGACGGTCAGCACCGCGAGATAACGCCCCGTGGCGGGTTTGGATTCCATAGTGGTTCAGCCGACCCAACCGGCCCGGAACCCTGATTCCATCCGACAAATACATTTCATAATAGAAACGGACGCGGGAAAATGGAATCGTTCCACTTGCCCCTGATGCTGAGCCTGCGAGGTTAGCTGTCGGGCTGGAACCATCAAGTGTTCCCGAATCGCTTCGTTAGCCCCGATCCGCTTAAGCGGAATTTTGGTTTCCCCGCTGACCGGGCCGGCGGCCCGGTCATTCGGCAGACAATAACGTGGGGAATTGTAAAGGGGGCCGGCCTCGCAAATCAAGCATGCGCTGCGGCTCTGCGGCTCGAGGGAGGTGGCGGGAGAATTGTTTTGCGGGACGCCCCGCCAGCTTCGGTTCAACATGATTCCCGAACAATCGTCCTGGTCCGCGGAAAATTTAAGGTGAACCGCCTGCTGAATCGGGTCCTTGAACTCTTACGGCCGTGCAGGTTCAATTGGCTCGCTTGCACAGTTTCAATCAGGTGTGGACTTTGAGCCCATCTCCCATAAAAATCAAGCACGCCACAGGCCCTAAACGCGGTTCCACCAAATCGAGTCGGGCCAAAGCGGTTGAGGCTTTATGAAACAAAAAACGTCTTGGTTTTGGCTGTGGATGTGCCGTTGGAGTCTGGTTGCCAGGCTCGGCATCGCCGGCAGTTTCGCCGGCTCTGTTCCCGTGGACTGGAGCCAGTATCAGGGGGACTCCGGCATCAGCGTGGTTTCGCCCGCCGCGGATTCGTTGCAAATTCGCTGGCCGATTTCCGACGGCGTGGCCGGGCAGGTGGTGCTGGACCTGGCGGCTGACCAACCGTTGATTCAATCCGTCGGATTTTCAGACGGCGATCAGCCCGTGCAAAATCTCGCGACCCGGCTGGACCCCGCCACGACGCTGACGGTCGGTGAACGAGACCGGGACAAGGCCGCCAAGGCCTTTCGCGGCATGGTCTTTTTTGAAAATCCACGGGAACGACCTCATCAGACTTATACCGTCAGTCTTTCCAAAAATCGGGTGCGAGTCGTAAGCCAGGGAACGCGAACCACGGTCATCGTCGGCGGGGCCTCAGCGGGGTCTTTCAAGGGCGATTTCCGGCTGACGTTTTACCGCAACAGCCCGCTGATCCGCGCCGAAACCGTGGTGACCACGGAGGAGCCGCTGCGCGCGATCCTATACGACACCGGCTTGAGCAGCGCAACGCCGGACTGGACTTCGTGGGTATGGCATGAGCCGCTCGGTGGTTTGAAACATTTGGCCGTGAACACCAACAGCCCGGCCGCGCCGTTGGCGGTGAAGGGCCGTGCTCTCGTGGCCGAAGGCAAGCACGGTTCGATCGCCGTCCTGCCGGCGCCGCATCAGTATTTCTATCCGCTCGATTTTGCGAACAACTACGGCTTCGCCTGGCATGGCCGCGATTACAGCAAGATGCCCAAAGGGTTTGGCTTCGGCATCCGCCAGCCTCCGGACGGCGACAAACGCTGGGTGCCCTGGTTTGACGCGCCGGCGGGCACGGAGCAACATTTGGCGGTCTTTTATTTTTTGAGCCCGGGCAACGGCGAAGCGGCGTTGCAGGCGATCGCGAGGTACACGCACGGCGATCGCTTCGTGGAAGTGCCGGGCTATAAAACCTTCACCAGTCACTATCACATTGAACACACGCTGGATTTTCTGCATCGCCAAAAGGATCAGGGGACCAATGGCGTGCCGCGCGGTCTGGAGACGCCCGGCTTCGTCACCAAGTTCAAGGACACAGGTGTCAACATCGTGCATCTGGCGGAGTTCCATCAGGGCTGGACGCCCGGCCAGAAAAGCAGCGAGCGGTTGCCGATGCTGAAAACTTTGTTCGGCGAATGTGCGCGGCTCTCGAATGAAAATTTCCTGTTGCTGCCCGGCGAGGAGCCAAACGTCCAGCTAGGCGGCCACTGGATCAGCTTTTTTCCCAAGCCGGTTTACTGGGTGCTCAACCGCGCCACCAACGAGCCTTTTGCGGAAGAGTTGCCCGGCTTCGGCACGGTGTATCACGTCGGCAATGCCGGTGACGTCCTCGCGCTGATGGAAAAGGAAAACGGGCTGATGTGGACGGCGCACCCGCGCATCAAAGGTTCACAGGAAACCCCGGACAGTTATCGCCACGAACCGTTCTACCAGTCCGACCATTTTCTCGGTGCCGGCTGGAAGGCCCTGCCTGCGAATCTTTCGCGCGACACGCTCGGCTGGCGGTCGCTGGACCTGCTCGACGACATGAATCAGTGGGGCCCGCGGAAGCAGGTGCTCGGCGAGGTGGATGTTTTTCAGGTGCAGCCCGACTACGAGCTCTACGGCCACATGAACATCAACTATCTCAAGCTGGACACGCTGCCGCGGTTTGCCGACGGCTGGGAGGCCATTTTAAGAACATTGCGGGGCGGAAAATATTTCACGACCACGGGCGAGATTTTAATCCCGCGTTTTTCCGTCGCGGGCAAGGAAAGCGGCGAGACGGTGGCGGCGACGAAGGCGGTGGTGGCGGCGGAAGTGGGGTGGACGTTTCCGCTCGCCTTTGCCGAAATCATTTGCGGGGATGGCAGCAAAGTGACGCGGCAGCGGATTGATTTGTCAGACACCGAATCCTTCGGCACGCGGACGCTGCGCGCCTCCGTGGATCTCATGGGTCAGAAGTGGGTGCGGTTCGAGGTTTGGGATGTCGCGGCCAATGGCGCTTTTACCCAGCCGGTCTGGGTGAAATGAATGTTCCGGGCTAAATACTTTTAGGCGCAGCCCCGAAGTGCGGCATGCACATCGCCAAGCCGAGGCGGCCTGGCGATGTGATGATTTAATGATTTCGGTTGGAGGTGGCGCCGCCAGTCCACCGGCTAGTATTGATCAATCGCGGTGGTGGCGGAAGCAGGCAGAATCGTTCCCAATCCCGTCAGCGAGTCGTCATTGTTCCAACGTCGCACCCAGGGTTCTTTGCCGCTGACCGCGTCATTTCTCTTGGGTGACTCTGCGTGGCCATCTGCACAAAGAATATCCGTTCGGGCACTATGACGGTTCGAAGGGAGTTGGGAATAGAGGCCGGCCGGGTCGGGCGTGGGATCAATGTTGGCACCGAAGGAGATGGCGCCTGAAAGTTTTGGGTCCCGAATATCAGCGATGGCGATCATCTCCGAAGGTCTCTTGATTTGAGATTCCTTCACGTACCACGTATCGATATCTCCCCCCATGCCCAGGCTTGATGCCCCCGCCACGGCCACTGGGCCATATCCCCAATCGTTCCAGCCATAGGAGAAACGAGTTGTTCGGACGATCCCGAAGGTGTCAAACACGGCGCCCGCTCCCGGGGGGGTCCCCCCCAAAGTGGTGTTAAGGACAGGATCCCAAGCCGCCTCCGGCAACGCCGACGGGCAGGCGAACGCAGTGCGGTTGTTTCCCATGAACGGCAGCAAGCGCGGCGGCCAGACGTAATAAAAATTATTGGGAGCGTACAGGCATCCCGGATAATACTTGTAATCCCCGACGTACATCGTCAGGGCAATGCCCATCTGCTTGAGATTGTTGATGCACGATATTTGTTTGGCCTTGGCCTTGGCCTTGGACAAAGCCGGCAACAACATGGCCGCGAGTATGGCGATGATCGCAATGACCACCAGAAGCTCGATCAGGGTGAAGGCGGTTTTTCCAGGCGAGATTTTTGTTTGGGTTTTCATGGGAGGAGCTTCTTGGGTGGGGGCTGGTTTTTAACGTGCTTTTCGGTTTTTAAGCGCCAGTTTGACCGCTTCGACGGCGGCGGGATCGTTCTTGTCCGCGGCCTGCATCAAGCGCTGGCCGAACGCGGCGCGTTCCTCATCCAGCACCTTCTGCTGTTGGTCGCTCAAAATCATCTGGCTGAGGCTGGAGAGCGCGGTTTGGGCCGCCACGTAGTCATTGGACTTGTCGGCGGCCAGGGCTTTGTCCCAAGTCTGCTTGACCTCCGGCGGAGCGCTGTCAAAGGCCTTGGTTTGATCCGCCGTCAAGTGGGCGGCGTTTTGACCGCAGCCGGCACTGATCAACACTGTCAGTGCCAGCAGCGTGGTCCGCAGGATACCCGACCGGTCGAGGTGTGTTTCTTGTTTCATGTGGCGTCGAGATTATCAGCCGTTGCTGGCGTCACAATCGTCATCTGCAATACGGGTTCAAGGTTTCAGGGTTTAAGTTGCTTGTTCAGAATGTTACCCCAACCCGCGTCCGGGTCATGTGGCATGAAACGGCCACAGCTATTCACGACCGGGGGAGAAGCGGCGGCGGCACGATCCAGGGAATTCCCAAGCCGGAACGCTGCCGGTGGCGACCAGGTCGAAGCCACGCTCCGTCGATTGGCCGTGGCGGCGCCAGCCCTCTTCGCGCGCGCGCAGGCGATGGGGTTGGTCGTGGCGATGTGGCCGAGCACTGACCCGCCGCATGTGGCTAATACATGCCACATGCCGACGCCAGCCTGTTCCAATAGCCTGCTGCAAGCCTTCAAGGTGCCCGACGAAATTCCGTTTGGGAGAGGTCGGGTTGCGGATGCCTTTATGAAAAAAAATTCTTTGACCCTGTTTGCGGCGATCCTGCTCGCCGC
>JANPGB010000655.1:0-3657 GCA_031423695.1 Verrucomicrobiota bacterium
GGCCGAGTGTTTTATGCCATTTCTTCTGACCGTTTTTCAGAATGCTGCCTGGCTGTGAGGTGAAGTAGTCGTAACCGAGTTTGTTGTTCGCGGCCATCGCGGCAAAGGTGTCATACTGGATCCCATCCCGGCCGGGAAAAACCGGCTGGCTGTTCGTCAGGTTGTGGAATCGCGCCCAGCGGACTTCGGCTCCCGTCGCGCTCGGAACAAAGAATGTCTTACCCTTCTCATTGGTCTTTGATTCGCCCGTGATCTTGGCGTCTTCAAACCACCTCAAACCGCCTTCGATGCAGGCGACAATCTCGGGTGCCGGATTGGTGATGGTCATGAGAAATTTCAGGATGTGGGCGCTTTCCAAGCCGCTCAACGTGGCCGGCTCCATCTTGCGCGCATTGGCTGGCTGAAGTGTGAGCGAGTCATTCTGGGCGCACCAGACGGTCTTTTTTCCGTTCTGCACGACCTGGGTCTTAAGCACGCAGCCGATTCCCTTTGCGAGCAGCTCGGCGGCTTGCTGGCGCTGGGAGTCATCCAGGCAGGCATAGCGAGGTTCGTTGTTAACGATGCCTTGCAGCAGTTCGAGCACGTGCGTCATCGCGTCGTCATTAAACGTGATGTCGTCGTGATAACCCCCTTCGAGCGGATACACCTGCGGCCAGCCGCCGTTCGGGAACTGGGCTGCCCGGATGAAGTTCAGTCCCTTGATGAATGCGGCTTTGCAATCCTCCCGCTTCGTGGCCCGCCAGACGTCGGCAAGAAAATTCATTTCCGTGGTGGTGGAACCATTGTCGAACGTGGCGACGTAATGTGCCGGCTGGCCTGGCTCGTTCTGCGACGTCCATTGCATGCCGGGTTGGCGCGGCCCCCGGGCGAGACCGAGATGCTTGGACCAGCCGCCCGACGGCGTTTGGTAGGAGAGGATTGCCACGGCGAGCTGCTTGGCCTCCTCTCCGGCAATCCAGGCATCGTCGGAATGCGTGTGCAGTTTGAAATCACCGCCGCTGGGCGCGCGGACGACATTGGTCATTTTGTGGGCGACCACTTCCGCCTGCAGCACCGCCGCGTCAACCTGCGCGTTGATCCGGGAACGCTCCAAGTAACCTCGCCAGGCAGTCTGTTCGGTCGCAGGTAATTTCTCGAGTCGGCTCAAATTGATCGGCTCGGCCAGGGCAGCCGCGCCATATGAAAGGGTGATGAAGCAAAGTACTCGGATCATGGGGCGAAAAGTTTCAGCACCAAAATAGTTCTCGAAGGTCGAACCAGCCGAAGCTCGCGAAGGGATCGCATCTCCTCGCGGAACGGCAGGAAGCAACTCTAGAAACTGAATTTGTTTTCATGTTGGCTTGGACGAAACTCTAACACAGCTGGGGGGTGAATTCACCCTGACTTTGTGCAAAGCAGCATGAAAATTGTCCACGGTCCAAACGGAGGACAACCAAAAAAACGGGATCAGGCGTGTCGAACGCTGAGTAAAGCATGAAACGAGTGAAGCCGAGCACGAATGAGTGTTTGGCCACGAGTTGGGTGCAGGCGAAGGTCAGATCAACCCAGGGCCGACAGCATCCGCGGGTGTTTCTGGCACAGGTTTTTGATATCGGAGTCGACCGGCCATAACCGCAACGTCCTTTCCGTCGCCCGTCGATGGTTTTTAAATCCGCGAGTTGACCCAGCTTCAAACCGGGCGGGGCCGACGGTTGCCTGGGTTTCAACTGGGTTTTAACTGGGTTTTAACTGGGTTTCAACTTGCGGCGACGGGCCGGCGCTTGCTAAGTTCCGCGCCGGTTATGGCAGCCATTGGCCGATTCCAAAAGGGCGAGGAAATCTTCCACGCGAAAATCGTGGACGGGGAGTTGTTCCGGCTGCGGGGCGACGTCTTCGGCTCGCCCTCGTTCGACCGCCAGCCCACCCCGCGCAAAGGCGTCCGCACCCTCACGCCGGTCGTCCCCTCCAAAATCATTGCGATTGGGCTTAACTATGCGGACCACGCCCGTGAGCTCGGTCGGCCGCTGCCCAAGGAACCGCTCTTCTGGTTCAAGGCGAACACCTCGGTGATTCCCGACGGCGCGAAAATCGAAATCCCATTTCCCAATCACCGCAACGATTTCGAGGCGGAACTGGCCATCGTCATCGGCCGCAAAATCCGCAACACCACCCCCGCTTCCGCGGCGCGCTACATCCTCGGCTACACCAGCGCGCAGGACATCAGCGATCGCACCATACAGGCGGGCGAGAGCCAGTGGGGGCGTTGCAAATCCTTCGACACCTTCACGCCGTTCGGCCCGTACATCGAAACGAAAATCGATCCGGATCATCTGACGATCCAGCTCTTCCAAAACGGCCAGCTGCGCCAGAACTCCAACACCAGCCAGCTCCGCTTCAACTGCCAGCAGCTGGTCAGCTTTGTCTCCACGAACCTGACCCTGCTGCCCGGCGACCTCATTTTGACCGGCACGCCCGGCGGCGTCGGCCCGATCAAATCCGGCGACAAGCTGGAAGTCCGCATCCAGGGACTCACTCCGCTGTTCAACTCGGTGAAGTGACGGTCGAAATATTATTGAACCTCGTGCGCACCGGTTTTTTTCGAACGCCGAGCGATTTAACTGTCTTAATCCCGGCGCCCGGCGCATCCTGTGGCATGAGCAAAACCAAGATTGTAAAACGTGTCCCCCAACCCCCGCTGGCCACCGGCCAGGTCTGGCGCATGTCCGAAGCGGTTCTCCAAGTCGGGATGATTGGCAAATTACTGGTGCATTACAAGCTGGGCAAACCCAACGCGGTCAGAATCCCCAACTCTTGCAGCGGCATTGCGACCGTGGAGAAATATCTGAAAACCAACAAGGCCGTCCTGGTCTGAGCCTTCCCAGCGACCGCGCTCGCCGTTTCCCTCACCGCCGGGCCATGAAAGTGGTCCGGCTTTTTGTTGTCCGGCGTTTTGGAAAAAGGACAAAGGTGGCCGGCGCAGTCCGGTGGATGCTCAAAGGGCTCGCGGATCTGCACGAACACGCGCCGCGCTGATTCGCCAGCGTCTCTGCGCTTGCTTCGGCCCTTCTATTTCCCGAACCTGCCACTAAAGCCATGAAACTCTCGATGTGCCTCTCACTCGTTTGCAGTGCCGCCCTGCTGGTCTTTTCCAGCATCGCCCAAATTCCCGCGTCGTCCCCGGCTTCATTCGCCATTCCCGCCACCGACGACGGCCTGCCCGGCGCGGGGCCGATCCGCCGCTACGACTGGTTCCGCAAGCTTTGGACCGAGCGCCGCACCGCCTGGGCGCAACACCGCCAGCAGGACCAGCACGCCGTGGTGTTCCTTGGCGATTCCATCACGCAAGGCTGGGGCGACGATTTGCACAACCGCTTTCCCGGCGTGAAAGTCGCCAATCGGGGCATCAGCGGCGACACCACGCGCGGCGTGCTCATCCGCTTGCAAGAGGACGTGCTCGACCTGCATCCCCGCGGTGTGGTGCTCCTGATCGGCACCAATGATCTGGAAGAGGACGCCGACCCGGAAACCATCGCGGCCAACCTGAAACTCATTCTCGCTGCATTGAAAAAACACGATGCGAAAATGCCCGTCATCCTCTGCCAGGTCTTCCCCAGTTCCGACACGAAGAAACGGCCCGCTGATAAAATCAAACAGCTCAACCAGCTTTACGCCGTCGCC
>JANPGB010000656.1:0-3374 GCA_031423695.1 Verrucomicrobiota bacterium
TTCGGATTCTCCCGGGAGCTTGGAAGTTGGTGCGTGGCGTTTTTCATTTTATTTCGTTTGTCCCAACGCCGCTGCCATGACCTCGTGCGCATCGGTTTTGCCGGGCAACATTGCCGTAATCGTTCCGCCGCGCATGACCGCGATGCGGTCGCTCATGCCGAGCACTTCTGGCAGGTCGCTCGAGATCATCAGCACGGCCAGACCTTCCTTGGCGAGCCCGCGGATGATTTTGTGGATTTCGCTTTTTGCGCCCACGTCCACGCCCTGGGTGGTTTCGTCGAGGATGAGCAACTTGGGCTTGGTCGCGAGCCAGCGGGCGAGGGAAACTTTCTGCTGGTTGCCGCCGCTCAACGAGCCGCTCGGCGCGTCCGGCCCGTAGGTCTTCACCCCGAGGTTGCGGATGAAATCCAGTGCGAGCTGTTTCTCCGCGCCGAAGCGCAGCCAGGTACCGGGAAAGATCCGCCGATGAATGGCCATCGTCAGGTTGTGCGCGATGGGCATTTCCAGAATGACCCCATGCCGGCGCCGGTCCTCCGGCACATAGGCGATGCCGAGCGCGACCGCTTCCTGGGGAGAACGGATGGTGATGCGTCTGCCGTCGAGAAATACTTCGCCGGCGTCCGCCGGCGTGATGCCGAACAGCACCCGGGCCAGTTCCGTGCGACCTGAGCCCACCAAGCCTGCCAGGCCAAGGATTTCGCCCGCGCACACTTCGAGCGTGACCTGCGTCACGCCGCCCGCCGCGCAGCCAAGATTCTTGAGCGAGAGCACGACCTTGCCCGCATCGCTTTCCGAGGGTGGATAAATCGATGAGACTTCGCGGCCGACCATGAGTTTGATAAGCGAGGCCTCGTTCATCGCCCCGACCGGGTGGGTGCCCACACTTTCGCCGTCGCGCAGCACGGTGACGCGGTCGGCGAGCGCGAATATTTCCTCGAGCCGGTGCGAGATGTAGATGACGCCCACGCCGCTCGCGCGCAAATCCTCTACCACGGCGAACAACAGGAGTTGCTCCTTTTGTGTGAGCGACGCGGTTGGCTCGTCCATGATGACGATGCGCGCGCCCGCGCCGATGGCGCAGGCGATTTCCACCAGTTGCTGCTCCGGCATCGAGAGGGAGCGGACTTCGGCGTCCGGCGAAATCTCCGCGCCGATGCGCTGGAGCAATTCCGCGGCGCGGGTGCGGCGTGCGGGCCAGTTCACCTTGCGCGTGGCGGAGGCGGGTTCGAGCCGCAGCGCGATGTTCTCGGCGACCGTGAGATCGGGGAACAGCGCGGGTTGCTGGTAGATGCACGCGATGCCGAGCTTGTGCGCGGAGGCCGGGGTGAGGTGCGTGACCGGTTTGCCGTCGATTGCTATGGAGCCGTCGTCTGGTTGGTGCGCCCCGGTGATGATCTTGATGAGCGTGGATTTGCCGACGCCGTTTTCACCCAGCAGGGCATGAACCTCGCCCGCTTGCAAATCGAACGACACGCCCTTCAAGGCGCGGACGGCCCCGAAGGATTTGGTCAAGGCGGTGAGCTGGAGCAAGATGTTCAAACCGCTCCTCTACGTTGATCAGGGCTGATGCCGGAACGCCAACGAGCCCGGGCATCACCGGCCCGGGCTTGTGAGTGATCGTTCATTGGTTAACCGTCCGCAAAGGCCACGGGTGCGGAATTATTGCTGCACGGCGGTCGCCGCCGCTTTGGCTTTTTCCTCCGCATCGGCGGATTTCTTGTTACCCAAGCCGATGATGATGGTGGAGCCGACAAGGAAGAGGAGCATCAGGACGACGAGCGTTTTGGTCCTGGCCTGCGCCCCGCGCCATTCCTTGAAGAAAATCCCCCAGAGCGTGCTGAAGATGATGATGCTGGCCATGTGCAGCGTCCAACTGGAAAATTTATAGGCGCCCATTTGGCTTTCGCCCATCTGGTAGAAGAAAAATTGCAGATACCAAAGCGTCCCGGCCAGAATGCAGAACAGCCAGTTCTTGCCCAGGGGCACCGCGCTGCCCAGTTCAAACACTTCGCCGGAAATCTTGCCGCCATGGCCGTCCCCGCCCGCGGTGTGGCCGGCTACCGGTTTCACTTTCGGGCTGAGATATTGATGAGCCGAACCATTCTTGATGTGCAGCAGGACGCACCAGAGGAAATTGGTCGTCAGGCCGCCGAGCAGAATCACCAAGATGACCGGCAGTCCAACCCACAACGGTCCCGTGCCGTGCGCGGCGGCGATTTTCGTGATGGGATCGCCGAACTGGAAGCCGAAGGAGAAGCACGAGCTCATCACGCCGGAAAACGTCGCGATGCCCAAGCCTTTCCATAAATGGAACTCCGCGATGGTGGAGGCTTGTGCCCCCATCTCCCGCTCCTTGCGCACACCCGCGATGCCGCCGATGACAATGCCGACCAGGCAGATGACCACGCCCACCAACACAATTGGCCCGCCCGCGCTGGTGCCGGAATGGTTGAACAGTTTGTCGGCGAATTCGCCTTTGACCAGCGGCGGCACGAGCGTGCCAAACGCGGCGCAATAGCCGAGGGCAATGGCCATCCCCAGCGACATGCCGAGATACCGCATGGTCAAGCCGAACGTCAGGCCACCGAGACCCCACAGCGCACCCATCAGATAGGTCATCCAAAAGGTGTAGGAGGACGTTTCATGCAATACGGCTAACAAATCTTTCGATAGGAAAAAGGCGCCGACCCACGGGCAGATCAGCCAGCTGAACATCCCGCCGGCCAGCCAGAAGGTTTCCCACGACCATTTGCGGACGCCTTTGTAAGGCACATAAAAGCTGCCGGAGGCCAGACCGCCGAGCCAGTGGAAGACGACACCGAGTAAAGGATTGGGTTGCATTGTTTGGGTTTGATTTAATTGCGTTTGCTCAAAACATTTTTCTCGTAGCTCTTCACTTCCGTCAGCCACGCGTCGCCGACGGGCACGCCTTGCTGCTCGCAGTAATGATCCCAGACCGCGCCGAACGGGAGCGATTTGGCTTCCTCCTGCAAGGCCAGGCGCGTCGTGAAATCGCCCGCCGTCTCAGCGGTGCGGATGAGCGGGGTTTCGAGCAAACCGATGAGCAAGGCGCGGATCATGTTGCGCGTGCCAATCGTCCACGCGGCGACGCGGTTGATGCTCGCGTCAAAATAATCCAAGCCGATGTGAACGCGCTTCTCAAAACCGTTCGCCACAATTTCGCGGGCGATGGCCTGCAGATCGTCGTTGAGAATCACCACGTGGTCGCTGTCCCAGCGGACGCCACGGCTGACGTGCAGCAAAATCTCGGGCAGGTATTGCATCACGCTGGAAATCTTATCCGCGATGCCTTCGGTCGGATGATAATGGCCGGCGTCGAGGCACAGCAGCTTTTTGCGGCTGACCGCGTAGCC
>JANPGB010000657.1:0-33747 GCA_031423695.1 Verrucomicrobiota bacterium
GCCGGGATCGCCGGGCTGGTTTCCTCCTCCAACATCAAATGCGCCGACGCCAATCATGCCGGCTTGTTTCTGGAGCTCGACGCCATTCTCGCCGTGGTCGTGGGCGGCACGGCCCTGACCGGCGGACGATTTTATCTGGGCGGCGCGGTGGTGGGGGCGTTGTTCATCCAGACGCTGACCACCACGATGTACATGCGCAACGTCAGCGCGGACATCGCGCCGGTGCCCAAGGCGCTCGCAGTCATCGCGGTGTGCCTGGTGCAATCGCCGGTGTTCCGCCGGAAAATGGTCTCGCTCGTGAAGAAACCATGAAACCGCGTCTCGCATCCAAATACATTCCGCTGCTGGCGACGGCGTCGGTCATGCTGGCGCTGTACCTGGCGGGCGGGCTGTTGTTCCCCAAATTCTTTTCGCTGCGGGTGGTCGTGAATCTATTCGGCGACAACGCGTTTCTCGGCATCGCTGCGGTCGGCGCCACGTTTGTGATTCTGGCCGGCGGCATTGATCTGTCGGTCGGATCGGTGGTCGCGTTCACCGGGATTTTCATCGCCACCGCCATCGGCGAATGGCACATGCAGCCTGCGACGGCCATCGCACTGTCGATGCTCGTTGGGGCGCTGTTTGGAGCGGTGATGGGCTGCCTGATCCAGGTGTTTGAACTGCCGCCGTTTCTCGTCACGCTGGCGGGCATGTTTCTGGTGCGCGGCCTGGGCTTTGTGGTGCGCGCGGAATCGCTCGGCATCGATCACCCGTTCTTTGTTGAAAAGGTGAACGAAACGCTGGCGATCCATCTGAATGCAAAAGTCAGCGTGCCGTTCACCGCCACCTGCTACGGGGTGATCTTCATCCTGGCCATCATCGTGGCGCACTACACGAAGTTTGGCCGGTCAATTTACGCGCTCGGCGGCGATGAACCTTCGGCCCGGCTGATGGGCCTGCCGGTGGCGAGCACAAAAATTTTGATCTACACGCTGTCGGGTTTTTGCTCGGCGCTGGCCGGCGTGGTTTACACGTTTTACACGCAGTCGGGAAATCCCGCGTCGTGCGTCGGCCTGGAACTGGACGCCATCGCCGCCGTGGTCATCGGCGGAACGTTGTTAAGCGGCGGGGTGGGTTTCATGGCGGGGACCCTCATGGGCGTGCTGATTCTGGGGCTGATCCAAACCCTGATCACTTTCCAGGGCAACCTCAACACTTGGTGGACGAAGATCGTGGTCGGACTGCTGGTGCTCCTGTTCATCCTCCTGCAAAATGTCATCTCGTTCGTCTCCGGCCGGTTGAGCGCCGCCCGGAAATAGGCGGGTTGCGTTCGCGGCGGCGCTGATTCAAGATCGCAATTGTGAGCAAACCCAGGGTTCATCCGATCAAGATCATTGATTCGCACACCGGCGGCGAACCGACGCGGATCATCATCGAAGGGGGGCCCGATCTTGGCCGCGGTCCGCTCGCCGGTCGGCGTGAAAAATTCCGGCGCGAGTTCGACCGCTTTCGTTCCGCCGTGGTCAACGAACCGCGCGGTTCGGACGTGGTCGTCGGCGCGCTGCTTGTGGAACCAGCGGACAAATCCTGCGCGGCGGGCGTGATCTTCTTCAACAACGTCGGCTACCTCGGCATGTGCGGGCACGGCACCATCGGCCTTGTTGCCACGCTGGCGTATCTGGATAAGCTCAAACCCGGCGACCACAAAATCGAAACCCCCGTCGGCATCATCACCGCGACGTTGCATGCCGATGGCGAAGTTTCCGTCGCGAACGTCCCAAGCTGGCGCGCGAAAAAGGCCGTTACCGTGGACGTGCCCGGCATCGGCCCGGTCACTGGCGATGTGGCGTGGGGTGGCAACTGGTTTTTTCTCATCGAACAGCATGGGCAGGAACTCACACTCGCGAACGCCGAGCAGCTCACGGATTTTTGCTGGCGCGTCCGAAAGGCGGTGAACGCGCAGGGTTTTCCCGAAGTGGATCACGTTGAACTTTTCGGCCGGTCCGCCTTGCCCGGCGCGCATTCGCGTAACTTTGTGCAATGTCCCGGCAAGGCTTACGACCGCTCGCCGTGCGGCACCGGTACGAGTGCCAAACTCGCGTGTCTCGCCGCCGACGGCAAGCTGGCCGAAGGCGCGAGTTGGGTTCAGGAGAGCATCATCGGGAGCACGTTTAGCGGAAAGTTTAGCTGGCTGGACCGTGCGACGGGAAAAGTCGAGCCCATCATCACCGGCACGGCGTTTGTGAATGCAGAAGCCACGCACTTGCTCGATGAACGCGATCCGTTCTGCTGGGGGATTCGCTGATGAGCAGGAAGCGAATCAAGTTGGCAGCGGAGCGCGGACAGCTTTGGCCGCGGGTGCCAATGGTTTCGCCGGCAACTTGCGGACAAGGCTGTCCGCGCTCCTGCGGCTTACGGAAATGAGCAAACGCATCGTCATCATCGGCGGCGGCGTCATCGGATTGTCCACCGCATATTATTGTGCGCGGCGCGGCTGGCGCGTGACGGTCGTGGAGCGCAACCCCAAGCAGCGCGACGGTTGTTCGTTTGGCAATGCAGGCATGGTAGTGCCGAGCCATTTCGTTCCGCTGGCCGCGCCCGGCATGGTGGCGCTGGGGTTGAAATGGATGTGGAATTCCGCGTCGCCGTTTTACATCAAGCCGCGCTGGTCGCGGGAGTTGCTCGATTGGGGTTTGAAATTCTGGCGGGCGTCCACGGCGGAGCATGTTCGCCGCGCCGCGCCGTTGATCCGCGATTTAAGTTTTGCCAGCCGCGCGTGTTTTGAGGAGTTGGCCGCGCTGCCGGGAAGTGATTTCGGCCTGGTGAAAAAGGGGTTGCTCATGTTGTGCAAGGAACCGCACACGCTCGATGAAGAAGCCAAAACCGCTGCGCAAGCCCGCGCGTTGGGAATTCCTGCGGAAGTGCTGGACGCGAAACAGACCGCCGCACTGGATCCCAACGTGCGGATGGACATCGCGGGCTCGGTTTATTTTCCGCAGGACTGCCACCTGCAACCGGACCGGTTCCTGGCCGGCTTGCAGACGCAGTTGAAGTTGCTGGGCACTCAATTCATCTGGGAGCGCGAGTTCGTTGGCTGGCGCGCGGAACGTGACCGCCGCATTTGTGCCGCCCGCATCAGCGATGGGCGCGAGATCGAAGCCGACGAGTTCATCATCTGCGGCGGCTCGTGGTCGCCGGCGATGGCGCAGGGAGTGGGTTTGAAAATTCCCATTCAAGCGGGCAAGGGTTATAGCCTCACTCTTCCGAAGCCGCGCCAGTTGCCGGAAATTTGCGCCATCTTCAGCGAAGCGCGCGTGGCGGCAACGCCGATGGGAGGAAGGCTTCGGTTCGCCGGCACGATGGAAATCGCCGGGCTGAACGAAGACATCAATCCCGTGCGCGTGCGCGGCATCATCAACGCGGTGAAAAAATATTATCCTGAGTTCGAGCCGACGGACTTTGATGGGGTGCAGCCGTGGCGTGGCTTACGGCCGTGTTCGCCGGACGGAATGCCGTACGTGGGGCGCACAGCAAAATTCACGAATCTTTCGCTCGCCACTGGCCACGCGATGATGGGCTTGAGCCTTGGGCCGATCACCGGCAAGCTCATGGCGGAAATTTTGGCCGGCGAGAAATCGGCGACTGACATCGCGCTGCTGTCGCCGGATCGGTATGGATAAACTTGGGCTTAACAAAATTGCGTCGTGATTACGCCAGCCATCATTGTCCTGTCGGTAATAATCGGAGTGTTTGTTTTTTTCTCTGCGATTGTGTTCGTTGCTTTTGTTCGCTCCCGGAGGCTCGCGAAGCTTCCACCACCGCCGCCCTTCAAGTGTCCTGCTTGCGGCAGCGAGCAGATTGAAGGTTTTTCATCAGGTCTGTGGGACGGAGAAGATTTGAAAGGGCGCAGCACATCTGGAATACGCGACATCGGTACTTGTAAGTCTTGCGGAACGCATTGCGTGCATTTTGGTGTTTGGGATAACGACAAGAAGGAAAGTCGCTACGAAACCAATCGTCTGACCGATGAGGAGTGGCAGCGAGAAACTGAACCGTCCATGAAGGTGAGACGACAGCAAGCTAAATGGCCATTTATTACCGGATGGAAAAGCTGGAAGTGATTTCTACCAGACACACCAGTTCTTTCGAGCATTTGATAGTTAAATTTCTAAAAACCAACATGAAAAAACAAACCATGAAATGGACAGGCGTCATCCCCGCGATGACCACGGCGTTCAAAGCGGACCTGAGCGTGGATCACGCCTTTATCGCCAAGCACGCGCGCTGGCTGGTGGACAATGGTTGCAACGGCGTCGTTGCCCTCGGTTCGCTTGGCGAAAGCGCGACGCTGAACTTTGACGAGAAGGTGGCCATCCTCAAAACGCTCGTGCGTGAACTGGAGGGCCGACCTGTGGTGGCTGGCATCGCGTCGTTGGGCACGGCGGAGGCGGTCGCGTTGGCGCAGGCAGCGGAGGAGGTTGGCTGCACCGGCTTGATGGTGCTGCCGCCGTACGTTTACACGAGCGACTGGCGCGAAATGAAGGCGCATGTGCAGGCCGTCATTCGCACGGCGAAGCTTTCGTGCATGCTCTACAACAATCCGGTTTCGTACAAGACGGATTTTTTGCCTGAGCAGATCCAGGAACTCGCCGCCGGCAATCCGAATCTGCACGCGGTGAAGGAATCCAGCGCGGACGTGCGGCGGGTCACGGCACTCAAGGCAATCTGTGGCGACCGGCTCGCGTTGTGTGTGGGCGTCGATGACGCAATTGTGGAAGGCGTGCGGGCTGGGGCGGTTTGCTGGATCGCTGGACTCGTCAACGCGTTCCCACAAGAGTCCGTGGCGCTGTATGAATGCGCGATGCGTGGTGAAAAGAAAAAGGCGGATGAACTTTACCAATGGTTTCTGCCGCTGCTGCGGATGGACACGGTGCCCAAGTTTGTCCAGCTCATCAAGCTGGTGCAGCAGGAAGTCGGCATGGGCAGCGAGCGGGTGCGCGGTCCGCGCCTCATCATGGCGGGAACGGAACGCAAGGTGGCTTTGGAAACTCTGAAGGTGGCGCTGGCGAACCGTCCGAAACTTTAAGGCATGAAATACCAGGACAAGCAGTCGTTCAATAATTTCCTTCAAGCCAGATCCGGGCGTGCTCTGGCGCTGGTGGTTTTGTCGGTGCTGATGATTTTGCCGTTGAGTGCGGAGACGAATCCGCCGGCGACCACGCTTGAAGAATTGCAAAGGCGGCTGGCGGCACATGTCTCGCAGCCGCGATTCGATGCGGGCACATTCGGTGTGAAGGTTGTCTCACTCGACAGCGGCAAAACTGTTTTTGAACATGACGCCGCCAAACTGTTCAGCCCCGCCTCCAACTGCAAACTCTACACCGTGGCACTCGCGCTCGATCAGCTTGGTGGGGATTACCGCATCAAGACTTCGCTCTATGCGACGGCCAAGCCGAACCGTTTCGGCACGCTCAAGGGCGACCTCATCGTTTACGGGCGTGGCGATCCGTGCATCAATGGGCGGTTGCACAGCAACGATATTTTTCAGGCGCTGGAACCGTTGGTGGCTGCGCTGACCAACGCGGGGGTCAAACGCATCACCGGCGACCTCGTTGGTGACGAAAGTTTTTTCCACGGACCGCCGTATGGTTCGGGCTGGGATTGCGATGACCTGCAATTTTACTACGGTGCGGAAATTTCCGCGCTGTCGATCAATGACAATCTTCTCACCCTTGCCGCCTATCCGGGCGCGAAGATTGGCCTGCCATGTCAGTTGTCGCTCTCACCCGTGACCGGTTATCTGGTCTTGAGCAATCGCACCGAAACCATTGCTGCCGGCGGGAAGCGCGACCTTCAATGTTACCGGCCGCTGGGCGAGAATGTGGTTTTTGTTTCCGGCCAGTGGCCGTCGAACGATGTGCCGCACCACGATTATCTGACGGTGCATCGGCCGGCCGGGCTGTTCATGGCGCTGTTCCAGGAGGCGCTCGCCCGGCACGGCATCAAAGTCAGTGGCAGGCTGCGCACCATGAACTGGCTGGACCGGCAAGCCCGTCCGCTCGATGTCGGCAAGTTGCTGGAACTGGGTTCGGTTGCCTCCCTGCCGCTGCGCGAACTGGCGCGCGAAATCAACAAGCCTTCGCAGAATCTTTACACCGACCTGCTGCTTGCCCATCTCGGCGCGCTGGCCCAGGCCACGAATCGTTGGTCGAAAAAAACCTCGGAAGAAGCGGGCGTCGAACAACTGGATGGTTTCCTCGCGCGCGCCGGCTTGCGGCCTGGCGACGTGCAGTTCGAGGAAGGCTCCGGTTTGTCGCGCAACAATCTGGCCACGCCCGACGCCAGTGTCGCACTCCTGAAGTTCATGAGTCGGCATCCGCAGGCCGCGGCCTTTCGCGATTCGCTCCCGATCGCCGGCGTGGACGGCTCGTTGAAAAGCCGGATGCACAACACCGCTGCCGCCGGCAAGGTGCACGCCAAGACCGGCACGCTGCGCTGGGCGAATTCGCTTTCGGGCTACGTCACCACGGCGGCGGGCGAGTCGCTGGCCTTCTCCATCATGCTCAATCGTTTTTTGCCGGTGGAGGGGGGCGCGTCCGCCCGCGAGGTGATTGATTTTATTCCCGTGGAACTTGCGGGATTTTTGGGCCGCAGCGACCCCTGAGGGTTTTCCCGTTGCTGGCGCCGGGGCATGTCCTGAAATCATCCCGCTGCATGCGTCACTTTCTATCTTCCGCTCTGGCGGATCAGGCGGTTCAGTTCCTGGTTGAAAGTCTCGGCCTGCTGCAGTTGTTCCAGCGTCAGATGCATGCGGTAACGCCAGTAATTCTTTGGATTGGCCGGCACGTTGATGCGCTCGGCGGCAAAATCTTTACGCCGCAGGGATTCATCCATGCCCAGTAAATCCTGGAGTTGAAAGATGCTCCACATGGCCGGCGAGGCAAGATGCTGGAGCACCACTGCCTGGTTGATCGCGGCCCCGCAGTGCGCCGGGGCGGCGCCTGTCAGTTTCAATTCCTGCTGATAAAACTTTTGCGTCAGGTTCCGGTCTTCCTCCCACCAACCACGGATGGTGCTCATGTCGTGCGTGCCGGGCGTGACGACGCTCAGGTAGGGCGCGTCAGCCGGGCGGGAAAATTCCACGCCCATCGCCTTGGGCATGCGCTGGATTTCCAAGCTCAACAACCCCAGTTCCTTCATCAGTTCCGGCACACAGGGCGGCACGAGGCCGAGGTCTTCGCCGCAGATGAGCATGTTGGTGACACGCTTCAGCGCGGGCAGTTTTTGCAGCCCCTCCTGCCTCCAAAAATCATCCTGCCGCCGGAAAAAATAATCCACGTAAAGCTCCTGGAGCTTCACCTGCGTTTGCGGATCCAGGCTCTTGAAGGACAGCGTGTCGGCCATTGCAAATCGGAAATGAAACTCCCGACCCGCGGAGCCTTCGACTTCGAACAAGATCACGTTGCTGATCAGATCAAACAGGCCTTCCTTGAGTTGCCGGTTGGGTTCGTTTGCTTCCAATAGCGCAAAGTGATTTTCAACCTGCCGCTGCGTGGCGAATTCCGGCTTCAGGCAATACTGACCCGGCTGCCCTGCCGCTAAAAAGTCCCGTTTCACCCGCTCGCTTTCGTTGCCGAAAATTTGCCGCACGACCGGGTCTGTGATGAAAGGTTTCACCAACCGGTCGCGGTCGGATGGAATCCCACGCTGGCCGAACTCCTCAAGCTTAACGGGCAGCGCCGGCACAAAAAATCCCAGGATGCCTTCCACTGCGTGCGCCGGACTGCTCCAAATGCGGAAGAAGCCGAGGATGTGGTCGATGCGGAACGCATCGAAGTAGCAGCTCATCTGCGCGAACCGCTGTTTCCACCACGCGAAACCGTCCTGCAGCATGCGCGGCCAGTTGTACGTTGGGAACCCCCAGTTCTGCCCCTTCACCGCGAAGGCATCCGGCGGCGCACCCGCCTGCCGGTCCGTGTGGAAAAGCTCCGACTGCTGCCAAACATCCGCGCCGTGGCGATAGACGCCGATGGCGATGTCGCCTTTCAGGATTACGCCTTGTTCATGGGCGTATGCGGCCGCGTCCTGAAGCTGCAGGTGCAGGTGAAATTGGATGAAACAATTCAACTCGATTTCATCGCGCAGGGCGGGGTCTTTTTGGACAAGTGCGGTGATTACATCCGCGCGATAAAACCGGTGGGCCGGCCACTGGTTGAAATCCGCCGTTCCAAATTTGTCCCGCAGGGCGCAGAAGGCCGCGTACGGGTTAAGCCAATGCTGGTTTTGCCGGAAAAATTCCTGATAGTCACTGCGGGCGAAGGTTTCCGCTTTCTGTTCCGGGAAGATGGCCCGGACGAATCTCAATTTGGCCTGCATCACCGCCTCGTAATCCACGGCCTCCAGCGCGTTGAGTCGTTGCCGTTCAGTCTCCAAAACCGGGGGCAGGCTCCCGGTTCCGATGAGCGGGTTCAGATTCAGATACAGCGGATGCAGCGCGAACGCGGAGATGGCGGCGTACGGATACGAGTCCACCCAGGTGTGACTGGCGCAAGTGTCATTGATCGGTAGAATTTGGATCACCTTCAAACCCGTGCGCCGGCACCAGTCGGCAAGCGGTTTCAAATCCGTGAATTCGCCGACGCCGAAACTGTTTTCGCTGCGCAGGCTGAACACCGGGATCGCCACCCCCGCGCCTTTCCAGATGTCGGCGGGCAGGCGGATGAAGCCATCGTTGATGATGCTGTAAGTGTTCAGGGCGGCCGCGTTTAAGGTCCGGTTCTCGCCGTCCTCGTAACGGAGGAAAGCGCGCTGTTCCAAATCATAGACGCCGTATTTGTAGGCGATGGGAAACAACGCGTGATGGAGGCCAAGTTGCGCGGTGAGAAATTCCTCGCCCGGAATCCGGTTCAACAACAGCGGTGAAGTGGTGTTCCAGTTTCCCAGGGCGGCGGTGTTGCCAAGGAGGCACAGGGTCTGGCCTTTCATCAGCAAGGGCGCCTTGATTTTGAACGTGTGCGTCGCACCGGGCCGGATCGGGAGCCGTAGTGCGCTTTGATCCCGGTTGAGCAAAACTTTTTTGAAGGGCTCGGTGTAAAACGCGTTTTCAACCGCCCCGGCCGAGTTCCATGAATCCAGAATCAGCACTTCGCTTTGGCGGAAAGCCGACGGATGGATGACACGGTCATGGCCCCAATCCTGAACCGTCGAGCCGTCCGCATTGCGCAAAATGTAGTTGTAGAGGATCGCGGTGTCGGCGGTAAGGCTGTCCGGGAAATGGAGGGTGGCCTGCCAGGATTCCTCGTCGAAATACTCGAGTGGAACCGCCCGTCCGGGCTGGCCGCCGCCGAGCAGTTCGTGATTGCCGATGAGGAAAAGCGACTGTCCAAACGTGGTGCGATAGCGCAGCCGGAAGGTGATTTTCATGAACGGCGAATGTCAGGCTGTCGTGGGTTTTTCATCCACCAATTGCGCCAGCACGGCGGCCATGAGCATGAACACCCCGCCGGCCATCACCGCGTAAACGAGGTTGCCGCCGAGAAAATTTTTCACGAGCGGGCCGAACGTGAGCGCGGCGAGGATTTCCGGTAGTACGATGAAAAAGTTGAAGATGCCCATGTAAAGGCCCATCCGCGCCGCTGGCAGGACGCCTGCCAGGATCGCGTAGGGCATGGAGAGAATGGAAGCCCAGGCCACGCCGCCGAGCGCCAGCGCCACCAGCAGAAAATTTTTCTGCTCCTCGCCGTGGATGAAGCCGACCGCCAGCAAGCCCAGTCCGCCCAGCGCCAGGCAGACGCCGTGAATCCGCCGCCGCGCCATTTTGCGGGACAACGCCATCAGTGCAAACGCCGCCACGAAGGTCACGCCGTCTTTCACCGCATAGCAGACACCCGCCCACTCCGCGCCGCGTTTGAACGGTTCGGTGGTCGGATCGCTGCTGCCAAACACGACCGGCACCGCGTTGGAGAAATGCAGCCACATGCAAAACAATCCGAGCCAGGTGAAGAACTGCACGAGCGCGAGCTGCTTCATTGCGCGGGGCATTTCGCGCAACGCGGAGAATATTTCACCGAGGAAATGTGCCAGCCCTTTGCTCCCGGCCTTCTTGCGGCGGAACGCCTCCAGGTCTTCCGGCGGATATTCCTTGGTCGTGAATATCGTCCACAGCACCGCGCATAGAAAAGCACCGGCGCCGACATAGAAGGAAATTTTCACGTTGGGCGGAATGGCATTCGCCGCGCTAGTGTCGCTCGAAACATGAAACCAGTTCTTCAACATCCACGGCAGCATCCCGGCGACGACCGCGCCCACGCCGATGAAAAAACTCTGCATGGCAAAACCGGTTCCGTGCTGTGGCTCCGGCAACTTGTCAGCCACAAACGCGCGGAACGGTTCCATGGAGACATTGATGGAAGCGTCGAGAATCCACAGCAGCCCCGCGGCCATCCAGAGCGCGCTGCAATTCGGCATCAGCAACAGCGCGAGCGAACTCAGGATTGCGCCGACGAGAAAATACGGGCGACGACGGCCGAGCGGCCCCCAGGTACGGTCGCTCATCGCGCCGATGATCGGCTGGACGATGAAGCCGGTGAGCGGCGCGGCCAGCCAGAGCAGGGGAATCTGCGAGTCGGACGCCCCGAGATATTTGTAGATGGGCGACATGTTCGCCATCTGCAGGCCCCAGCCGAACTGGATGCCGAGGAAGCCGAAGCTCATGTTCCAGATCTGCCAGAAGCCAAGTTGCGGTTTTTGCATGGGCTGATTTTATGCGCAATTCAGGAATTACACGAAGGGAAATCGTCCGCCTGGGTGCGGCGCGTGGGAGTGTTTCGCGGCGACATCCAAATCACTTGTCCAGCACTCGTCGGTAGATCCGCCATTCAAAGCCACCGAGATGGCACAGTGGAAAATCGTTGGCCGGAACGGCGCTCATCCCTGAGAGGGACACAGGTTTGAAGCTGTCCGGGTTTGCGACATCCACCCTTGCCGCGAGCGGCCGGTTGGAAAAATTAATCATGGTCACAAATTCATTCTGGTCGTCTGCGCGCAGGAGCGTGACGACGTTCGTTTCATCGGAGTTATGCAGCCACACGACGCGGTTGTTGTGGAAGGCCTCCGATTTTTGGCGCAGCTGGATCAAGTCATGATAGATTTGGCGCAGCGGCGGACGCTCCTTGGGGTTCCAGCAGATGGGGAGCTTGTCGAAGAGCGCAGGATCGCCCGATTCCGTCGCGTCCCCGACCTCCATGCCGTTGTAGAGCAGCGGCACGCCATCAAGTGAGAACATCAGCGCGGACGCGGCCAGGGCGCCCCGGATGCCAAAGCGGGCCACGGCGCGGGCCTCGTCGTGATTGTCGGAAATCCGCAGGTGCAACGCGCCTTGCGGGAATTGACGGCAACTATCCTCCCATGACGCGCGGAGCCTGGAGGCCGGAGCGTCCCTGAGCAGCACCTCATTCAAGGCGGCGTGCAGCGGCCAAGAGTAATCAATGTCGAAAGCCTTCAGCAGCAGCTCCGGCTTGCTGGCTTCGGCGAGGAACATGAGGTCGGGTTTGAGCTTCGTCAACCGGGCGCGGGCCTGCTCCCAGAAATCGGTCGGCACCATGTAGGCCACGTCGCAGCGGAAGCCGTCCACGTCACCTTCCTTGAGCCAATAGCTGAGCATGTCAATCATGTAATCGCGGAGCTTCGCGCTGGCGTAGTTCAAGCCCGCCACGTCGGTCCATTCGGCCACGGGGGGAATGATCTTGCCGTGCGCGTCCTGCTTGTAAAATTCCGGATGCTGCATCATCACGCTGTCCCAGGCGGTGTGGTTGGCGACGATGTCCATGATCACCTTCATGCCGCGCTGGTGGGCGGCCGCCACGAGCTTTTTGAAATCGTCGAGCGTGCCGTAATTCGGATCAATCGCGTAGTAATCCTTGATCGAGTAAGGGCTGCCGAAATCGCCCTTGCGGAATTTTTCGCCGATGGGATGAACCGGCATGAGCCAGAGAATGTTGACGCCGAGAGTTTTCAGCTCGTCGAGCTTGGCGGTGACACCGCCCAGATTTCCGGCGCTGGAAAAGTCGCGCGGGAAAATCTCGTAGATGACTCCCTGGCGCAACCAGGCGGGGCCGGATTGTGCGGGCAAGCGGCTTGCGTCGCCGTCGGCCCGCGTGCTCAAAGCGCCCAGCAGCATCACGATCGAAACCAGGTTTTTAAGTTGGCTGCGATGATAAAAGTACCGTTGCATAGGTTTGAATTAAATTGGTCTAAGTCGTCAACATCCCTTTGGAATTCCCAGAGCATATCCACCCGCTGGGGCGGTGTCTACCGAAGGGGCGTGTGCTGGGCCAGGTAGGTCAAATCCTTCTGGCTGGCCGCATCGCCGCTGATGTTCACGGCTTGCAGGTAGCTGGAAGGGTAGGATACGCCCGGGGTGGTTTTGGTTCCGCCCCAACGGTGAACTTCCGCGTGGCCGTCGGCAAAGACCATGCCCGAAGCTTTGCCGTGCAGGCTGCCGGGCAGTTCGGTGAAGCTTGTCCCGTTGCCGCTGGCATCCGCCGGGTTGATATAAAATGTCGCATCATCGTTGCTGTCCGGGTGCTCGTCGAGAATCACCCAGCAGTCGCTCGGGCCCGGATTGTGCATGTCCGCCAGTTTCCGGGCGGTGTAGAACAAGGGCCAGTTGCCGCCGTTTCCGGGAGCGAACCATTTTGAGCCGTCGCCCATCGCGCCGTTCATGGCGCAGGTGCGGATGCGATTGCCCTTACCCGATTGGTTGCCGCTGAGATAACGGTCTGCGGGACAAATGAAAATCTTCAACTGCTTGGAAACATAGCTCCCGAGCAGGGCGGTCCCCAGCACCGGGTCATCAACGGTTAAAAACAAAGTGTTGAAGTTGTTCGCATTGGCCGTCCAATCCATCGTCACGCCATAGGGACAGATCCAGTTGTATTTGTTGCCGCCGACATTCCGGTCGGAATTGGTCACCAGCTTGTCATTGTTATCGCCGGCATACATGAACCACGCCAGGCCCAGCTGCTTGTAGTTGCTCATGCAATTGATCGAAGTGGCCCGTTCCTTGGCCTTGGCCAACGCCGGCAACAGCATGGCGGCGAGGATGGCGATGATGGCGATGACCACCAACAGTTCAATGAGCGTAAAACCCGACGACCGGTTTTTTTGGGGGGCTGGTGTGTTCATGTTTTTGGTGGAGGCCGGGCGGATGAAATTACTCATCCGCCCGGCTGGCAAGGAATCACGGTTGGATCAAGCGGAAGTAACGGTTGCCACTGCCAGCGGGCCAGTTGGTGCTGCTCTGCCCTTCAGTGTTCGCCACGTTGCTCCAAGTGCCGAGGAGGTTTGTGCTGGTCTGCAGATTCACGCCCGGATAACCGAGCCAGGTCACCGGCAATGCCCCGCCGGCAGGCTTGCCGATGGCGAGGTTGCCGAACTTCGGTTCGACCGTCTGGGTGCCGAAGGTGTCCAGCGGCATATTGTAAGTGCCAGTGGTGCTGCGGATGTAGCGTTTGTGATCCTGGGCAAAGCCGGCTTCGTCATCCGCGCCATTGATTGAATACTTGTAGGTGACGAGACGGGGTTGGCCGGCCAAGAACGTCTTGGTGAACGTGTAGACCTGACTGCCGGTCGGGTTGTTTGTGCATTGGTAAGCTGACAATGAAATCGGATTCCAAGCGGCCCATGGAACGAAATCACCATTGATATACACATTGTCGCTTCCCGGATTGAAAATGGTCTCCTGTACCCCATTGGTCACGCCCACTGCATTGGTCATGCTGACGTTGAAGGAGACGATGGTGTCCACGCTCAAAACATCAATTGAATACAGATCGCTGAACACACCCACCGGCAATTTCAAGAGGCCGTTGGTCGAGAGCAGGACGACTGAGCGGTCACCGGTGGTTTCCCAGCCGCCATTTTGTGCGGCGGGGTCATTCTGCGTGTATTTGAAGGCGGTGGCGATGGAATTCGGCGAGCCCACAAAGGTATTCGTTCCATAGTAAATGTTCGTGTTACTGCCGCCGTTGTAGGCGGGAAAGTTGGTCAGCACCAGTGCCGCTGGGCCGGTTCCCGGCCAGCCGTTGAACGCTCCGGCGACAAACACCGAGGACCCGGGGGTGAACAGGCTGAGCTGGGTTTGATATGTCATGTCCACGGCGAAGACCACTTGGTTCGTCACCGGCGAAGGAGCGAGTGTGCCGATCAGCCAGCGGCCGCGGGGCAAATCCAACACCACCGGCAATACCTGGCTGGAGTTGGTGACGGTAAACGAGCCGTCGGCTCCAAAGTTTCCGAAGTCCGCGCCGAAAGCGACTTCCGACCAGGTCCCCGGTGTGCGGAATTTGAAACCATAGGTTCCCGCCGGGATGCCTGTGATATTGTTCGAATATTGTCCGCTGCCGATGGCGTTCAGGTTGGTGGCGCTACCCCAGCCGCTGAAACCGCCAATGATTTCAAAGGCCATGTTGCCGGGGTCTGCATAGCCGATGCGGTTGTTGAGCGGGCTCCAGCCATCCACCGTGCTGCCGGGATAAAAATAAAACGTGTTCGTGCCGTTCGCGTCGCTTTTGATTTTGACATTGTTGCCAGGGTAATTGGGATCACCCCAGGTCGCCCCGGTCACTTTGAATTCGTGATAGTTGCCAGCCGGGCCGGTGGCGGTGGTGAGGGTGAACGGCGAGCCGAGCAGTTGCAGGCCGGGATCCCCGGGCGTCCACGAAGGAGTCACGCCGCTGCCAGCCACATAGTAAGGCTGCGCTTGGGAGGTGAGGGAGGCGGCAGCCACCACGCCGGCGACCGCGAATGATTTGATCAGGTGTTTCATAATGTTTTTGCTTACAACCGTTGGCCACGAAGCCCGAGGCTCGCTCGCGCCTCACGGTATGATATTGGGCGCGCAATAAAACTACACTGGAACGCAAGATCGTCCACCGCACGTTTGTGCGGTCAAGCAGCCGGACAAATTACCGCCGCTGGCGCTCGCATCTTCATGCGGTGTCTAAAACGATCATTCCGCTGTCACGCGCGGCCAAAGCGGGCTAGCGTTGCCAGAACCGGTGAAATTCTTACTTTGCCAAACGACGATGGTTGGACGCGCAGTCATCCTGTGCCTGGCAGCGCTGGCCAATTTTCCGGCAAAGGCTCCGGCCCAATCCGGCTCCAACGGCCTTTGGCGGGCGCAGAGCATCTACCAGATTTTCACCGACCGTTTCTTCGATGGCGACCCAAACAACAACAACGCCTCCGGTTCTTACAACGCCAGCAGTGGAGGTGCCGTCCACGGCGGCGACTTCAAGGGCATCGAGCAAAAGCTGGATTACATCAAGGCGCTCGGGGCGACGGCGATCTGGATTTCGCCCATCGTCAAGAACGGTTTCGGGGAATACCACGGCTACTCGGGGAGCGATTTTTACTCGGTGGATCCGCACTGGGGATCGCTGGCCCAACTCCAGGGCATGGTGAATGCGGCGCATGCTAAAGGTTTGCTGGTGATTCAGGACGTCGTCGTGAACCACGGCAGCACCCTCAACAACATCAACGGGAACACGGCGTTCAACACAAACGGCTACACCATGTCCTACGCCAGTGCGTCGCGGAAATACGCCGCGCCGTTCAACACGAATTCCACCAACCCCTCGCTCACCAACCTTTTTCACAACTACGGCGCGATCCAGAATTACGGCAGCTCGCAGCAGGTCGAACTGGGGGAGCTCAGCGGACTGGATGATTTCCGCACCGAGTCCACGTTCATCCGGACCAACCTTGCCGCGATTTACAATTACTGGATTCAGACCGTGGGTTTCGACGGCTTCCGCGTGGACACGGTGAAGCACGCGGAGATGGGTTTCTGGCAGGACTGGTGCCCGCGCATCCACGCGTTCGCCGCGACGAACGGACGGCCGAGTTTTTTCATGTTCGGCGAGGTCTTCGACGGTTCCGATGCCAAGTGTGGCAGCTATTCCGGCACGAAGGGGGGCGGCGCGTTCAAACTGGATTCCCTGCTGGATTACCCGTTGTTCTTCGCGGCGCAAAATGTTTTTGAGCGGGGCGGCAACACCCAACAGATCGAAGACCATTACAACGCCCTGACTTCAAACTACGATCCCAACACGCAAAATCAGCTCGTCACGTTCCTCGACAACCACGACACCACGCGCTTTCTCAATGTCACGAATGCCAACGGGGATACCAACCGTCTGATCGTGGCGCTGGAATTTCTCTATACCTCACGCGGCATCCCGTGCCTCTACCAGGGCACCGAGCAGGCTTTCAATGGCGGGGCCGATCCTGCCAATCGCGAGGACATGTTTGCCGGGCAGTTCGAGCAGGGGCCGTCGCTGGGCGACAATTTCAACTACACCCACCCGCTGTTTCAGCGCGTCGCCAAGCTCAACAACTTCCGCCGGCTCTACCCCGCGCTGACGCTCGGCGCGCATGTCAACCAATGGAACAATTCCGGCGGACCGGGTTTGTTCGCGTATTCGCGCGTGCTGACCACGCAGGAGGTGTTCGTGGTTTTCAACACCGCCTCCAACAGCCAGACCCTGCCCGCGCGCACCGTGACTTATCCGGCAGGCACGGTGTTGGCGAATTTGTTGAATCCCGGCGAAACATTCACGGTGCTTGCCGGGTCGCAAACTCCCGCAGTCACCGTGCCGGCCACGACCGCAAAAATATTCCTCGCGCAGGCGCAAATGCTCCCGCTCGACCCGGTCGTCATCAGCAATTCTCCCGTCCATGCGGCCAAAAACGTTGCGACGCTTTCACCGCTCGTGCTGCAGTTCAGCAAGCCGATGAACACCAGCAGTGTTGAATCAGCCTTCGCGACTGCGCCGCCGAGTGCCGGAACCTTTGGCTGGTCGGCGGGCGGCGATACGATGACGTTTACCCCGGCCGGCACCGGGTTCGCACCGCTGACGAATATCATGGTGACGGTGAGCAACACGGCCGTTGATGCGGTTTCCGGAAACGCGTTGCTGGCCCCTTACCAATTGTTGTTCCAAACCACCTCCGCTCCGCCCGTCGTTTATTTCTCCAGTCCGGCGGTGGACGGCTTGGTGATTCCGCTGGGGAGCAACACCACTTATCTGATCCAAACCTGTTTTACCCCCACGCTGGCGACCAACGACACGAGCCTGTTCCGGTTGACCGTCAACGGCGCGCTGCAGCCGCAAGCCTCCTACATTTTGCGCCCGGTGGGCGCGGTTGCCGGCTGCCCCGGACTGCGCTCGCTGCTTTATAACTGGAGCGGAACTTCCCCGGGCACCGTGACCGGCACGAATTTGATTCAGGTGGTCTACTCCAACAGCACCTCGGGCGTGTGGCTCGGAAGCGCGCGGACGGTGATCGTGCCGCCGGCGCTGTTGATTTCGGGGCTGTTCAGCAATCAACAGTCGGTCGTATGGAGCAGCACCCCGGGCGTCAATTATCGGGTGCTGGCCACCACCAATTTGAGCGAGCCCTTCACGCCGATCAGCGGCGTGGTCCCGGCCAGCGGACTGTCCACTTCGTATTTGGATGTTTCAAATGCGCCGCCGGTGCCGCAGAAGTTTTACGAAATTGAAGTCGTCCCGTGAGTGGATCATTCCGTCCCGCCCCACCCTTCAGCCCCGCAGATATTTCACCACCGCCTCGGTGCGCGAGTGGACATGCAGCTTTTCATAAACCGTCCGCACATAGCTTCGTACGGTATCGATACTGATCTTCATGCGGTCGGCAATTTCCTTGTAAGCGTAGCCTTTCGCGAGCTGATCGAGAAACTCCTTTTCGCCAGGGGTGAGTTTTGCCAACGCTGCATCCTCCCCGCCGGGCCGGGAAAAAAACTGCACCACGCGCCGCGCCAGTTGCGGCGTCATCGGCGAGCCACCCTCGAACACATCCTGGATGGCCTCGAGCAGGCGCGCCGACGCTGTGCGTTTGAGCAGGTAACCGCTCGCGCCGGCCTTGAGGGAATTAAAAAGCGAATCGCTGTCCTCGTAAACCGTGAGCATCAGCACATGCACCGCGGGCAGGATGGCTTTCAACTGGCGGACACATTCCACACCATTCATGCCCGGCAGATTGATGTCCATGAGCACCACGTCCGCGGGCTTGCGCGGAATCTCCTTCAGCGCCAGTTCCGCATTCGGGTAGTCGCCCGTGAGTTGGAAGGCTGGCGCGCGCCGGATCAGCGCGGCGAGACTGGCGCGGATGCCCTCATCATCATCCACAATGGCAACTTTGATCAACATGAGTTTATTGGCGTTGGTGACTGCGGATGGATGAATGCCACAAAGTCGGTTGGGAGGGCAAGTGCATGAATATGTGACTGCGCGGCTTCATCGTCAGGCGCGTACGCGGTTCCGTGCATTGCCCAGATCCACGGTGAGGCGCATGCGCGTGCCGCTTCCTGGAGAGCTCTGCAACTCCAGTTTGCCGCCGATGGTTTCGGTGCGTTGCCGCATGTTGCCCAGGCCGTTTCGCTTGTCCGCCGCCGGTGGGTCGGCCGGCGCGAACCCCTTGCCGTCATCCTCAACCACAATTTCCACCGTGCTCCCGATCGCCTTGGCCTGGACGTGGACTTCCTGCGCGGCGGCATGTTTGAGCGCGTTGGTCAGCGCCTCCTTGACGATGAGGAAGATGTTGTGGCGCACTTCGGGCGGCAGGCCCAGCGCGGGCAGATCGTGCGGCAGGTCAAGCCGGCAGCGCGTGTGGTTGCCGTCGAAAAGTTCATTCGCGAAATGCGCGATGTATTCCACCAGGCTCTGCAATGTATCGCTGCCGGGCCGCACCGCCCAGACGATTTCCTCAAGCGAGCGAACGGTCTGGTCGGCGGCCTGCGAGAGTTTGCTGGCGTGCGCCTCGACCTGCTGGGCATTGTGCTTGTCCTCCCGGAGCAGGCCGCTCAAGAGGGAAATCTGGGTCAGGGACGAGCCCAGATCGTCATGCAAATCCCGCGCGATGCGGGACCGCTCCCGCTCCAAGGCCCGCTCCTGCTCGGCCAGCAGCAGCCGGCGCTGGAATTTTTTCTTTTCCACGACCCGCACCGTCGTCCCAACCCCGACCAGCAGGCCCAACGCGGTCAGGGTCAGGAACCACCAGGTCTGCCAGAAACGGGTCACGATGAAATCGTTGAACGACGTGGCGATGGCCATATCGCTGAAGATCCAGCCGTTGCCGCCGCCGTTGTGGATCGGGTGGAGCTGGTTGAAGGACGCGTTGGCCTTGAACTTCGTGGTGAGACTTGCGAGCTGGTTCTTGTCCGTGGCGCCCCGCGCGAGGTTCGGACTCAACCAGACAGTGACGAGGTCGTCCCCTCCGGGCACATATTGAATTTTGAAGACCAGGATCCGCGCCACGTCGTGGCGCGGCAATTCATAGGGCAGGAACTGGCCCAGGCGGGACGGTTCTGGGTGGGAGGAGTTCAGGTTGAATTCACCCACGACCTTGTTTGACGGCCCGGTTTCCGCCGTGGCGAAGGCGGAATAACCCCAAGCCTCCTCGGCGTTGCCTACCGCCAGCCGCCCCTGGTCGCTTTCAAACAGTTGCAGGGCCGCCGCGTACGGTTCGGATGCGACATCTGAAAGCGGATCTACTTGCACCTTGAAATAAAGCGCGTCGCTCGCGGTGTCGTCCCGCTTCACCGCTCCACCCAGAATGTCCGCGCCGGCTCCGGTATTGTGCGTGAGTCGCGCACCGTTGTCGCTCCACAGGATCACCGAGTGAGCCGGCCTGGCCCAGCCAAGCAGTGCGCCCAGCAGGAGACAACCCAAGCCGCGCGACAGGCGTGCAACAGCGATGACAGAGGGCTCGGGCATGGGGCGATTATGCCGTCACGGCGGCGCGGGCACAAGCGGCGGAAATGTTCTGAGGCCAAATGCCGGTGCTGCCCGTTGGAGCTGGCCATGCCAGATTTCCGCTCCCGATCCGGCGCGAGGGACTGGCACTGCAACGCTGAGTTGTGGATGCCCCGCGTCCCCGTGATTGACGCCGTTCCGCATGCGGGTATAGTTGTTTGCATGCGCTGGTTTCACGGGCAATTCTCCCTGACCCTCGCTGGCTTCCTTGCCTTATGGCTGGCGGGCGTGTCGCGAGCCGCCACTCCGGATGTGTTTCGCTTCTGGTTCACGCCAACGGTGGTGCCGACGAACTTCGCGGGCAACGTCCGCTTCGAGGCTGAGATCACCGGCAGCCCTGCTTCCGTCACATTCCGCTACAACAGCGTTGATCGCTTCATGTTCGACAACGGCAGCAACGGCGATCTTGTCGCTGGCGACGGCGTGTGGACGTGCCTGTTCACCGCGAACGAAATCATCAGCAAGTACACCACCAGCACCGTGTTCCGCCCGTTCATTGGCTTTTGCGTCCCGACCAACGCCGGCCAGTTCAACATCTTCGCCGAGATTTGGACGCCGGAGATCGGGCTGGCGACCATCCGCACCAATCTCGCGGCCACGAATCAGGAAACCGGTTACGTGGTCAACTACGTGGCCAGCAAATCGCAATTGACCAATTTCAGTGCGACGTATTGGGCCAGCAATTTTTTCAAACTGCACGCCGACAATTATGACTTCCTGAACTTCGTCCACATCGCCGGTGTGCGCGGCAACCGTTACCACGCTGGCGCGAAAAACAGCGTGCAAGGCATCGGGTCCATCCTTTACACGAACGACGCCAGCTTCGGCAGCGGCGGACGGCTCCAGGGCTACTCGGTGTTTCCCATTTCATCGCTGTTCGACGGTGCGGGGCCGGCGTTCAGCCACGAGACCGGTCATCAATGGATCAATTATCTGTCGGCCACGATTTACTCGAACGGCATCTCACACTGGCCCAAGGGCGACATCGCGATCAACGTGATGGGCTTTTCGATTCCCGGCGGCGGCAACGTCGGCGGAAATTTCACTTACACCTTTACCACCAACGGCAGCGGCGGTTACGTCACCGGCCCGGCGGTCGGGACGAACATTTCCACGTTCAACGCGATGGAACTTTATCTGATGGGCTTCGTGTCTTCCAACCAGGTGCCAACTTATTTCGTGTTCACCAATCAGAACGTCACGCCTGTCAACGGCCAGGTCTTCACGTCGAACGAAGTTTCGCTGGTCACCATCAGCAACGTCATCGCGGCCCAGGGCCTGCGCTTTCCCACTGATACAAATTCGCAGCGCATCTTTCGTTGCGCGACGATCATTCTCTCAGAGCAGTTGCTCGATGCGAATGCAATGAGCCTCTACGACTTTTTCGCGCGCCGCATCGAGGGCAAGCAGCCGGTCGCGTACGTGGACGGCTTTGCGAGCGGCACGTCCAATCCGTGGTTCCTCGCCACGGGCGGACGCTCGGTGATCTATTCGAAGATCGCGGATGAAACTCCCGTGCTGGCCATCAGCCAGTTGAGCAACCATGATTTTCGCATAAACTTCACGGGCAAGCCCGGCATCCGGTATCAACCGCAGCGTTCGGTCACTTTTGCAAATTGGAGCAACGTTGCTTCGCTGATCACCATTCCCGTCAGCAATCCGCCCGTGGACGTGGCGACGAATTTCACACTGATGCCGCTGGCGGGAACGAACAGCGCCTTCTATCGCGTCAACGTTCTTTACTGAACCGGCCTTTGGCCTTGGCTTCATCCGTGTCCATCCGTGGGTGGAATGAATCGTTATGGCTTCTGATCGCCCTGCACAACCCTGCCGTGCATTTCGCGGGTCAGCGTCTCGATGCGCTTGCTCAACTCGTTGGTGATCTCCGTCAGTTTGGTGTTCTGCTCCAGCAGCACCACGAGCTGCGCGCCCTGTCTGGCGGCGAGGGTCAGGCGCTGTTCGTTGGCCATGGCGAGGTCTTCCCGATGCTGCGCATCCGCATCCGCGTGGGCTTTGTCGCGGTCCGCCTGCCGGGTTTGCGCCAGCAGAATGAGCGGCGCGGCATAGGCGGCCTGGAGGCTGAACGCAAGATTCAGGAGGATGAACGGATAGATGTCAAACTTGGTGAGGCCGAAAACATTCAGGCAGATCCAGATGATGACGATGGCCGTCTGTCCCACCAGAAACACCGGCGTCCCAAAAAAGCGGGCGAAGGCCTCCGCCTTCAGCGCGAACCAGTCGTTGCCAAAAGTGCGGTCCAGGTGAACATGCGGCAGGTGAAAGCGCAAATGATGAAGTTTCGGTCCGGCGGCTGGTGTGGGGGTTGAGTTGGGTGTGGCTGACAGTGTTTTCATAAAGAGGTTTCTGAGATTGGCACAGAGCGGGCGCCGAGCAAAGCCGCAAACATCGCCCATCGGAGATTCAGTGCGCGATTCAAAGCAGGTGAGACTGGTAACCTCATCCTCGAAACCACGCACAATGCAAGGTTCTAAGAAGCAACCCGCCGAGCCAATCCTGGACTCAACCTTTTTCAGTCACCCTCGTGATCCGGTCAGGGCAGCAGCTTTACCCGGTAGAATCGTTGCGTGGCCAGGGCCGGGGGCGCGTCGGTGTAGGACATG
The DNA here is from genome assembly GCA_031423695.1 of Verrucomicrobiota bacterium. Taxonomy (GTDB): domain Bacteria; phylum Verrucomicrobiota; class Verrucomicrobiia; order Limisphaerales; family CAIQOK01; genus CAIQOK01. The sequence continues at coordinate 22,439 of JANPGB010000657.1, forward strand.
AAGAGTTGCAGCGGGCCGGCTACATTCGAAGCGCCGGGGAGGTTGCTCCACCCATTACCGAGCGCGCCCGCGTAAACGACCTGGTAATTGCGGCCCGGCATGGAGGCCCAGTTCAAACTGAATCCCCCGGCCACAGGCTGCGCCGCGAGCAGTTTGAAATCGAGCGCGGGTTCGAGCCGGTCGAAGGTTCCATTCGCATTCAGGTCGCGCAGCGCCGCGATGGGGATCACCCAAAATTCGTTCGTGTCCAGGTTCGGGCCGGAGCCGTCGGGCGCCTGCGCGGCGAGAGCGCCGCTGTTCGCAGTCTGATACGCGGCGGCGCAGAGATACAAATTGGCCGGCACGGTACCGAACGCAGCGAGCAGATCAAGCGTGCCTTCCAGCGCACCGGCAGTCGTCGCTGACTTGGCGCATGGCCAGTTCGTCGCGGCATTGTTCACGAACCAACTGACGTAGCTGTTCTGGCTTTCGCTGGCGAGGAATGGCTTGCTCGCGCTGACGGCGACGGTTCCGGCCTTGGCCCACGGAGCCGTGGCGTTGGCGGACGAAAGCAACTGGTCAGTGACAAAAATAAAATGGTCGTTGGTGCCGCTCGTGCCCGGCGACCACGTCGCCACGTAGAGCGTGTTGCCGCGCAACGCCGCGTGCAGCACCATGCCGTTCGAGGTGAGCAGATAGCCGGGGAAATCAAACGCGCCATCGAGCAAGAACGCCGGATAATTCGTGGTGGCGGCAAGGGTGTTGGTGCAGACCGTCGCGCTCGGCGTGGAAAAGCCGATGCTGTTCGATGCGACGACGGAGTAACAGTTGTAAGAATTCACCCCGAGGCCGGTGTCGGAAAAACTCGTGCCGGCCAGCGAGGAAACCGGCGCGCCGTTGCGATTGACGATGTATCCGCCCGCGCCGGAAGCCGCCGACCAGGTCAGGTTGATCTGGTTCGTCTGGGTTGGAGTCGCGGTAAGGTTCTGCGGCTGCGACGGCGGCTGCGGATTGCTGTTGGTGGCGACAGTGAAATGCCAGTCCGCGCCGCTGTTGTTGTCCCACGTTCCCGCGCCGTTGTTGAAGACACAGTCGAGTTGAGTGGCGTTGGCTGGGACGGTCGCTGTGTATTGCCACCAATTCGACGCGACGTTGAATGTCATCGCGACGTCCGGCGGGACAGTGGCCCAGTTGTTCCAACCGAGGTGAAGGTAAACCGGATTCGCCGAGGCGAGGTTGCGTCCGGTCGCGACGTATTGAATCGTCACCGCATTTCCAGCGACGGGCGGGGCGGGGGACACGGACACGGGGCCGCCGCCCGAACCGCCACCACCATCGGAACCGGTGCCCACGAAGACGTGCTGGATGGGCGATTTGAAAAGGTTGCCGCGCGCATCCGTCGCAGTGAGGTAGTAATCCACGAACGCATTCGAGACGCCGCCGACCTTCGCGTAGTAGTAGTCCGCGATGTATTGCGGCGTGACGCCAAGGATGGGAGTGACGATGCGCCTGGTCAGGTTGGAAGTCTGCCAAGCACCGGCGAGCGCGCCGCCCGTGTAGGTTCTGAACTGGTCGCTCGCGGGCGGATTGGTTCCGTTGACGCGGAACAGGAGGCTGGCGTTGGTGATGCCGGAAACATCGTAGGCGTAAGTCCACACCCAGAAATCCGAATTTGCCGCGACCGTGACTTTGTAGCCGTATTGCACGCCGAAGTTAGTGCCGCCCGGATTCCACGGATGCCGTTGCGGCGGGAACATTGTCGGTGGCGTGGTGTCCGTGGTCGAACTGGTGGTGAGAATGGAATTCACGTTGCGCACCGCGTTTGACTGCGCCACGACGACGCGCTGACATTCATCGTCGTGACAGCCGTAATAGACAAACCCGCTGTCGAGACCCGCGAGATAATAATGCCAGCCGAGTTCGACGGCGTTGGGCGCGGTGGAAAAACTTCCCGGGTCGCGCACCTGGTCCACGCGCGGCGTGATTGCGGAAATCTGCTGCGCGGTCTTGACGCGGTTTTCGGTGGCGACGATGACGCGCCAGTTGTCGGCTTTGTCACTGACGCCCAGGCTGGGATCAACGACGTTTGCGCCGCTGGCGGTGTAGCTCGGTGGCCAGTGCCAGTTGATGAACATGGGCGAGCCGAAATCGCCGTCCGCAAAAACCCAGCCGCCGTCCTCGACGTGGACCACGTCGTTCGTGTCGGGCGGGTTCTCGGAAAGAAATTGTTCAACCGTGCTCGGCTCGTAACCCGCGCCGGCGGATTGTCCGGCGATATGCGGGACGCCGTCGCTCATGTAGTAGGAATAGCCGCCGCTCCAGGCGTTGTCACCGTCATGCGCCAACAGCGCGATGGCGGGCTTGGCCGGGTTGTTCCGCGCCGCGAGATCGCCCAGGAGGCTGATGTCCCATTGACCGTAACTGTCGCGCCAGCCCAGCGCCTGATCGGCGGGGACGACGATGAGGCGCGAGTCCGCACCGGTGTTCGGGTCAACGTGGCGGGCGTAGTGAACTTGAAATGCGAACGGCATCGCGGCGGACGGCGAACAGCCACGCTCGATGGACAGGCGTTTGTAGTTCGACGCGCCCTGCGGCGGATTCAACTGGTCGGCGAGATTCGGGATGTCGCAATTTTCGCCGCCTGATCCGAGCACTAGCGGAAAGTCAGCGCACGAACGCGTGAGGTGGTTGTTCGCGATGACCGTCCACGCGATCCCGACCTTTTTCAAAATCGGAATCATGCGCTCGGTGAAACAGGTCTCCGCCGGAAAGTAGCCGCGCGAAACCGCCGGGCTGGCGCTCCAGAAAATTTCCATCTGCCGCTGGTGAATCCGAAGTTCCATTTCAAGGGTCTCATCCGAGAGCAGCGGTGCGAGCGCGTGATGATAGGTGAAGTTGACCAGGTCAAGCCGCGTCTTGCCGCCGCTCGTGGTCCAGCCGCGCGCCTGCTGGTTGCCGGAATTCCAGTTGCCCGCGTAGCCGAGCTGGTTGTTCGCGCCGAGGCTTTGGATGTTCTCCATGAGCGCGCCGGAGTAGCTCATCTGCGCGCCGGCGTTCGGATAACCGAGCACAGTGCCGACCGCATCGCGCGGACGGCCTTGGTACGCGGCGACGCGGTCGGCGACGCTGAAAATGTTCGCGAGAATTTCCGGCGACGGATGCGGGCGTCCGGCGTTCTGCTGTTGAATGGTGTCCCAGGCCGCTTCGTAATGGTCCGTGCCGAAATTGCGGCGGTCGGGCCAGTAATTCGGCTGGTGCATGTGCCAGAGCCAGGTCGTGTGCAAGCTCGACGGCGCGGCCGAGGCTGAAGCCAGACCGAGCGAGCAGCAGAGCAAGGATCGAATGACAGAGAGCTTCATCGTCGGACGGGGCAGGGGACTGGGGTGGCGATTTTGTTCAAATGTGATTCAGTGCTGATGTGTTCACCTTAATCGAAGCAGCGGGTTGAACCACCGCACAAAGATGCGGTGAAATGTTTCACATGCAGCTGCCGTGTGCGACTTCCCGAGGCTGCGAGCGGCTTCGCGTCGCGACGGCAAGCTCCGGATGAGTGGGGACTGATGTCCAGATTTGCCAGTCGCCGCGGCCGGGGTTACTCGCAGCGCAGCCGGAAGACCCGCACCGTGGAATTCGCGGGCAGCGTCACCGGCGGACTCACCCCGAGATCGTACCAAGGACCGGTCAAGGACTCCGCGCCTTGCAGGTGGAAGCCGTCGCCTTCCCAACTGAGCGTGACGCCAGCTGGCGACGCGGCGACGTTCAGCGGGATCGGTGAGCAGGCGGGCGTGGTTTGCAGGCGGTGGATCAGGTAATCCATCTCGTCGCCAATCGTGGCGCTCAAGCCGGTGTAAGCCGTCGGCGGCGTGAACGACGTGGAAGGTTCGGCGATGATTCGCAGTTCCGTGCCGACGCAGCCAAGCGTGCCGCAGTTCATTCCGTCCAGGACGAAAATCGGATTCGTATCGGACAAACTCACCACGCCGACGCCGGGGCAGCCGAGGATTCCCGGGAAACCGCCGAGCAGCGCGATCGTGCCGCCAGCTGTGGCGGGCACGTGATGCGCTTCGCCAACGAGCGTCGTGCCGTTCCAGAGTTGCAACGTGACTTGCGTGACGCCCCAGTCCACGAAGTCCGCGCCGAGTTGCACGCCGCCAAGGCCGCTGTTATCCGGCGCGAGGCGGATGTTGATGACGGGCGGCGGCGGACGATTCGTGGTCGTGCCGGGCGGCCAGCCGCGAATGGCGAATTGTTGTGGCAGCAGCGGCAGGCCGTTCGCGTCGAGCGAAGTCATGCGCAGTTGGAAGCTCGCGGCGTGGCCGAGTTCCGCGTTCACGCCGCCGCCGGTGCCGGCTGCGAAGAATTCCATGCCGCGTTCCGCACCGTCGTCATACGCCTTTATCAGCGTGACGTGGCCGTCGCCCCACTTGCGGCCGGACATCGTGATCGCCGGATCGTCGAAGGCAATCGTGGCGAGGTTGCTGACCGTGAGGCTGAGTTCCGTGATCGGCGGCAACGGCAACGGCGTTTGCGGGGTGATGATGACGCGCGCGGTCTTGTTCGTTCCGGCGGGACGTGGCCGCGGGTTGCCGTAAATGCAGCCGTCCCAGCCTTTGTGCCGCGCGCTCGGCGTCCAATCACAACCGGGCAGACCTAGGCTGAGTTCGCGCGTGCGCAAGTCAAAGGTCACGGTCAACAAGGCGTTCGTGTTGCCGTTCATCGGGCCGATGATCGCGAAGCGATTCGTGGCGAGGGACGCGCGGTCCACAGTCACGGAGTTGAACAATTGGCCCTCGTCGCTAATGGCCACGGCGCGGAACGTGGCGTCCGGATCGCTCACGATCTGGGGCGAGAGCCGGACAGCCCAGCCGCAGTTCGTGTCGCACGTGCGCTCGAAGCGGACGAGCGGTGTGCTCGCCGTCGAACCCGCGCCCGGCGGCAGGCGCAATTCAAAGCTCGCGTTGGTGGGCGCAGCGAAATCCAGCACGGTGCTGAAGGTGAATTTCTCCGCCGGACCGAGATCAAAACGCACGCCTTCCGTGCCGCTGAGATCGGCGAAGTCCACGCCCTTGCCGCCGCCAGGGAAGTCAGGCAGATAAATGATCCGGCCCGTGGGCGGCGGGAACGTGATGATCCCGATGACTTTCTTGAAGCACGCCCACTTGGGATGCGGCGGACGCACGGTCACGGTGAACGTGCAACTCGCGCTCGCGCCGCAGGAATTCGTGGCGGTGCAGGTGACGGTCGTGGTGGTGTTAAGCGGGAACTGACTCCCCGACGGCGGCCAGCAGACGATAATGCCGGTGTTGCCCGTGGCCGTCGGCGCGAAGTTCGCGACGGCGTAGTTGGTGCAGGTGTAGAGCGTCAGATTTGGCGGGCAGATGATCGTAGGCTGCGGCGCGTTCACGAAGAATGGGAGGACGCACGTGTTCGTGATGCCGGCGCAGTTGGAAATTTTCACCGTGATGGGATGCGAGCCGGCACCAACCACACTGCCCGCCGCTGGCGATTGCGAGATGTTGATTGAGCCGCAGTTGTTCGAGATGCACGGCGAGTTCGCCAGCACGGAGAGATTTGGCACAAAGGCCGTGCATGCGTTTGTTGTGAGAAGCGAAATCGCCCAGTCCATCAGGCAATCGCAATTCACGGTCAGCGCGCCGCCGTTCGTGGAAGCGATCACGGTCTGGTTCCAATTGGTCGCGTTGCCACAGGCATCGGTGAGTGTCCAGGTGCGAACGGCGTTCACGGGGCACGACGAATTCGTCACGGTGCTCGCGAGCGTGACGGTGACGTTGCTCCCGCTGCAACGATCCACGGCGATCGGCGCGGGATCGAAACTCCACGGCACGCCGCACGGCACAACTTTGACCGGGACGTTCGAGCAGAGCGCGATGACTTTCACGTCGTCGAAGTAGTAATAGGAACTGTTGTTGATCGGCGCGTTGCCCATGAACTGCGCGGTGGTGCTCGCGTCCTGGAGAAAGTTTCCAAGCGTGAGCGTGTTCTCGCCGCCGCTGGCGTTGAAGGTGCCGGAGATGAGCGTCCAGCCGGTCGAGTTGGTGATGATGTTGGCAGACGGATTCACGACTTGTGGCGTGAGGGCGAAGTAGTTCGAGATGTTGCCGGTGGAAAAGGCCGCGCCGATCTGTGCAATGGCGTGCGTGCAATTATCGGCGCGACTCACCCGGAACGACACCGCGTAACTTTGCCCGGCGATCAACGGCGCGACGAGCGGCGTCTCCAGATATTCCCGGATGGAATTGGAGCTGTTGCCCGTGTTAAAATAAACGTAGCAGCCGCCGTAACCGGAGCCGGAGAACGGCGCTTGCGAGCCGATGAAGTTCGCCGGCACGGAAACGCCGGAGCTGAAGGGAGCACAGGCGTGGAAAAATTCCGAACTCCAGCCCTGCCACGGTTGGGCGTAGCTCAGGAACGAAAAAGCGGGCGGACACTGGAGATAGTTTTCGAAATCCCCGTTCGGCACCATGTTCAGGCCGCTGCACAACAGCAATGGCGGCGCGAAATCCACTTCCGTGACGCTCTGCGTGGCAGTGATCGTGTTTGCGCAGCCGTCAAAGATCGTCCAGACGCGCGTGTGGACTTTCGGACAAACGCCCGTGGTCCAGTTGGTCGTCACGAAGATGGAAAGGAAATCTCCGCTGCACGCATCGTAGGCGAGCGGTGTGTCGAAATCCCATTGGCTGCCGCAGAGCACGGTTTTGTTCGTGAAGGAACACAGCGGCGTCACTGCCACGTCGTCAATGTAGTAGTACGAGTGGTTCGTGCCCCACGCGGTCGTGGCGGTGGTGTTCGCGTCGCTGCGGAAGTTTCCGATGGTGATGTGGTTTTCACCGCCCGTCGCGACAAAGGTTCCCTGCACGAGCATCCAGCCGTTCGTCGAGGTCAGCAGGTTGGTGGAGGGATTCTCGATTTGCGGCGTCACATTGAGCGGCCCTTGCGTGTTGCCGGTGAGCGGCCCGGCGGAGAAGAACGCGCCGATCTCGGACATGGCCCAGCCGGAGTAATCCGCGAGGCTCACGCGGAAGGAAACTTGATACGTCGTGCCGGCCTGGAGCGTCGAGAGCAGCGGGGCTTCGATGTATTCGCGATAGCCGGGTACGGGATTCGTGCCATAGACCGAATACGTGAAGATGCCCATGTAGCCGTTGCCGCTGTAGGGCGTTTGCGAACCGGGGACGTTGTTCGGGACGCTCGCGCCGGGATGCGTCGAGCAGGTGTTCATGTAATCGGGCGTGGCGACGGTCGCATTGAACCACGGGCCGGCGGCCCCGACCTGCGAGAAAAAGTATGGGCAGTACGAGTAGCCCTCGAACTGCGGATTCGGCACGAGGTTCGCGCCACCGCCGCACATCAGGATCGGCGGATTCGTGTCCACGACCGTGACCGTCTGCGTGAGGACGTTGGAGTTGCCGCATTGGTCCTGGAGATACCAGGTGCGCGTGGTCACGTCGGGGCAATAGCTGGTGGTGAGGGTGAAGTTCGAGACGGTGATGTTGCCGCCGCTGCAATTGTCAATGACCGGGAACGGCGGAAACTGCCACGGCGTGCCGCATTGCACGACTTTGTTCGTCAGGTCAGGATCGCAAATCGCGGTGACGGAGACGTTGTCGAAGTAGTAGTAGGCGTAGTTCGTGTTTTGGCCGCCGACGTAGGTGGCGGTGGTGTTCGGATCGGTTTTGAAGTTGCCGAGGATGAGATGATTTTCCCAGCCAACGGCGGTGTAGGTGCCCTGAATCAGCGTCCAGTTGGTCGAATCAATGATGACGTTGGTCGGGGAATTCGCGACCGAAGGCGGGTTTGGGAAATCGAGCACGCCGCCGTAAAGATTGCTGGGCGGGCCGAAGATCGTGTAGGCCACCGGCATGAAGCGCGCGCCGATGTCCGCGATGGCCTGGCCGTAATACTCCGCGCGGCTCACGTAGAACGAGACGAGATATTTCTGTCCGGGCGTCAGCGACGTGACGAGCGGCACTTCGAGGTATTCGCGATAGGAGTTGGTGATGCCCGTGCCGAACTTCGAGTAAACAAACGCACCGCCGTAAGCATTACCGCTCAACGGCACCTGCACCCCGGCGCCGTTCGTCGGCGTGTTGACCAACGAGCCGACGCCCGAGCAACTGTTGAAATAGTCCGGCGTCGCATCGGTCGGCGTGAACCACGGCGCGGCAAAATTGAATTGCGAGCTCGATGACGGACAATTCGTGTAGCGCTCGAAGTCGCCGTTCGGGACGAGATTCTGTCCGTTGCATTGCGTGCCGGGCGGCGTCGTGTCCACGAGCGTGACCACCTGGCTGCAAGTCGCCGTGTTCGTGCAGCCGTCGGTGATCGTCCACGTGCGCGTGATGGTTTGCGAACACGGGCTGTTGCTCACGACGATATCGTTTGGCGTGATGAACAGGCCGCAGCACGACGACGTGACGATGGGCGGGTCAAAATTCCAATTGCTGCCGCACTCGACGGTTTTGTTCGTCGGACAAATCACCGTGAGCGGCGGGGCATTCGATGGTGGACTCACCCTAATCGTCACCGCGCAGGAGAACGCGTTGGACTGCAAGTCCTGAACCTGCAGGTTCACCACAAACACGCCGACGGAGAGCGGCATTCCGGGCGGGAAGTTCTGCACGCACGATCCGGGCAGCATGTTCGTGGTGAAACAATTCGTCAGCGTGGCGCACAGATCGGGCAGCACGGCGGGACAGGTGAGGTTGATGTTTGTGGCGCAGTTGCAGTTGATCGGCGTGGGCGCGTTGGTGAACAGGTTCAAGATGACGTCGTCGAGCACGAGTTCATCGGAGAGGAAACCGTTCGGATCGTAGTAATGGCCCCAATTGAGCCACCTGAAAGTGATCGTCGAAGCGGTGGGCGTGAAATAGACTTGGTAACGTTGCGAGGTTCCGATCGGGCCGTTCCCGCTCGGCGCCGCGAAGTAGCGCCGTGATTCGCCGGTGATATCCAAGCCAAAGAGACCATCCACCGCCATGGCCGGTCCGCCGACATCCTCCCCGCTGGTCCAGAAATCCAGCACATAGGTGGCGGAGGTATTGAGGCCGGAGACAGTTTGCTTCAGCGTCACCGGGCCGTCGGTCGGCTTGGGCACAATCGTCGGCGTGGTGGCAAACGTGACCAGGCCATTGGGCGCTTCCGTCGGGAAGGGACTGACCGATGCCATGATGCCCGCGCCGAAATACACTCCGTTGGTCCCATGCGGGAGCGGGGCGCTGTTGTTGATACCCCCAAGCCCATCGCTGCCCCAAAAGGCGTAGCTGCCGCTCTGGCCGGTCGCGGTCCAGCCGAACAGAGACATGGTTGGCGAGAAGCCGGTGCCCGTGGCCCAATAAGCGCCGTTGGGCGACACGCCGCCGTTCGCCTCAAAGCTGCCGTTGGTGATCAGGTTCGATGGACGATTGCCGACAAGCGTGTCGTTACCGGTGACGGAGAGGATAGCGGCGGAAGCGGATGCCACACCGACCGACAGGGCAATCATGAAGGCGAGTTGGGGGAGGGAGGAGTGAGGCTTCATAAGCATGTTGTTTCCGGCGGCCAGAATCCAGCTGAACTAATTGCTCTGGATTGGTGGCGCGGCCCGCAGTCGTTGTGGTGAATGGGACAACCCTGGTATCAAGCCCGGCAGACCCGACTTAATGAGTTGAGACATAACGTTGTCGCTTTGATAATCACAGCACCGACTCCCGGGTTTCGCGGCGCTGAAATGTACAAAAATTGCGCCGCTAGAAATTAGTCGTGCTTGCTACCCTGAAGGCTAGCCGATTTCGCCGCAAGGTAAAGCATAAAGGAGGGCGCACGCCGACGCGATGCCTTCAAATGCGCGCCATCAGCAAGTGCTTGGGCTCCTTACGGCTGAACGGGTTTTACCCGCATTGCGCCCGGTGTCGCAGCGCGTGATCCACCAGCACCAGCGCGGTCATCGCCTCGACCATCGGCACGGCGCGCGGCAGCACGCAGGGGTCATGCCGGCCCCGGCCTTTGAGCGTCGTGTTTTTGAAGTCCGCATCCACCGTGTCCTGTTCGTGCATCACGGTGGCCACCGGCTTGAAGGGGACGCGGAAATAAATCGTCTCGCCGTTGGAGATGCCGCCTTGAATGCCGCCGGAACGGTTGGTGGTCGTGAAAACTTTCCCGGCCTTCGCGCGGAAGGCGTCGTTGTGTTCCAAACCCGTGAGCGTGATGCCGCCAAAACCCGAGCCGATCTCAAAGCCCTTGGACGCCGGCAGACTCAGCATCGCCTTGGCCAGGTCGGCTTCGAGCCGGTCAAACACCGGTTCGCCCCAGCCCGCCGGCACGCCGCGCGCCACGCCGGTGACGATGCCCCCGACGGTGTTGCCCTCGCCGCGAATTTTCTCGATGAGCCGGATCATTTTCCGGGCGACGGCCGGGTCGGGACAGCGGACGATGTTCGCTTCCACCTCGGCGAACTTCACCCGGTTGGGATCAATGTCGGCGCAGATTTTTTGCACCTGGGTCACATAGGCCAGCACCTCGACCCCGAAACTTTCGCGGAGAATTTTTTTCGCGATCGCGCCGGCGGCCACGCGGCCGATGGTTTCCCGCGCGCTGGTGCGCCCGCCGCCCGGCCAGGCGCGGATGCCGAACTTGGCCTGGTACGTGTAATCCGCGTGCGACGGACGGAACTTGGTCGCCATCTCGCTGTAGGCCTCGGAGCGTTGGTCTTCGTTCTTCACCCACATGGAAATCGGCGTGCCGAGCGTCTGGCCCTCGAACGTGCCGGAAAGAATCTGCACGGTGTCGGACTCTTTGCGCGGCGTGACGATTTTGGACTGGCCCGGGCGGCGGCGGTCCAGGTCGGGCTGGATGTCGGCCTCGGTCAGTTTGAGGCGTGGCGGGCAGCCGTCCACGACGACGCCCACGCCGCCGCCGTGGGACTCGCCCCAGGTGGTGATGCGGAAAAGCTGGCCAAAGGTGTTGCCCATGTGGGCAGTATGGGAAAGAAGCGCGGCAGGGTCAAACGCGGATGCTGACCGCAGAGGGCGCAACAGGCGCAAAGCGGAAACCTATAGGCCGATTTTTTGAGTCATAAAAGTTCCTGGTGGCTGGCTGAATCATCTTGGACGCGAGGTGAATTGAAACCAGCGGCGGGCAAGCCGCTGCCGAAAAAAAATGAGGCGGGGAAATGGCCGTGACGTTCAGCAATCCATACCCCGCAGCGGCTTGCCCGCCGCTGGTTCCGCTTTGCCTTGATTCCAAAAACGGGGGCGGCAAACTCCCAAACTGGAAGCCGCGCTGATGAGCGGAGCTTTGCCTTGATTCCAAAAACGGGGGCGGCAAACTCAGGC
>JANPGB010000658.1:0-4762 GCA_031423695.1 Verrucomicrobiota bacterium
CTTGGCTTCGTCACGTTAGATTTCCACATGGACGTCGGAGGCGCGCGCGCGCTGGACCGACTCGGACACGATGTCTCGCAACTCGCCGAGGAGTTCCTCGTGATTGAAGCCGCCTTTCTGAATCACTTTCTGAACGTGGCCTTCCAGCCGCAGCCGGTCTTCGTTCGTCAGCGTTTTGGCGGTGATGACAATGATCGGAATCGCCCGCCAGTCCGGCTGTTTGCGCATTTCCGAAACGAATTCAAATCCATCCATGCGCGGCATCATCAGGTCCAGGAGGATCAAATCGGGCTTTTGCGCCGCCAGCGCGTCGAGCGCGGCGCGGCCGTCATCGGCGGTGGTCGCCGTCCAGTTGTGGCGCTGCATCGTGCGGACCAGCACGTCGCGCACTTCCGGATCGTCGTCCACGACCAGCACCCGGCCTGGCAACGCCGGCTGGCGCACCTTCTGGATGATCGCGGTGAGCCGCTCGCGATCCACCGGCTTGGTCAGGTATTCCGTCGCGCCGAGCGCGTGGCCGAAATGTTTGTCGTCCACAATCGTGAGCATGACGACGGGAATGTCGGCCGTCGCCGGGTTTTCCTTCAGCTTGGTCAGCACCGACCACCCGTCCATCCCGGGCATCATGACATCGAGGGTGATGACGGTGGGCCGGAGGTGTTTGACGAGCGCGAGCGCCTCCGGACCGTTGGAGGCGCATTCGACGTGGAAACCTTCCTTGTTCAAAAACCGCTGGAGCAGGTCGCGGGCGGACGGATCGTCGTCCACCACCAGCACGGTGTTGCCCTCGGCGGGCAACTGGTCAGGCGCGAGCGGATTTTTTTCCTCGGCGTCTTTCGCGGGATCGCGCACCTCGGCAGGCAGGCGGATCGTGAAATTGGAACCCTTGCCCGATTCGCTGGCCACCGTGACATCGCCGCCCATCATCCGGCAGAAATGGCGCGTGATGGCGAGGCCCAGACCGGTGCCGCCGTACTTGCGCACGGTGGAGGCGTCCGACTGGGAGAACGCCTGGAACATGCGCCCCAACTGCTCGCGCGTCATGCCGATGCCGATGTCGCGCACCGACAAAACCATCCAGCCGGTGCTGCCGTTGCCCGGCTCGCGCGCGGCGGTGAGCGTGATGGTGCCGTGGTCGGTGAACTTGCTCGCGTTGCTGAGGAGATTGAACAAGGCCTGGCGCACCTTCGTGAGATCGGCGCGCATGGCACCCAGGTCGGGGGCCAACCGGACTTCAAGCGTGTTGGCTTTTTTCTGCACCAACAGCCGCGTGGTGGCGACGACGTCTTCGAGCATGGTCTGGAGATCGAAGGTTTCCAGATACAGCTCCATCTTGCCGGCTTCGATTTTCGAGAGGTCGAGGATGTCATTGATCAGGGCCAGGAGATGCTTGCCGGCGCCGTTGATTTTTTTCAGGTCGGGGATGCTGTCCGTCTGGCCGTTGTCGGCCGCCTCTTCCTCCAGCATTTCGCTGTAGCCGATGATGGCGTTGAGCGGGGTGCGGAGTTCGTGGCTCATGTTCGCCAGAAACTGGCTCTTGGCCTCGGTGGCGGCGAGCGCCTGCTCCTGCGACTGGCGCAACTGCGCGTTGACCGCGGTCAGATCCTTTTCATGCCGCTCCATCTGGCTGAGCATTTCGTTGAAGCGGTCAATGAGAAAGCCGATTTCGTCGTTGCTCTGCTTCACGGCGCGCACGGAATAATTCTTCTGCTCGGAGACGACCCGCGTGGTCTGCGCCAGATCGAGGATCGGCTTGGAAATGACCTGTTGCAGGCGCGAGGAAAAAATAAAGGCCACGAGCAAGGCACCCGCAAGGACGACGATGCTGCCGACGACGTAGTGCAGGATGAGCGCGTGCAGGTCGGACAAGTCCACTTGGAAGAAAATGGTGCCCAGCCGGTCGACCTCACCTTTGATGGGGCGAAACACCTGAAGCTGGCCGTTCACATAACGAAAACCGTCGAGGCCGCGAGCGGGCACTTGGTCCGCAGCGGGCTGGCCCGCCCGCGTGTAGGTTGCGAACACCGTGTCGTCCATTTTGTAAATCGCCGCGGCGAGGATACTGGGCTTTTGTTCCAAGGTGGCCAGCGTGTTCGTGGCGGGTTTCTCCTGATCAAACTCCAGCGCCGAGGCGGCGCTGGCACCGACGACATCAGCCAGGGTCTGGAGATCGCGCTGCATGCCGTTGCGGAAGGAGTGCACGCCGCTGAACCCCAGCAACGTGACGGAAACCAGCAGCGCCACGCCGCTGGTGAGCATGGTCAGCAGCGTGAGCTTCGCTTTGATCGAGGTCTGGCGAAAGTGGATCATGCGGGCCGGGCGCGGCGGTTTAAGAGGTTCAAGCTTCGCGGGGCGTTCATCTGAAACCCGGTCACGATTTGACCAGTTTCGCCAGCTTGAGCAAATCGGAACTGATGGTCAATCCCGTGCGCCGGGCCACCTCCAGGTTGATCTCAAACCGGATTTTGTTCCGCTCGGAAATGAAGTTGATGATGCCCCCCTGCGAGGTAAACCCGTCCACCTCGCTCACGGTCAGAACTTTTGCATCCTTCAACTGCCCGAAGATTTCCGGCAGGCGCGCCTTTTCCGAGGCGGAAATGAAGACGATCTGACAGTGTTCAAAATCTTTTGCTGTCGCGATCTGCTTCACCGCGAGCGTGCGGCCCTTGATTTGTTTTCCATTGAGCCAATCCATCGCCGGGCCAAACGGGTTTTCGCCCACGATGCCAATGGTGATCACGCCGCCGACGGGCGGCAAGGTGTCCGCGGGCCAGTCGATGTAGTTGAAGAATTTGCAGAGGTAAGTGGCCTTGATGTCATATTCGCGTTGCAGCGCGTCCTGGGCGCGAATTTCCGACGGCCCGGCCACCGCCGCCAACAGCGCGAGCAAAACCAGAACCCGCACACAGCCGACGGCGCCGAGCCTTTTGCAAGAAGCCGGCGGGCGCAGCGGGCTGGCAAATGTCGGGCTAGAATGCATGACTCAAACCAGTACTGAATATCCAAGCGGTGCCGAGTTGCGGGCCGTCGAGATGTTGATAAACGGGAATCCCGCCTTCAAACATCAGCCGGGTGCCTTTTAAAACGCCGTTGGGCGCGTAAAAATTAAGCCCTAACAGCAAGTCCAGCCGCCGCCCGCCCCGCAGATCCGTTCTGGCTTCCGGCGTATGATTGGCGTTGAGCCCCTTGTCTTTCCCGGCGACGTCTTCCCACCAACGTCCGTCCAACCGGATGGACGGCGCAAACCAGTCGGTGACGCCATAGGAGGTCCAAAGCGAAACCCGGTATTCGTCGCCGACGCGGTACCCATGATCGTTCCGCCCGATGCGGACCGTCTCGATGGTCTGCGCGCCCCACGCCCACCGGCCGGAGTCGCCGAGATAAGTCAAACCCGGCATCACGTCGTATGTGCCGGAACCGAGCTGCATGCGGTATTCGAGGAGGACAGGCGGGGCAGTGACACTGCCGTGACCGTGATCCTTCACATTGATGGAACCGGTGGGGAAACTCAGGCCGGCGTTGAGCACCAGCCGGTGCCCGCCTTTGTGAATGTCGCCAAAGATCGTGATCATGCCCATGAGTTCGAAATCGCCCAAGCCTTCGGCGGATTGCCCGAAAGTATTGCCGTTCTTTTCGAGGTGCACCATGTCCATGGTTTTGAATGGCAACATCGCCATCAGCGTCAGCCGCTCGGTCGGGGCATACATCAATTCAAACATGTGCATGTCCATCTCCATGCTGGTATGCACCGTCGAGAAGCCCTGCGCGAAGGCGGCGGCGGGCGAAATTTCATGCGACCCTTGGTAAAGCCCCGACATGATCAAATGCATGTACTCGTAACCCACCATAGCCTGCCCCGCCGGATAAGTGTGTCCGCCGAGCACGTTGGGCTGGACGATGTCCAGGTTGTAAAGTTCCTCCAGACTCAAGCCGGTGAGATCGGTGGTTTTGGCGGCGGTGTTTTCCTTCGCGTAGGACGAGTCCGCCAGCATGCCCGCCGTCAGCAGGCAGGCCAGCAAGGAGGTTGCACAGAATCCGCGAGCCCAGGCGGGCTTCGCCGGGCGTGACATTTCTTGAAGCTGATCTTTGATGAACATCATTGCTGCAACCTCTGGAATGGGCGGAGTTAAACACAGTGAAATTGCCGCGTCCACTCAAATATCGGTGCTTTTGTCAAAGCAGCCGAAATGAATGCGCGGCGCGTCCCGCATGATTTTTTATGTGTGAAATTGGTGCCACGGCCGGGACTTGAACCCGGAACAAACAGATTAAGAGTCTGCTGCTCTACCATTGAGCTACCGAGGCATTGATTGAACCGACTGACAACGTCAGCGCGAAGATAATTTATAGGAAAGTGCCGGCCGACGGCAAGCTCTATCACAGAATCTGCCGTGTCATTGTCGAAAGCGGAAAAGCGGGTGCAATGAATCCTGAGTCGCAAAAATCGAGAACCAGCCGCTCGTGCTCCAACAGGCACCCCCCTTTTCACCCTGCGCGGCGAAGAGCCTTTCTCGGCTGACGGACTTCAGGATCGGCCGGGCTTACGCCCCTTGAGGAAGTAGGTCTTCACTTCGCCTTGCCCTTTGACATAGAACTCACCCCGGTCTTCGAAGGCATATTTATCGCGCAGCTTGGCGTAGGTGGTTTCGTTGACCTGGATGCATTCCGGCGTGCCATACGCTTCCATTTGCCAAACGGTGTTGACCGTCGCACCCCACAGGACGTAACTGAATTTGCTGATGCCGATGACGCCGGCCACCAC
>JANPGB010000659.1:0-12102 GCA_031423695.1 Verrucomicrobiota bacterium
CGTCACAAGCAGCGTCAGGGTTAATCTAAAATTTTATGGCACGTATCATTGGTGTTGAAGTCCCGCCGAACAAGCGCATCGATATTGCGCTGCGCTACATCTACGGCATCGGCCCGAAAAACGCGGTGGACATTTTGATCCACGCCAAGATTGATCCCAGCACTCGTGCGAAGGATCTGACCGAGGCGCAGCTCTCCCAGATCGTTCACGCGATTCAGGACGGCAAATATGTCATCGAGGGTGATCTGCGCCGCGAACTGGGCATGAATCTCAAGCGCCTGCAAGGCATCAAATGCTATCGCGGCGTCCGCCACATGCGCAGCCTGCCCGTCCGCGGCCAGCGCACTCAAACCAATTCCCGCACCCGCAAAGGCCCGCGCAAGACGGTCGGGGTGCAACGCAATCCGAACGCCAAGACCGGCATCCACTAATAAATTTATATGGCTGAAGAGACGAAGAAAAAAGCCGCTCCCAAGAGCGAAGCAAAACCCGAAGCCGCTGCAAAGCCGGCCGACGAAACCAAGCCGCAGCGCAAGGGGCCGCCGAAGGCTCCTGGCGCTCCCGGTGCCGCCGCCCCGGCCGGGGACGTGCCAAAGGCGGACGCCGCCATTGCCGCCGCCGGTTCCGCCCCGACCGCCGCCGAGTTGCTCGCCGACGACATGGCCGGCAAGAAAATTGTCAAGGCCAAGGGTGCCAAGAACATTTCCGTCGGCATCGCAAACATTCTCGCGACCTTCAACAACACGCAGGTCAGCATCACGGACATGCACGGCAATCTGCTGGGTTGGTCGAGCGCCGGCCGAGTCGGTTTCAAAGGCTCGCGGAAAAGCACCGCCTACGCCGCCCAGCAGGTGGCGCAGGACGCCGCCCGTCAGGCCATGTCCCACGGCATGAAGGAAGTTGAAATCCGCGTCAAGGGTCCGGGATCCGGCCGCGAATCCGCCATCCGCGCCTTGCAGGCGATTGGCCTGGAAATCAGCACCATCAAGGACATCACGCCGATTCCGCACAATGGCTGCCGCCCGCGCAAGAAGCGCCGCGTGTAAACTCGAAACTCGAAACTAAGAACTAATTTATGGCTCGTTATACAGGTCCCCGCGTTCGCATCAGCCGCCGTTTCGGCATCCCGATTTTCGGCCCGTCCAAATATTTGGAACGGCGCAATTACGGTCCCGGCGTCCATGGCCCCAAGTCGGCCCGCCGCAAGCACACCGATTACGGTCTCGGCCTGATCGAGAAGCAGAAGCTCCGTTACTTCTACGGGCTGATGGAAAAGCAGTTTCGTGGCGTTTACGAAAAGGCCCTGCGCCGTCGTGGGGTCACCGGCGAGCAGATGCTCCAGATTCTGGAGACCCGCCTGGACAACGTGGTTTACCACCTTGGCTTTGCGAACTCCCGCGCGGCCGCCCGGCAGATGGTTTCGCACGGCCACATTCAGGTGAATGGCAAGAAGGTCAATATTCCTTCGTACGCCCTCAAGGTGAATGAAGTCATCACCGTGAAGAACAACAACGTCTCCCGCCAGCTCGGGACGAAGGGTTTTGAAGTGTCCACCAGCCGGGTGGTGCCGGACTGGCTCTCCCTGAGCAAGGAAGAGTTCAAGGGCGTCGTGATGCGCATCCCGACCCGCGATGAGATCAACCCGATCGCCAACGAACAGGCCGTCGTCGAATTTTATTCCCGTTAAACCCAACTGAACCGTTCCGCTTGCGGGACAAAAACAATTACACGGGCCTTTCCGGCTCCGGGAATAAAACCCCGGAAGGGTCAGATTAAAATTGTTGAAAGAACATTATGCCAGTACGTCTAGGTCGTTTTGAAATGCCCAAACGGTTGACCAAGGAAGAGTCAACCGCCACTGAAACTTACGCCAAGTTCATCGCCGAACCGTTTGAAACCGGCTACGGCCACACCGTTGGCAACTCCATCCGCCGCGTGCTCCTGAGCTCGCTCGAAGGAGCGGCCATCACGTCCATCAAGATTGACGGCGCGATGCATGAGTTCGCCACCATTGACGGCGTCGTGGAAGATGTCACCGACATCGTCCTGAACCTCAAGAAGGTGTTGTTCAAGGCGCACAGCCGCGAGCCGCAGACGCTCCTGCTTTCCGCCAACAAGGAAGGCGAAGTGACCGCCGCCGACATCCAGGTCAACCAGAACATGGAGCTGGTGAATCCGAAGCAGCACATCTGCACGCTGGACAAGAAGAAGAAATTTGAAATGGAGCTCGAGGTCAAGGTCGGCCGCGGCTTCTGCCCTGGCGAGGAAAACAAAAAGCCCGGCCAGGCCATCGGCGTCATCGCCATTGACTCGCTGTTCTCCCCCGTGACCCGCGTCCGCTACGCCGTGGAAAGCGCGCGCGTCGGCCAGCGCACCGACTACGACCGCCTGGTCATCGAGCTATGGACGGACGGACGCATTTCACCTGATGATGCGCTCACCCAGGCCTCGGCCATTCTGCAGCATCACCTCGATGTGTTTGTCGGCTACGATAAGAACGCTGTCGAGTTCGAAGAAGTCGTGGACAAGCAGGACGAGGAGAAGACCAAGCTCAAGAAGCTCCTCAACATGAGCGTCAACGAAATCGAACTGAGTGTCCGCGCCGCGAACTGCCTCAACAACGCAAACATCACGACCGTCGGCCAGCTCGCGATGAAGAGCGAATCCGAAATGCTCAAGTACCGCAACTTCGGCAAGAAGTCCTTGAACGAAATCAAAGACAAACTGACCGCTTTGCAGCTCTCCCTCGGCATGAGTTTCGAGCCGGGTCTGATTGACGGACCCAAGGAAGAAGCCGCCGCCGGCCACTAACAAATTTTATGAGACACCTAAAGCGAACAGCCAAGCTGGGCCGCACCGGGACGCACCGGAATGCGATGCTCGCCAACATGGTTTGCAGCCTGATCACCCACAAGCGCATCACCACGACCGTTGCGAAGGCCAAGGCCGCGCGTTCCGTCGCCGAAAAAATGGTCACCCTCGGCAAGAGCGGCACGGTCCATGACCGCCGCCTCGCGGTCGCCCGCCTGCACCAGAGCGACGCCGTGAAAATCCTCTTCGACGAAATCGCCCCCGCGCAGAAGACCCGCAACGGCGGCTACACCCGGATCATCCGGATGCATCAGCGCATCGGCGACGCCTCGCAGTTGGCCATTCTGGAATTCGTGGACCTGCCCGCCGCTGCCGAAGCGCCGGCGGAAACCAAGCCCGAAGCTGAGGTCAAGCCCAAGGCGAAGGCCAAGAAGGCCAGCGCGAAGTAAATCCCTTCGCACTAAACCAATCACCCAGCCCGTTCGCAAGAACGGGCTTTTTGCTGCCCGGGGTTGTGGTGAAGCCAACCTCCGCAGTCATAATCCTTCCGGAGCGGAGTGGGGCCGCCCCGGCCATGGCCAGGTGGATTAGACAGGGGCTTGAACCAGATTTTCGAGGCGGGCGCTCCGGCAGGGCCGCCGTCGCCATGCGCCGGACAAGTAACTTGACAGTTACTTTGGGTGATTTAGTGTCAGGAGGTTGTTCCGCGTGAAACCCAGCAAACCAGCCAACAAAAAGCACAAGGCGGCGGCCCGCAATCCCGAGCTGAGCCGGCGGCGGATTCTCGACGCGGCGCTGGCCGAGTTTGCGGCGAAGGGTTTCGCGGGTGCGCGCGTGGATGTGATCGTCAAACGGGCCCGCATCAACAAGCGGATGCTGTATCACTATTTTGGCGACAAGGAAGGACTGTTCCTCGAAGTGCTGCGCCGGAAGATCACCGAACGTTCCGCCTGGCTGGCCTCGGCGCCGGAGGATCCGGTGGAACTCCTGCCGCACTGGTTTCGACTCGCCTGCCGGGATCAAGACTGGGTACGGCTGCTCGAATGGGAGGCGCTGCAATGGGGCGGAAAAAAAGTCATTGATGAGGAGCGCCGTCAGGCGAGCGTTGCCCAAGCGATCCAGCGGCTGCGCGGGCAGCAGGGCCGGGGCCTGGTTTCCCGGCAGTATGATCCCGCCCAGCTGCTGCTGGCGATGATGTCGCTGACGGCGTATCCGCTGGCGTTTCCCCAACTGGCGCGGCTGGTCACCGGCCTGTCCGTTTCGAATCCTGAATTTTTAACGCGGCGGGAGAAATTTCTGCGTCAGTTCGCCGCCGCGTTCAGCCAGGGAGAATCCCAATGAATTCAAACCGTCACGCCCCCCCAACCATATTATTTGGGCTGGCCCTCGCGATGTTGATCTCCGCCGGGCTGGGTGGCTGTTCAAAGACATCCGAGGTTCAGCCGGCGCGTCCGCCCGTCCCTGTGCTTGTGGCCCAGGCCGAGCTGCGGGACGTGCCGGTGGACATCCACGCGGTGGGAAACATTCAGGCTTTCGCTGCCGTCGCGGTGCGTTCGCAGATCACCGGGCCGATCATGGAGGTCCATTTCGCGGAAGGACAGGAGGTCAAGGCGGGCGACCGGCTGTTCACGATCGATCCCCGGCCGTTCGAGGCGGCGTTGAACCAGGCGCGGGCCAACGTCAAACGGGACGAGTCCCGGCTGCTCAGTGCGCGGCTGGATTTCCAGCGCACCAGCAATTTGTTTCAGAGCCGGATTGCCACGCAGCAGGACTACGAAACCGCCACGGCGGCCTACGCGGCGGCGCGATCCACGGTGGTGGCCGATGAGGCCGCGGTCACCAACGCTTTGATCAGCCTTGGCTACACGGAAATTCGGGCGGCTATTGACGGGCGCACGGGGGATTTGAAGGTCAAGGCCGGCAATGTCGTCAAGGCGCCGGACGACGTGCTGGTCAACCTCACGCAGATGCAGCCGATCTACGCTGCGTTCTCCGTGCCCGAGCAGAGCCTGACGGCGATCCAGCGGTGTCGGCAGGCCGGTCCGTTGACTGTGGTGGTCCGCCTCCCGGGCGAGGGGGTCCAGCGTCGCGGTGAACTGACGTTTGTGAACAACGCCGTGGACATGACGACCGGCACCCTTTTGCTCAAGGCGACTTTTGCCAATGAAGACAACGTGCTTTGGCCGGGCCAGTTCATCCAGGCGACACTGACCTTGAGCAACCTCGTTCAAGCCACGGTGGTGCCGGCGCCGGCGGTGCAGACGGGCCAAAACGGAGAGTATGTTTTTGTCGCGAAGCCGGACGGGACGGTGGAGATGCGACCGGTGACGACGTCGCTTTCCCGGGCGGGCAGCACCGTGATTTTGGGCGGCGTGCAACCCGGGGAGCGCGTGGTCACCGACGGACAGCTGCGCCTGACGCCGGGCGCGAAGATCAGCATCAAGCCGGCGGAGGTGTTGGCTGGCTCCACCAATGGCCCCGTGAATCCGGGGAGGAATTGACGAACAAAGGAAGAAACATTCAACGCCCAACATTCAACATTCAATTTCCAAGGGAAGGCCGCTTCGTCGGCGGGCCGAACATTCGGCGTTCAATGTTGGATGTTCACTGATGATTTACCATGAACGTTCCCGAACTGTTCATCCGGCGGCCCGTGATGACTACATTGGTCATGCTGGCCATCCTGTTGTTCGGCGCGCTCGGCTACCGGGCGCTGCCGGTGAGCGATCTGCCGAGTGTGGATTTTCCCACCATCTCCGTTTCCGCGAGCCTGCCCGGGGCGAGTGCGGACACGATGGCCGCCGCCGTGGCGACGCCGCTGGAGAAACAGTTTTCGACCATCGCCGGCGTGGACTCCATGTCGTCCGTCAGCGCGCAGGGCATTTCACAGATCACGATTCAATTTTCCCTGAGCCGGAGCATTGACGCGGCCGGGCAGGACGTGCAGGCCGCCATTGCCCGCGCGGCGCGGCAGCTGCCGCCGAACATGCCGTCGCCGCCGTCGTACAACAAAGTCAATCCGGCCGACCAGCCGGTCATCTTCATGGCGATGTCGTCGGCGACATTGCCGCTCTCGACCGTGGATGAATACGCCCAGACGCTCGTGGCGCAGCGCCTTTCGATGATCACTGGCGTCGCGCAAGTTGGCGTGATGGGGGCGCAGCAATACGCCGTGCGTGTCCAAGTGGACCCGGACAAGCTGGCCGCCTATGGGATTGGCATGGACGAGGTGGCCGGCGCGGTGAATGCGGCCAATGTGAATCTTCCCACCGGCACGCTGTATGGGCGGCAGCAGGCGTTCACGGTCATGGCCAGCGGCCAGTTGAAAAAAGCGGCGGAATATCGCCCGCTCATCGTCGCGTACCGCAACGGCCGCGCCGTCCGTCTGGAGGAACTCGGGCAAGTCCTCGACAGCGTGCAGAACAATAAAATTGCGAGCTGGTTCAACAACATCTGCGCCATCATTTTCACTGTCCAGCGCCAGCCCGGTGCCAACACCGTCGCGGTCGTCGATGCGATCAACAAGCTCCTGCCGCAACTCCGTCTGCAAATCCCCGCGTCGGTCAACCTGGAAACGGTTTATGACCGCTCGCAATCCATCCGCAAATCTGTCGCCGACGTTCAGTTCACGTTGCTACTGACCGTGTGCCTCGTGGTGCTGGTGATTTTTTTGTTCCTGCGAAACTTGTCGGCCACGGTGATTCCCAGTCTCGCGCTGCCGATGTCCATCGTCGGCACGTTTGCGGTGATGTATCTGCTGGATTACAGCCTGGACAATCTTTCGCTGATGGCGCTGACGCTGTCGGTCGGCTTCGTGGTGGACGACGCCATCGTGATGCTGGAAAACATCGTGCGCCACATCGAGAACGGGGAAGCGCCAATGGCGGCGGCGTTGAAAGGCTCGCGCGAAATCGGCTTCACCATCATCTCGATGACGCTCTCGCTGGCGGCGGTGTTCATCCCGGTGCTGTTCATGAGCGGAATTCTCGGACGGCTGCTGCACGAATTCGCGGTGACCATTGGCGTCGCCGTACTCGTGTCCGGCTTTGTTTCGCTGACGCTGACGCCGATGCTGTGCAGCCGGTTCGTGCATTCGACGCACGACCGTCCGCACAACCGGCTCTATTGGGCGTTTGAAAAATTCTTCGAGCGGCTGCACCAGACCTACGACCGCACGCTACAAACCGTGATGCGGCATCGGCGCATGACGCTGGCGATTTCATTCGTCGTGATGCTCGCGACCGCGTGGCTGTTCGTCCTGATTCCAAAGGGGTTTTTCCCGAACGAGGACACCAATCAGGCGTTTGTCTCCACCGAAGCCGCGCAGGGGATTTCCTTTGAGGCCATGCGCGAACATCAACTGGCGCTGGCGAAAATCGTCGGGGACGACACCAACGTCGCCGCGCTGGTTTGCTCCATCGGCGCGAACGGGCCGACGGCGACGGCCAATGCGGGGCGCATTTTCATGCGGCTCAAGCCGCGCGCGGAGCGGCGGTTGTCCGCCGACGAGGTCATTGACGGGCTGCGCGTGAAGTTCGCCGCCGTGCCGGGCATCAACGCCTTCCTCCAGAACCCGCCGCTCATCCGCATGGGCGGCACGCTGACCAAGGCGCTCTATCAATTCAGTTTGCAGGACACCGACACGAAGGAGCTTTATCAGTGGACGCCGACGCTCACCAAAAAAATGGCGGAGCTGGACATCCTCAAGGACGTGTCGAGCGACCTGCTCATCGCCAATCCGCAGATCACCGTGGAGATTGACCGCGACAAGGCCTCAGCGGTCGGCGTGACGGCCGACCAGATTGAAAATTCCTTGTACAACGCTTACGGCCAGCGGCAGATTTCCACGATCTACACGGACGTGAACGAATACTGGGTCGTCATGGAGGTGCTGCCGCAATTTCAGCGCGACCCGGAGGCGCTGGCGCAGCTCTATGTCCGCTCCACCACCGGCAAGCTGGTGCCGTTAAGCGCCGTTGCCAGACTCACGCGGACGATTGGGCCGATGACCATTTCGCACGTCGGCCAACTGCCGGCGGTCACCATCTCTTTCAACCTCCCGCCCGGCGTTTCACTGGGCACGGCGGTTGACGAGATCGAAAAAATCAAGGCCGACCTCCACATGCCGGCGACCCTCACCGCGAGTTTCCAAGGCTCGGCGCAGGTTTTCCAGGCTTCCCAAAAAGGCCTGGGCGTGCTGCTTCTCATGTCCGTCCTGGTCATCTACATCATCCTCGGAATTCTTTACGAGAGCTTCATCCATCCGATCACGATTCTGTCCGGCCTGCCGTCGGCGGGCTTCGGGGCGCTGCTGACACTGATGCTGTTTGGGATTGATCTGAACATCTACGCCTTCGTCGGCCTCATCATGCTCGTTGGCATCGTGAAGAAGAACGCGATCATGATGATTGACGTGGCGCTTGATCTGGAGCGGCAGGGCAAAACACCGCACGATGCGATTTACCAGGGCTGCCTGTTGCGCTTCCGTCCGATCATGATGACCACGATGGCCGCGCTGATGGGCACGCTGCCCATCGCGCTGGGATTTGGAGCCGGGGCGGAATCGCGGCGGCCCTTGGGGTTGGCCGTTGTCGGTGGATTGCTGGTGTCGCAACTGCTCACGCTCTACATCACGCCCGTGGTTTACCTCTACATGGACAGCTTTCAGCAATGGGTACGCCGCCTTCCGCTGAACCGCCCTGCCGCGCCTGCACCGTCACGCCCGCTCTGACCCTGCCGCCACCCGACCCCGGTCGCCAGACTGAGGCCGCATGTTTTTGATTTTTGGGAGGTTTTGACGGGTTTTATTCCAATTGTGTCATCGGCTCGCACTCCAGATGACAGAATTGTCATCGGCGATTCATTGCTCCTTCACGGAGTTCTGTTTAACTGGTGGGAATATTTCACCCGAATTGAATACAACCAAGCATCATGAAAACCAGAAAGCCGGTGACCCCACGCTCAATGACCACCAACGGACATTCAACTTTCGCGCCTGAGCCGGATCACGCCGCGCGCCTCTTCAGCGGCAGCAAGCAGGTCGGCGTCGGCATTTACGACGGTTTGTCAGCGCTGCTCGCGGAGAAGTGGAAGTTCGATTTCGTGTGGGTCAGCAGTTTCTGCTGCTCGGCGGCGGCGGGATTGCCGGACGCGGGCATCATCGGCGCGGACGAAGTTTTGGCCGTCATCAAGGTCGTGCATCGCTCCATCAACTTGCCCATCGTGGTGGACATTGACTCCGGCTACGGCGACGCCGTGAAGGCGTTTCACGTCGCCGAGGCGATCGCGCGCGCGGGCGCGGCGGCGTTGTGCATCGAGGACAATCCGCTCTCCAAGCGTTGCAGCCTCTACGACGGCTATGATCGCGCGCTCGTTTCCGTCGCGGAACACATCGCGCGGCTGCGGGCCGTGCGCGCGGGCGTGGCCAAGGCGCACGCCCACTGCCGCGTCATCGCGCGCACCGAGGCGCTCGTCGCGGGCATGGGTGTGAAGGAGGCGTTGCGCCGGGCGACGGCTTATGCAGACGCGGGCGCGGACGCGGTGTTCATCCAATCGCTGGATGCGACGGGCAATGAAGTGCTGACGTTTGGGCAGGAATGGAAACGTCGCACGCCGCTTTTTATCGCGCCGACGCGCCTGCCTCATGTGACGAAGAAAGAATTTTTCGCCGCCGGAATTTCGCACGCCATGTTTGCGAACCAGGGTTTGCGCGCGGCGCACGCCGCCGTGGACCGCACGTTTCAAGCGCTGGCGGAAGGCGATTGTTCGCTGCCGATTGAGTCGCAGATTTCCACGGTCAAGGCCGTCGCCGCGCAGGTGGGCGCGAACAAGATTGTGGAACTCGAAGCGATGCTCGCGGAAAATCCGCCGCCGCCTGTCACGCTCGGTGCGAGGAAAACGGCGGGACGGCTGGTCAAGTCGTCTCGCAAACTCACCACAAGCCGGTCGAAGTAGAATCCGTTTGTCAGCCAAATAATTCCCATCAAGATCACCTTGATCTCCTGGGTGGCGTTAAAAAACGAAATTGTAAAATCACCATGACCAAAACCAGCGAGGCACTCTGCGTTCAATCCCAACGGGATTGTGTCCATCAGCCCAGGGTTGCGCGTGCCGCGCCGCAGCGCAGCGAAGGCGGGAGGCACGAGCTACCCTGGGTCAGCCGCCAAAAGAATTTTCAACCCCAACGGGGTTGTGTCGTTCGCGCGCCGAAGGGCTGCAACCCCTTCAGGGTTGAGGTGGTTGGTTTGACGATTTCCCTGGGTAGCTCGTGCCGAGCGACCCTGGGCTGGATGACGGAATCCCTTTGGGATTCAAAGGAGACGGAGCAATGTCTGGTTAAATTGAAAACGAAAACTTACAATGAATCGAGTCGCTTAACCAAAATGTTAGGCCGCCCCCGGAGCACGTAATGCGACCCCTTCGATATTCCATCAACGTCACATTGGACGGGTGCTGCGACCATCTGGCGGGAATCCCGCCGGACAAAGAGATGCATCTTCACTTTGCCGAGACCCTCGCGCGGGCTGACGCTCTTCTGTTTGGCCGGGTGACTTACGGTATGATGGAGGCAGCTTGGCGGCTGCCAGCGACGGGAGCGTGGCCCGATTGGATGACCGATTGGATGCACCCTTTCGCCCACACGATTGACCGGGCCAAGAAATACGTCGTGTCGAGCACTCTCGACCGAGTTGATTGGAACGCGGAACTTGTGTATGGAGATTTGGCGCACGCCGTTCAGCAGCTCAAGCGAGAGTCCGGCAGGGGACTGTTCACAGGCGGCGTGAAGCTCCCGATGGCGTTGGCAGAGTTGGGATTGATTGATGAGTATGAGTTCGTCGTGCATCCCAAGCTCGCGGGTCATGGTCCGACGTTGTTCGCCGGGCTATCGAAGCATCTCGACTTGAAGCTCGTAAGCCGGCTGGAGTTCGGATCGGGAGCGGTGGCGTTGAGGTATGAGCCGAGGAGGTAGCCATCGGGATGAGCAAAACTACGCATTACTGGCTAGGTATGGAAACTATTGAAATGATCTCTGACCGTTTGAAAAATCTCGGCGGCTCGGCCACTTCGGGCATGAGAAACCGCGCCCGCAAATTGCGCGAGGCCGGCATTCGCGTCGTCAACTTTGCGGCGGGCGAACTTGATCAGGACACCAGCCCCGGCATCAAGGACGCCGTCCGCAAGGCGCTCGACTCGAACAAAACGCAATACACCGACACGCTCGGCATCGCTCCGTTGCGCGAACGGCTGGCGCAGAAAATGTCGCACAAGACCGGCGCGACTTACGCCGTCGAGGAAGTCGGCTTCACGGCGGGCGCGAAACAGGCGTTGTTCAGCGCGGCGTTCGCCGTGTTTCAGCCGGGCGACGAGGTCATCATTCCCGCGCCGTATTGGGTCACGTTCCCGGAGCAAATCCGTCTGGCCGGAGCAACGCCGATTTTTTTGGACACGGCGCAAAATGATTTTCAGATCAACACCGACGAACTCGCGCGCCTGATCACGCCGCGCACCAAGGGCATTCTCCTCAACACGCCGCATAATCCGACGGGCGTGGTTTATCCCGCCGCCGTGCTGGAGAAAATCGCCGCGCTGGTTTTGAAGCACAATCTCATCTGCGTGTTCGACGAGTGCTACGACGAGCTGGTCTATGCGCCCGCCGCGCATCACAACATCGTGAAGCTCGTGCCCGCGATGAAGGCGCGGACGATTCTCATCGGCTCGCTGTCGAAGTCCTATTGCATGGCGGGCTGGCGCGCGGGGTTTTTTGCCGCGCCCGCGCCGGTGGTAAAGGCGATTGCCAATCTGCAAAGCCACGTCGCGTCGAATCCGTCAAACCTCGTGCAATACGCCGCGCTCGCCGCGTTTGAGCCGGTGAACGATGCGTTCGTCGCGGGCAACCTCAAGCTGCTGACCGCGCAACGCGCCACCGCGCTGCGGCTCTTCGGGAAAATTCCCGGCCTGACGTGCGTGTTGCCCGAAAGCGCGTTTTATCTTTTTCCGGATGTCAGTCCGCTGTTCGACAAATCTTTCAAAGGCGAGCGCATCGGCAACGTGGACCACCTCGCGGAGATGCTGCTGGAACACGCGCACATCGCGGTCGTGCCCGGTTCGGCCTTCGGCGCGGAACGTTTCGTGCGGATTTCCTACGCGATTCCGGCCACGGAGATTGAGACGGGCTTGACCAGTCTTGGACAATTTGTTGAGTCGCTGACATGAACCCGGACTCGCAAACCTCAAGCCCTTCAACATCGAAACCCGGCATCGTGCTGTTCCTCGGCGCAGTGCGACGCGGTG
>JANPGB010000660.1:0-1778 GCA_031423695.1 Verrucomicrobiota bacterium
CCGTGCGCGCCTTCGGGGTTGTCATCGGCGTCCGGCGCGCACGGAGTGACGCGCCCTGCCTGCGTTGGTGGATTTTGCTCTTTCAACTTCAACAACCGCAAATCGCAGCAAATTTGCCGCAGCCGCAGCAGCGCACTCAGCACCACCATCCGGCTCTTGGCAAGGCCTTGCGCGCCGACAGCGGCCAGCACTTCCTTGCGGCTGGCTTGGATGACCTGCTGATACACGCCGCGCTGATCCGGCGTGAGTTCGCAGAACGAAACTTGTTCGAGCTTCGCGGGCAAATCTTTCGCCACTTCCTTCTTCAAGCGGCGCAGCATGAACGGACGCAACCGGCGTGCGAGTCGCTGCTGCGCTTCAACGTTTTTCTCCTTGGCAATGGGCAGTTCGTAGCGTTCGCGGAAATCCTTGGCCGTGCCGAGATAGCCGGGCATGAGAAAGTCGAAGATGGACCAGAGATCGAGCACGGAGTTTTCGAGCGGCGTGCCGGTCAACACGAGGCGATGCTTCGAGCGCACGGCTTTGACGGCCTGCGCGTTTTGCGTCTGGCGGTTTTTGATGTGCTGGGCTTCGTCGAGAACGGTGGTATCGAATTCAAACTCGCGATAGCGCTCCGCGTCGCGGCGGATGAGTGCGTAGCTGGTCACGACGAGGTCACTCGTGGCGATCTGATCGAACAACGCGTGCCGGTCCGGGCCGTGCAGTGCGAGGACTTTTAATTTGGGTGTGAACTTCTTCGCCTCGGCCACCCAGTTGAACACAAGGCTGGTCGGGCAGACGATGAGGTGCGGCGCGTAGCGGCAGGCATCCCTGCCTGCCGTAGAGGGCGGCATCCTGCCGACCGGGCCGATGTCTGAACTTTTTTGCGCGCTCGAAATATCCACGCCCGATCCGCCGGGCTGGAAGCCCGGCTCTAGGGCAGGCAAGGATGCCTGCCGCCACAGGTTCAGACACGCCAATGCTTGGAGGGTTTTCCCCAAGCCCATTTCGTCCGCGAGAATGCCGCCGAAGCCGTTCGTGCGGAGGAAATGCAACCACGCCACGCCTTGCTTCTGGTAAGGCCGCAGCACGTTTTCCAAATCGCCGAGCGGTGGACAATCCAGATTGGCTTCGCCGCTTTGTTTCGCGGCGCGGTCACGCCAGGCGGCGGGGGCTTGGACTTTCCAATCGCCATGCTGTCGCAAGGTGGCTTCCAGAAAACCGGACTGCGCGTTGCTCATGCGATAGCCCGCTGCGTTTTGCTGCGGTGCGCAATCCAGCAGCACCTCCTGAAGTTCCTCCACCGCGCCGGTGTCAATCACGGCGGTCTTGCCGTTCTTCAAACGCGTGTGGCTCTGGCCGGACAGGATCAATCGCTGGATGTCCGCCGGGGAAAATTTCTCGCCGCTGCTGGTGGCGAAGACGACGCCGAGATCAAACCACTGCACGCCCGACGACGTGATTTCAAACTGCGGCTCCACGCGCTCGATGTTCTTGAGCGTGCGGTTCTCCAGTTGTTCGTCCAGCGTGACGCTCCATTCGCGCTGCAGCTTGGGAAATTCGCGGGCGAGAAAATTCAACACGGAGTTTTGTCCGGCAACCTGAAGTTTTCCCTGGCTGTCCGGCGCGGAAAATCCGCTGCGCTGCAACCGTCCCAGCGCTGCGCGCTCGGCGGCAAAGTCGCGGGTCGAATAGCGCGTCGGACAGCCAGGGAAAACTTCAGGTTGCCGGACAAAACTCCGTGTTGAATTTTCTCGCCCGCGAATTTCCCAAGCTGCAGCGCGAATGGAGCGTCACGC
>JANPGB010000661.1:0-3517 GCA_031423695.1 Verrucomicrobiota bacterium
GAAAATTCTGCGGCGTCACCCTCCAGGCGGAGTTTGTCCGGCAGAGGGTGAAGGTCTCCAGCGCGCGGAATTCAATCGCCGCCAGCGGACCAGTGGGCGAGATCAGATGGCGGTCGCGGAACGTCTCGTGCGCGGCATGCCAGGGTTCGAGCGGCTCCCGGGCCACGGTCTGCACCGTTTTTTCGTCATTGCGCCGGGCGTAGACCCGGCCATCGCCGTTGGTGGCACTCCGGCCAAACGCGAGCAGCAGGGCGGTGTTGGTGCCGCGTTTGAACGCGAGACTCAGTTCGGGCGGCTGCAGGCCGAATGCCTCCAGGTCGGACGCCGGCCCGTCCACGAATTGCAGCGCGCGAAGGCCGCGCAATTTTTCCAGGGACTCCATGATCTTGATCTTGTCGGCCCGGGCTTCCATGGGCAGCGCCATGCGCCACAGGCCGTTGGTCGCGTCCAGGTGGAGCTCGAGAATTTTTGCACCATTGGTAACGAGCAGCCGGTCAAAATCGAGCCGGTCGAAATCCACGAGGGCGGTGTCCCGCCAGTCGTCCACCGCGCCGGAAAGCAGCTTCAGCAGGCCGGCCTCCACGACGGCCACGCCCTCGGCGCCGACGACCTTGACGAACACCTGGCTGCCGGGGCCGTTTCGGTTTCCAAACTGGATGTGCTGGTCGCCGGGCTGGAGCACCACGGTGAGCGGCGGCGGATTGAAGCCGAATTTTTCGTTGGCGTCCCGCAGGTTGCCCAGCTCCTGCGCATTGATCCGAGTGGTGGGCACCGCCTGGGCCAGTGCTTCAAGCAACCGCTCCAGGGCCTCGGCGCGCGCGGGGAAATGGACGGGTTCAACCAGCTGCCAGCCGCCGTTCGTGCGCCCGGCGCGGATGGCGCGCTGGTTGGCCGGGAGGATTTCCACGCTCGTGATGCCGGCGGCCTCCAGGCCGGGCAGCAGCCGCGCGAGGCCGGTCGGCGGCTTGGGCGCGAAACGATGATGCAGAAAAATTGAGGCAAACAATCCCGCGGCCACGAGAACCCACAGCCAGGTGTGTTTGGCGTTCATCTGGGCAAATTATTTCCGGCGGCGCAGCCAGACCAGGCCGCCAACCAGCAAAATGCCGCCGGGGATCGCCGCGAGCAGAATCCACTGCACGGTCTGCAACTGCAGGTTCGAAATGAGCAGGCGGTATTCGGTGATGGATTTGGGCCCGACGCCTTCGAGCAACAATGGACGGTCCACCAGCCAGTTGGCCGCGTGGCTGGCGAAGTCGCGGTTGGCCGCGGATTCAATGCGTTCATTGCCGAGGAACAGCGAATCGCCGGCGACCAGAATCCGCGTCGCCCCGCGTTCGGCGGCCACGCCTTTGGCCGCGTTCTTCTCCACCGCAACGATGAGGGGCTTGATGCCCGGCCGTTGGGCCATGCCGCCGTTGGACAAGACCGAACGAGGGCCGGAGAAAACAATCTCCTCCGCCTTGAGGCCAGTGTCCGGCTGGCCGGTCAAATCGAGCGCATCCACCTCGCGCGGCAGGATCAACTGCAGGCGCGAACCCAGCAGCGAGTTCACCAGGGGATGTTTAACGCGGAAGTTGAAGGCGATGACGTCAAGCCCCTCGGGCGGCGAGGAGTTGTCCGGATCCTTGACAATGCCGGTGGTCACGCTGACGCCCCATTTGTTGAGGATTTTTTCCAGGCCGGTGGGGTGATCCACGGAGAGGACGTTGAAGAGGATGAGCAAGCGTCCGCCCTCGCTCAGGTATTTTTCCACGCGGCCAAGTTCGGGGGTGGTCAGCGGATCTTTCGGCCCGGCAATGACCAGCACGCTGCAATCATCGGGCACGGAGTTCGTGCCCAAGAGCGTGAGCGGCCAGGTCTCAATGTTGTTCAGCCGCAGCAAGGCGGCGAACTTCGCATAGCCCATCGGGTCGTTGGCGTTGTCCGGGCGATGCTCGCCGTGCCCTTCGAGGAAGCAGGCCTTGAGCGGCTTGGGATTGGTGACCCCGAGCAGCGCGCCGGTGAACATCAGTTCGCCCAGAAAGTTGATGGGCTTTTTCCGCAACGCCATCTCGCCCGGACGCTCGCTCTTCTCCTGCACCAGCTGGTTTTGCACAAGCACCTCGCCGAGGACGGTCTTGGTGCGGCCTTCGCATTCGAAGACGATGAGGTTCTTATTCGTGGAGGTGCCGAGGTTGTATTTGATCTTGAACTCTTCCGCCGCCCCGGGCTCGCGGTCGTAGTCAATGTAACGCACGGTGATTTTGGGATTCGCCGAAGTGTATTCCTTCAGCAGGTTGGCCACGTCGCCGAAGAAGGATTCCTCCCGGCTGCAATAGACAGTGACCTGGACGCGGTTGGTCAGCGATTGGAGCAGGCTGGTGGTGCGGGTGGACAGCTCGATGCGGGTGAGCGAGCTGAGGTAGTAGCGCCGGAAAAACTGGGTGCCGAGATAATTCACCATGACCACCACGGCGAACACGGCCAGCGTCATCACCACGACGCTGAAGCCGATGCGCCACCGGCGACCAAGTGAGAAACTGAAACGGATAAAGGGTTCGGTAGCCATGTTATTTCCAGCGCCGGCTTTCGACGATGCGCAAGGTAAGGAACAGGATGAAAAAGGTGAGGCTCAGATAAAACACCACCGCCCGCGTGTCCAACACGCCCCGGACGAACTCGCTCATCTGATCACGCAGGGCGAACAACGAGGCCACCTGGCTTTGCCAGCCCGCCCCCGGCAGCTTGTCCCCGAGCCAGCTCGACATGAACAGCGCCATGGAGAAAAACACGCTGATCATCGCCGCCGTCGTCTGACTGCGCGTCAGCGCCGACGCAAAACAGCCGAGCGCGATGAACAGGCAGCCAATCAGGAAAATTCCCAGGAATGTGCAGCCGACCGCTCCCGTGTCAAAGGCCCCCTGCCCGCTGGTGTAGCGCTGCACAATCAGCAGGCAGCCCAGCAGCGGCAGCCACATCATCATGTAAAACACAATTGCGCCGGTGAATTTCGCGGCCACCACCTGGAAGTCGCTCACGGGCGTCGTCATCAGCATCTCGTAAGTGCCGGAAAATTTTTCCTGCGCGAACAGGCGCATGGTGATCACCGGTGCGGCGAGCAGGAGGATCAGCCAGAAGTAGGCGGTGTCGTAAAAAATTTCCGTGACCGGCGCGGTCGTGGGCATCCCCTGGAGTTTTTCAATCACAAGAAAGAAACTGTAGCCGGTCAGAAACGCCGCCGCCGCGATGATCACGTAGCCCGTGAGGGAGCAGAAAAAACCGGCCAGCTCGCGCCGCGTCAAAGCCCAATAGACCCTCATCGAGTTGTCTCCTTGGGGAAACATTCAACATTCAACGCTGAACATTCAACGCCCAATGAAGCGCGCCGCGTCCGAATTCCCTCATTGAACAAGGCTGACGTATGCTGATGGATGCGCAAATGGCGATGACGAACCCCCTCGCCCCGCCCAAGCGGGGAGAGGGCTGGGGGAGAGGGGAACTCAAATCTAAAATAGTTGGCCTCCTCTCCCCGGCC
>JANPGB010000662.1:0-4223 GCA_031423695.1 Verrucomicrobiota bacterium
TCATTCCTTTCCTTGGCGACGATTATAATTTGCCAGCAGCTCGGGGTTAAGTTCTTCATCGGGTCATTTGTTCTCGGGGCTTATGCTTTCGGGGGAGATCCCGGCGGTGGAACGGAGTCTTTGGCACCGTCAGGTGTCAAAGACGGAGTGGAACCGCCGGGATCTCCAGGCGGGGTGGCCTGACCCTTGTCCCGCCCCTGCGCCTTCTGCGCGCGCACGCTCTCGCCGTTAAACTCCAAAATCATGGCGTGATGCACCAACCGATCAATCGTCGCCATCGTGGTCATCGGGTCCTTGAAAATCTGGTCCCACTTCGAGAACACCAGGTTGCTGCTGATCAGCACGCTGCGCCGCTCGTAACGCTCCGCCAAAAACGTGAACAACACTTCCATCTCCTGGCGGTCCTGCTGCACATAGCCCAAATCGTCCAAAATAATAATGGGATAACGGTCCAACCGCTTGAGTTCACTGTCCAAGCGCAGTTGCTGCTTGGCGACCAACAACTGTTGCACCAGTTTGAAGGTCGGCGTAAACAGCACTGGGTAACGGTGACGCAGGATCAGCTCCCGTCCCACGGCGGCCAAAAAATGCGTCTTGCCGCGGCCGGGCAGTCCAAACGCCAAAATATTTTCCGCCCGCTCGACAAAGTGGCCTTCCAGCAGCGTGGGCAGCAGCCGGCGGATTTTCGTCGGCAAGAGTTTTTCATCGAGATTTCCCAAGGTCTTGCCGTCGGGCAAGCCGGAGCCTTTGAGCAGCCGTTGCATTTTGCGTTCGCGCCGATCCTGTTCCTCGCTTTCGCACAAGTGCTGGAGCAGGCGTTGGTAGCCCCAGTTCTCCCGCTCGGCCCGCGCGACACTCTCCGCCCACAGCGCCGCCATGGTGGGCAACCGGAATGAGCGCAACAGCCCCGCCAGTCCATCAGTGGACACAGGCCACCTCCTGACTCAGCAACGCATCATACGAACGCCACTCCGGCTGCAACTCCGCCAGTTTAATGGGCGAGCGCGTGACGGGCTGCAACACGCAGCGTAACTCATCCACACTCCAGGCCGGATGCGGCGGGCTCAGGTAATCGGCCAGCATCACTTCAACGCCGCTCGCGCCCACCTCGCTGGCCAGCTTGAGCAGCCGCAGATATTCCACCGTGCCGCGACGCGCTCCCTGTTGGGCGACCAAGTGATCGTAGGCCGTCCGCAACAGCCGGCTGGGAAAGAGCTGCTCCCGATACCGATACCTTTCAAACGCCCCGGGCTTGCGCAACAGATGATCAATCACATGCCGGTAATCCAGCACCATCCCTTGGTTGCCCGTGTGCCGGGGCAAACTCAGCAACAGTTCCCGGCCGCTGTAGAGTTTGAGTTCCCGCTCGTAAACCTCCACTTTGAGTTCCTGGCCAATCAGCCGCGCCGGCACCGAGTAGCCCACTTTCTTGACCCGGATCGTGCTGGCCGACCCGACCCGGCACATCACCTCGTCGTATTCGCTCAGCCGCGTGGGCGGCAAGGGCTGCATCACCGCCAACTCCGCCGCCAACTTCTCCCGCCGGCCTTGATTGCCGCGCTCCAGGACCTGTTCCAAAAAACGTTCATAGTCGGCTTCCGTTGCGAACTCCCGACTGCCCCGCAGCAGCAAGTGCTGGCGCAGGCGGCGCTTCAAATGGCCGTTGCTCGACTCCACATCGCCGTTCTCATTGGGACAGTTGATCCCGATGGTCCGGGGCACCAAGCCGTAATGCGCACATAACGAGGCGAAGGGTTCGTTGAACGTCCGCGCCGTCTCACCGCCGCCGATCCGGTGCGTGGCCGCGCTGCTGTTGTCCACTCGCAACTCCAGTGGCACCTTGCCCAGCCGATGCAAGCCGGCCTGCAAGCCCTGCCGT
Organism: Verrucomicrobiota bacterium; assembly: GCA_031423695.1. GTDB lineage: Bacteria > Verrucomicrobiota > Verrucomicrobiia > Limisphaerales > CAIQOK01 > CAIQOK01. The sequence goes on from JANPGB010000662.1 coordinate 1,880, forward strand.
AACGACAATAACGATTCGGACCGGCAGCGCGTCGCCCATTCCCAGTTCGAGTGCGGCAACACGCAGTGACAGAGCAAATGCGCGTAAGGTTCGCCTGCGATCGTGATGCCCAACTCGTCGGCATGGGTCCAGTCCAACTGCAACGCGCGCCCGGCCTCCCAGTCCTGGGGAAAAAAAACCTCCTGGTCCGCCCCATGCGCCAAGCGCCACAGTTTGACCCGCCGTTGAAAGGTCCGCAGATGTTTTTCCTGCACCGCCCACGGCGAACGCTCCCACAAATGCTCGAACAGCGCCTTGGCCTCCAACTCCGGCGCCTCCGCCAGCAGCGTCTCGGCTTGCGGCCAAATCTCCACCAGCGGGTCTTGGCGTGTGCGCCAAGTGTGCTTGGCTTGCAGCTCCTGCGGCGGCTGCGCCGCCGCCACATACTTCCGGGCCGTCGGTCGGCTCATGGCCGCCTTCAGCGCGCTGTTCGTTACGTTCCCAGTCGCTTGATATTCGTTCATCAGTTTTCGGTATTGTTGTTTGGTGATCATTCGCCGCAGTCCCCGCCGCAACCCTCCGGTCGCGGCCAAAACCACGGCGCCATCATCCCAAACCACCGCCAAACCAATAATCGTCACTGGAAAATTCTAATTGTCGCCAGCCAGAGCGGCAAGCAACCTGAGTTATGGGATCCGGTGACAGGTGTGGAACGGGAACTGCCGCAGTTCGAGTCGAAGAAAGAAGTTACTTCCATTCCTTTGGAGTTCGAGCCTTACGGCACGTTGTTTGTGGTTTTTCGGAAAGGAATGCAGAAGGCATTAGCTGGAGGTCGGAATGGGGTGAATGCGAACTTTCCAAAGTTGACTCAAACTCAGGAACTTACCGGGCCGTGGACGGTTCAATTTGATCCGCAATGGTTCTATCCGACCAACAGTCTCAGCGGCGATCAATCCCGGGGATTGATTGTCTTTGAAAAGCTGGAGGACTGGAACCAACGGCCGGAGCCGGCGGTCAAGTATTTCAGCGGCTCGGCGACCTATCATAACGTATTCAATTTGCAACCGCCGCTCCTCGGGCAGCGGTTGTATTTGGATTTAGGAGAGGTCAGAGAAACGGCCAGAGTGCAACTCAATGGCGAAGACCTTGGAGTCATTTGGTGTCCCCCCTGGCGGGTGGAGATCACCGGAGCCGCCAAGCCTGGTGAGAACTCGCTAGAAATCGAGGTGGTGAATCTGTGGCCGAATCGGTTGATGGGCGACAAAAAACTGCCCGCTGAGCAGCGTCGGACGCACACCAGAATGTTCGTTGGCTGGCTGAATAACGACCAGCTTCCTTCCGGACTGCTCAGTCCGGTGACGATCCAGACTGCTCAATGAATTCTAATACAAAATACTCACCCTTGCTATTTCCGCTAGGGAGTCAGCAAAATCGACACCTTGATTGCGTTGTCAGTTGGGAAGTGATTGAGTGATTGAAAACCCAAAAAATAACATGATGACTCGCGCAGAAATCTTGGGCGCTTATCGGAGCGCACTTATAGCATTGATGACATTGTTAATTTTTGCTGGATGCAGTGCGGTGGCTGAGCCAGTGCCCGATTCGCCTATCTTCAAAGAGAATGCGCGGATATTATTTCAGGGAGATTCGATCACTGATGGCAACCGTGGTCGCAACGAGGATCCGAATCACATTCTTGGCCATGGTTATTGTTTTATCATTGCGGCAAAATACGGGTCGCAGTTTGCGGAGAAGAAATATCCAAAATAATTATCGCTGGGCGAGGGGCCCAGCACTGGGTAGAATAGTTCTTGTGAAGGCGACCGGTGAAAAGACGCGCGAGTTGTCCGTGCTGCTGGGGACTTCCGAGCCGGCGATTGAGGAATGTCTTCGCTCATTCGTGGGCTTCATACTGAGCGCTGAGCGTGAGTTGAAATTCACGGTAAGGAGCGGGGATTCCGAGCTGCGGGGTGCGTCCCTTCGCGTCGGCGTTGATCGCCGGCGAAAGGAATGCGGATCGGGGCGAGTTCCGCAGAGTTGGTGAGATTAAATCGCCGGGGAAGACCCAGGCTCGACCAGTTCGAAATGGAAGCTGTCCTCAGGACCCCAAGTTTCGGTGGGGCATTCCCGTTTCAGTCTCAAATGGGCACCGCAATCGCACTGGGTGATGCCCCACGGCACCGACCAACCTGCCACGACGCGTGATTGAGTGATGACGGTGTTGAGCATCTGGAAGTAATTGCTGGTGGTGGTCAGATTGGCGGCGTCGGTTTCCCCCTGATGCCAGAGGATGGCGCGCACTCCGTTGGTGCCAACAGTCAGCAGAGCGTTGCTGATATTTTGAAACGATACGGTTCCAGGAAGC
>JANPGB010000663.1:0-3946 GCA_031423695.1 Verrucomicrobiota bacterium
CTGACGGCAGTCAAATTCGTTCAATATTACTACGTCGTTTCGGCAGTGAGCGCCTATGGCGAGAGTCCCGACTCCAGCCCGGAAGCCACGGCCACGCCGACCGGGACCTATGCGCCCAGCGCTTACGAGCCGTTTAATTACGGCACGCTGGCCAACACTGATGCTACCACGGCCAGCGGGTTCACGGGCAACTGGACGATTGGAGGATCCGCCAGCATCATTGGCAATCTTACCTACCCCAGTCTGGCGACCGCCAATAATGCGTTCCAACAATTGCCCGGTGGCCAGCGTGATCAGGTGTCCTTGGCCAGCCCCCTCTCCAGTGGCACGAAGTATATCAGCTTTCTCTACAATCAAGCCGGCGATAACGGCGGCAATAGAAATGGTCTTTACCTTCCTGGAAGCGGCGCCACGAGTCTCTTCGTGGGCCCCTATCCCTGGAGTGGTGTGGCTGGAGTTCTGACTTTAAGTTCAGTGACCACTGCCAGCGGCTCGGCGACTGGAACCGGAGCAACCCTGGCGCAAATGCCCGGCCCAACCCAACTCATGAACTATAACCAAACAAATCTCATCGTATTGCGGATTGATTTCAACACCTCGGGCACCAACGATACGGTCAGTCTTTGGCTCAACCCGGCGGCGGGCACGCTAACCCCGGCGGGAAATATCAACGATCCCAGTCCCGATCTGGTGGTCAGCACCTACGATGTCGGAACCATCACCGGAATTGGTCTCAATTTCCAGGGTGGCGGGGCGGTTGAACAATTCGACGAGATTCGGGTCGGTGACACCTACGGGGACGTCTCGGGTTATCTGGTCAGCAGCGTGAACACGATGCCGACGAATATTGTCACAAGCGTCTCGGGCAACCAGCTCACACTGACCTGGCCTGGCGACCACACGGGTTGGACCTTGCAGACGCAGACCAACACCCTGAACACGGGCCTCACCGCCACCTGGTTCAACGTGGCCGGTTCGGCGGCGACCAATCAAATGACCTTTACAATTGACCCGGCGAACCCGACGGTGTTCTACCGGATGACGTATCCGTAAAAAATGTAAATTTGGATAAAGACAGAAACAAAAGCATCAGCCACGCTGGCAGATCATGCTGGCGTGGCTTCATTGAATCTTCGAACCCAGTGGCGCTCGAATGTTTCAAGACCATGGTGAATGCTGGACTCCCGCAGGACTGAAATGTATTTCATGATGACCAACCTTAAAAAAATTGCGGTAATACTGGGCACGCCTTTTTGCCTGGCCGCGCTGACCGGCACTGGCTATGCGAGTTTGAATGCTTACGAGCCGATTAATTACACTACCTCAATTCCCAATGCCACGGCCAGCACCGCCACCGGGTTCGCCGGCAATTGGACGTGTGGAGCCACCCCCGCGATTGCCGCCGGGCTGACCTACGCCAGCCTGCCAACGGCCAATAGCTCCTTAAGTTCGACCAGCGGCCGGCAATCTGAGAATTTCGCGGCCCCACTCTCCAGCGGAACCAAGTGGATCAGCTTTTTATTCAACCTCACCGGCAATAACGGCGGAAACATTTGCGGCGTTTACTTTCCGAACGGCGGCACGGGTTTGTTTTTTGGTTATGGCTTGGCGCCGTTCTCCGGCACTCAAGGTGGCCTGGGACTGGGTTCCATGAACACGGTCGGAACTGCAACTCAAGGAGCGACCTCATTGGCGAGTTCCTTTCTCGGCACCTATGGCACCACTCCTTATCTGGTCGCGATAAAAATTGATTTCAACACCTCCGGCGCGAACGATACGGTCACGGTTTATCTCAACCCCACGGCCAATTCAGCCACGCCCGTCGTGGCGGCTACTTATACGGTCAGCACCTTCGATGTGGGGACCATCACCGGGGTTGGATTTCAAAACTCGGGTGGCGGCTTTGCCATCAAGGCAGATGAGATGCGCGTGGGCGACAGCTACGCCGATGTGTCCGGCGGAAGCAGCGGACCGTCACCAATCGCTCCGGTTATCACGGGCGTTGCTCCGGGAACTGGGTTGACCAACGGCGGCGCGGTGGTGACTATTACTGGCTCCAACTTCCTGGCTGGGGTCGCGGTCAAGTTTGGCTCGAATCCCGGAACCGGCATCTCGCTGACCGGGTCAACCAACATTACGGCCACTACTCCGGCCGGTGTGCCGGGCGCGGTCAATGTGGTGGTTATAAATACGAACACGCTGGCGGGCACCAATCTGACCGGGTTCACCTATGTGCTGCCGCCTCCGCCGGTGCCGCCGACCCTCGTGACGGGCAGTGTGGTGAGGTCGGGCACGAACCTTAACTTTGTCTGGCTGGGCGGCACGAACACTTCCAGCGTGCTGCTTACGTCCACGAATGTTTCGCCAGGCTCAACGTGGACACCCGTGGCGACCAACCTGTTTGGTGGTGACGGGCTGTCCACCAACAGCCTGCCCATTAATCTGGGGGAAGCGAAACGATTCTATGGACTAGGCCTTCCGACTGACATCGTCGTTGTGCTGGCGCCAACGGGTTTTCACTCCATTCCGTCGGGCTTCACCAATGCTATTGGTCTGGCGTGGACGGCCAGCCCCTCTCCCGGAGTAATTGGTTACCGCGTCCTCTATGGCACGAACAGCCTATACCTGACGAATTCAACGGACGTTGGTAATGTGACCTCGGCCATTATCTCCGGCCTCATCTCCGGCCAAACTTATTTCCTGGCCGTCATCGCGCTCACCGCCAGCGGTCAGAGCCTGGCAGTTGACGCCACCATTTCTGCCCAGACCGATTCACCGAACAGCATCGTTGCGCTCTTCAACACCTTTACGTTGCTAGAACCCGCGACCACGGTGGACACGCCCACGAATCGCATCACCTACATCGCTGACCGTGTGCGCGACCGGCACGCGCGCGAGGATAATTTTCATATCTATGATCACTACCTGAGTTGGTATTGGGAGCAGCGGGTGGCGAACATCCAGATCATTGATCGCATCGGGAAAGGTGGAACAAGCATCACTTTCAATTACACTACGCAGGATCTGTTGAACCCTGCTGAGTTTCGCACATTTTTCGGTGGCATGAGCACCGTGGCTCAATACATCAACAATCAGATTGCGACTCTCATCTCCACGAACCCCTCCGCCACGCCCGGCGAAACTGATTATAATTATTCCGCCACGATCACTGCGAACAGCCAGTTCAATCGAGCGTTGCAGTTGGGCGATCGCGTCGAGATCGAGATCAGCCAGTTTCTGAACGCGCCGCGACACGGCCGGAACAATTACTACGGCACCGTGCTGCTCTACATTGTCGGGCAGGGTATTGTCCCATGGCGAGAGGGACAGGACATTGGGCTTAGCGGGGTAAGCAGCAACAATACCGTTAACCTGAGCCTGGACTCCTACCCCTTGCCCACGAACGCCTGGCTCGGCGGCCAGACCACATTGCCGTATCAATATTCCAACGAGCCGGAAAATCGCTTCAAACAGACGGCGGGAAATATTTCTCCCACCAATGGTCTGCCGTTCATGCTCGGGCGGCGCTTGCATCACACCGACTTTGGCACTGGGGTTCATTCCGAGCCGGATAATCCCATTTTCGCTGAACACGTCGGACAACTCGGGCCGAAGTTCATCGCGCGGAGTTGTGTCGAATGTCACATCAACAACGGGCGCGCACTGCCGGCGACGGTCGGCACGCCGCTGACGAAATGGGTTTTCAAAGTAGGCAGCGATGCCAGTGGCACCGCGCATCCGACGCTCGGTCACGTGTTGCAGCCACAAAGTTCCAGCGGCCCGAATGAAGGCGATGTCACCATTGCCAGTTACACCACCACCAGCGGGCAATATGGCGACGCCACGACGTATTCGCTGCAAAAGCCGAACTACACCTTCTCGGGAACAACGCCGACATTTTTCTCCGCCCGCATCGCGCCGCCGCTCGTCGGCCTTGGCCTGCTTG
>JANPGB010000664.1:0-1568 GCA_031423695.1 Verrucomicrobiota bacterium
AGGAGCAGCGCCTTTTCAAAACAATAATCCGCGCGCGGTTCGGCCCGCGCCAGCAGCACGTCGCCGCGCGCCAGCCAGACGTAGGGTGTGTCGCCGCGTTCCTCGATCGAGGCGTCGGAGAACGCCAGCGCACCCTGCAAATCACCACTGCGGCCCAGCGCCACAGCTTTGGCGGCGAGCAGCTCGGGCTCATTGGGAAAACGTTCGAGCGCTTTGTCTGCCCAGAGTTTCGCCTCCCGGAACTCACCGAGCTCAATGAGCATCCGCACCTGCGAAGTCCACGCGGCGGCGTTGTTGGGATTGTACTCGAGAACCTTCGAATAATGGCGCAGCGCGGGTTCAAAGCGGCCGTTTTCAAACGCGGTGCGCGCTTCGCCGAGATAATACGCCTCACCTTTGACCGGCGCCTGGGAGGGCTGCGCCGACTGTTCCTCGGATTCCCCGCCCAGCTCAAGATTGTCGAAACGGCTCATAAAATTTGTCGACGGCCAAACCACGACTTGAACGGTTTGCCAACGAACTGATCCTCAGCCACCGTCGCCATCTGCAACATCAACGCGGAGATATTCGCCTCGCCCGCGTTGTGTGGATTGGAAATAGCAAGTTCGGGCCAGATAAACCAATGTTTTTCCGGCACCACCAGTTCACCGGCCGTCGGCATGTGGGGCAGTAGTGGGTGCGAGATGTCGTTCACCAGAAAAGCATTCGTCGTAAACGCCACCCGGTCACCGGCCACCGCCAGAACCGGTCCCCATCCAAAGCCCTCGCGCACCCAGACCGCGCCGCCGCCGCCATGCGCATGGCCCAGATTGCCCTCGCGAATGGAATACATGACAGCATCCCCCCGCTGAATATCCCCCGCCAACCCGAGCCGCCGCATGACCACGACTTTTTCCCGCACCCGCAACGGCACCACCCAATTCTCCTCGACATAGTTCACCGCGGGGGAATAAATGGCGAGCCACACCACCAGCAGGGTGATCACCGCCAAGCCAAACCGCCAGGCGAAGGCGGCGCTGCCGGACGAATCGCGCATCCAGTGGCCTTCCAAAAAAATGATGCTGGAAGCGTGCGCCGAGATCATCAGGCCGTAGCCCAGGTTGCCGAGTTGATAACCCAGCGCCACGATGAACAACCCGCCCGCCATACCGTACGCACCCATGAAACCCCAGCCCATGATCCGCCGGCCATTGGCCAGAAACGCATAGCCCGGCACGATCAGACCCAACAACAACTGGAGCAGCGTCAGGGTGGAGGGCAGGTGAATCTTCTCCAGATGCAGGGTCCGGCGCACCGCGTACACCGGCGTCAGGAAACGGCTGTACCACCGCGCCCGGCGCGGGTAGTATTCCGATGGTCCGGCTTTTGGATTCGGGTTGGCGTTCACGGTTCGGTGTGGTTAATCACCGGTTTGAAAATCCTGGTTTGGAGTTCCGGCTGGTAGAACTCCTCGCGCTGCGAGGAGTCAGCGCCGGGTTCGGCGGTGCAGTGTTGCGACTGATCACGCGTTTCTTCCCAAGTCGGAGTCGCCTGCTCCGCGCAGGCGAGGTGGTCGCAGCGCGACCACC
>JANPGB010000665.1:0-5747 GCA_031423695.1 Verrucomicrobiota bacterium
TCGCCGCCGGCGGCCACGATGGTTTCAAATCCTTCGCGCACCGCGTCGGCCGCGAGCTGGCGCGCATCGCCCGGGCCGGAAGTTTTTTTCAGCGTCCAGCCGGCTCCGACGGCGTCGAGGTGCCGGAGAAAATGCCGGGCCTTGTTGCCTTTGGCGGTGGGGTTGAAAATGACGCAGGTGCGCACGGCAGATTTCTTGCCAGCGCCCGGACGGGGAGTCGAGCAGAAAGCCCGGGCGCCTTCGCCGCAAGTTGCGGGGTGGACAGCCGCGCGGCTGATTTGCTACACATGGGGCATGGCATCGCCTTCTGATTCCGCCGACCATTTGATTTTCGTGGAGCCTTCACCGATTGCCCGGCGGCTGTTGTGGCATTTGTTTTCCATCGGCTCGCGGCGGTTGACGGGGCCGGACAAACACGAATCCTTTGAGAAGCCGGGGGCGCATCTGTTCTGGGTCCAGTCCGGCGAAGGCGAGCTGGAGAACGAACGGGGCCGGTTCGCGCTGCGCAGCGGAAAAAAAATCTGGCTGGTGGACATGGTCAAGCCACGCACCTATCTGCCGGCACCGAAGCGGCACCTGACGATTGCGGGCTTCCGGTTCGGCGGGCCGGCGCTCGAATTCTGGCACGAGGAGATTCGCGGCAACGAGAACTCCGAGTTCACCCTGGAAGACTTCGGCTTTGTGCGGCAGACGCAGAACGAACTGCTCCGGCTCGTCCGCCGCAAGCCCATCGGCTGGGAATGGCAGGTGCATGTGGTCATCACCAACATGCTGGGCAAGTTGCTCATGTCGCGGAATCTGCTGATCTCGCCGCACTCCGAGCTGCCGGTGCCGGTGGTGCGCGTCCTCAACGCCATCGCGGCCAATCCGCTCCGCGACTGGAAGGCGAAGGAACTCGCCATCGTGGGGAAGGTGAGCTATTCCGGCCTGCGCGCGCTGTTCAACAAATCCGGGCAGGGCACCGTCCATGAACACATCCAGCGGGCGCGGCTGGACCAGGCCCGGCTGCTGCTGGCCGACAAGCGGCTTTCGGTCAAGTCCGTGGCCACGCAGTTGAATTTTTCCAGCGAGTTTTATTTCAGCCAGTTTTTCCGGCACCGCTCCGGGATGAGTCCGACGCAGTTCCGGCAGCATCTCAAAGGCTGAATTGCAAAAGTTCCAAATTCCAACCGCCAAGCCCCAGTGAAATTTCAAACTTCAAATTCCAAACCGACAGCGGGTCGAACCTCGGCCCTTCGTTCAGGTTGCCGGTCGGGTGCTGGGAACTGGGAACTTGGATTTTGGATTTTGATCGCGGCGATTCTGCTGGCCGCGCGGCTGCCTGCCGCCGCCCAGGAAACCCGCCGCCAATATCTCTCCGGCCTCGGCAAGGACGACGCCGTGCCGTGGGAGTTCCAGTGCACCAGCGGCGCCAATTCAGGTTTTTGGACCAACCTGCCCGTGCCGTCGCACTGGGACATGCACGGCTTCGGCACGCTGAATTACAAGAAGGATCTGACCAACGCGTGGAGCGAGCAGGGGCTTTACGCGCACAATTTCACCGTGCCGCGCAACTGGTCGGGGCAGCGCATCTTTCTCGTGTTCGACGGTGTGATGACCGACACCGCCGCGCAGATCAACGGCCAGTCGGTGGGCCCGATTCACCAAGGAAGTTTCTACCGGTTCAAGTACGAGGTGACGAAACTGCTGAAGCCCGGCGCGACCAACCGTCTCACGGTGACCGTGGCGAAACATTCGGCGAATGATTCCGTGAACAAGGCCGAGCGGCTCGCGGATTTCTGGGTCTTTGGTGGCATCTTCCGGCCCGTTTATCTCGAAGTCATGCCGCAACAATTCATCGAACGCGTGGCGATTGACGCGCAGGCCGACGGGAAATTGTCCATGGATGTTTTTGCCGACGGCGCGACCGATGCCGACGTGGTTGAAGCGCAGATTAAAACGCTTGATGGGAAAAATGTTGGCGGAAGTTTCTCGGCAAGCGATTGGAGCGCCGGCCTCCGGCCCGGCACGAGCGAAAGCGACGCCACGAACGCGCCGGATCCGAGATCGGCGCTCCGCCTCACTACACAAATCTCCTCCCCCCGCCAGTGGACCGCCGAGACACCGAACCTCTATTCCGTCGAAGTTCGTTTGAAGCGCGGCGGCAAAGTTCTGCACCAGTTCCAACAGCGGTTCGGTTTCCGCACGATGGAAGTGCGCGATGGCGACGGCCTCTACGTCAATGGCCGGCGCGTGATTTTGAAGGGTGCAAACCGCCATTCCTTCTGGCCGGATTCGGGCCGTTGTCTGAGCGAGGCGGTGCATCGCCTGGACATCGAGACGATGAAGGACATGAACATGAACGCCGTCCGCATGTCGCACTATCCGCCGGACGCGCAGTTCCTCGACCTTTGCGATGAACTCGGCCTCTACGTCCTCGACGAACTCACCGGCTGGCACAACAAATACGACAACGAAGTCGGCCCGAAGCTCGTCAAGGAAATGGTCACGCGCGACGTGAATCATCCCTCGATTCTTTTCTGGGACAACGGCAACGAAGGCGGCTTCAACACGAACCTCGACCACATTTTCCCCGAACTTGATCCGCAACGTCGCCGCGTGCTGCATCCGTGGGCGACTTTCAGCGGCATCAACACCGCGCACTATCTGGCCTACGACAAGGCCGCCATCGCCGCCGGCGGCCAGTCCGTTTACTACCACAACAACGAGGAGCTCGTCGCCACCAACGACCGGGCGAAATACATCTACATGCCCACCGAGTTTATGCACGGCCTCTTCGACGGCGGCGCGGCGGCGGGGCTCGACGATTACTGGAAATTGATGACTTCGAGCAAACTGCTCGGCGGCGGCTTCATCTGGGCGCTGACCGACGACGGCGTGAAACGTCCCGACACCGGCGAGATGGACACGGCGGGCAATCAAGCGCCGGATGGCATCGTGGGGCCGTACCGCCAGCGCGAGGGCAGTTTTTATGCGATCAAGGAAATCTGGTCACCGATCCAGGTGACGCGCGAGACGAACGGGACGTTCACGATTGAAAATCATTACAGCTTCACGGATGCAAAGCAGTGTGAATTTATTTGGGAGCTGTGCCAGTTTTCCAAACCTTCTCCCAATTCCAAATACACTTTGAACACTTCACCCGCTTTGAAACTCAACCAGATGGACGGGTTGTCACAAACGAACACCAGCTATCGAATTATCTCCACGGGCAAAGCCGCCGCGCCGAGCATTTTGCCCGGCGGCAAAGGCACGCTGCAAATTGACTTCCAGCATACTCGGCCAGGCGTGCCACCGGATCCCATCCCCCTGCACGCGAATAAAATTGCGCCACACAGACTTGAAGCGATCACGGGAAATTTGTTTGCCCAAACAGAAACATCTCACGCTGACGCAGTCGCACTGCGCGTAAACGATCCCCAGGGCCGCGAGCTATGGACTTGGGTCTGGCCCGCGCCCCAGTTGAGTGCGCCCGCGCAAAATTCTGGAGTCATACTCCCTTCCGGCCCGCCGATCAGGACGGAGAACAGCCAGAGCTTCGATTTGCGCCGTGGATTCTTAACCGTGAGCATCAGTAAGCAAACCGGATTCATCACCGACGTTCAGCAACGAGGCTTCCAGAAAATCTCCCTCAGCAACGGCCCGCGTCCCGGCAGTGGCGAGACGAAGTTGAACCATATCGAAACTCCATTGTCCCCTCTGGAAGCAATCGTAACTGCTAATTTTGATGGCGCGTTGAAAAAAGTCAGGTGGCAACTCCATGATGACGGCTGGCTGCAATGCGACTACACCTACACCGCCACCGGCACGAACGATTATTTCGGCGTGCTGTTCGACTATCCGGAAAATCTGGTGAAGCACAAACGCTGGCTCGGCGACGGCCCGTATCGCGTCTGGAAAAACCGTCTGCGTGGCGTCACGCTCAACGTCTGGGAAAACGATTACAACAACACCCTCACCGGCTGGCGCGATTGGATTTACCCCGAGTTCAAAGGCTTCTTCGCCAACGTCCGCTGGTTGCAACTCGACACGACCGAAGGTCTGATCACCGTCGTCAACAACAGCAAAGTTCCCTTCGTGCAGGTGCTGACGCCGGAATTTCCGCCAACCAATCTGGTCGCCAAAACCTTCGTGCCCGTTTTAAAATGCGGCTTGGGTTTCCTCGACGCCATCCCGGCCATTGGCAGCAAATTCAAGGATGCCACGTTCACCGGACCGCAAGGCCAGCCGAACCTCGGACACGGTGAATACTCCGGCTCCGTGAGTTTTTATTTTGGCCGGCTGCCGTAGCCCAAACCGGATGGGAATGCAGGGCCGGGGCTGGGAGCGCCGCGCAGGGCTTGGCGTTTCGATTTGGGCGATGGTAACAAGCTCCAACCGTCATTTTCGTGGACTTCCCGCTAAGCTCTGCTAAAATAATTTCATGAAAAAACCACTCGCCATCTGCTCGGCCCTGCTGGCCGGATCCATCTTTTTCATCCAGTCCGCCGCCGCCGAAACGCCTGAACTCAGCACGCCCCCGGCCACGGATGCGGAAAAGGAAGCGTCGTACTCCACCTCCATCAACAACCGGACGACGGACATTCTCAAAGTTGTGGCGGTCGCCGACCCGGCCAAGTCGAACACGGTTCACGACGTGATCGTGGCCCAATATCGCGCGTTGCGGGCGCGGGATGCGGTCATTGACGCCAAACTCAAGGCCGACGGCAAAGAGTTGACGTATGCCAACCGCGCCAGTCAGTTGGCCGCAGAATCCAAGCCGCTGCACGATCAATTCCTGGCCAAGCTGGCCGAGACCCTGACGCCGGAGCAGGTCGAGCAGGTCAAGGACGGGATGACTTACAAAAAGGTCAAGGTGACCTTTGACGCTTATTGCGCGATTGTGCCCGGCCTCACGGATGCGGACAAAGCGCAGATTCTGGAACTGCTCAAACAGGCGCGTGAAGAGGCCATTGACGGCGGCAACGCCTCGGAGAAGTCGGAAATCTTCCAAAAGTACAAGAACCACATCAACGACTATCTCAACGCCCACGGCCATGACACCGCCAAGGCGTTCAAGGATTGGGAAGCCCGGCAGGCCGCCGCCGCCACACCCAAGCCGGCTGAACCGGCGAAGTGAGCTTGCGGCGGCGCCTTCCGCATCCCGCACGCCACCGGCATAATTCACGCGACCCATATTTATGGAGACTCTTGGAGGTTTATTCATGCTGGTTTACGTGGCTTGCGTCATCGGCGTCATTTTTTACCTCTTGCGACTATTGGGGCGGTTCGTCAGCGCTCACGAACGCCTGGCCGGCGCACTTGAAGCCCTCGCACGCAAGTCGCGGGATGAGGGCAAGCCGTGAGTGTCTTCAGTTTGGTTTAAACTTCAGCCATGTCTCACCCATCCGGTTTGAATAATTTATCCCGGTTCGCGCTCGGCCTGCTGGGCGGATTTTTTTTCATAGTCCTGCCGGTTCATTCCGGCGGGACTAATTCAATTCCGGTTGCCAGCCGCTACGAAACCCGCGCCCAGCATGATCCCAACGGCACCGGCCAGTTCTACTTGGGCCGCGAGATCGCGCAGGTGATGGGGCATGAGGCGGCGGACTGGCTCGAACGTCCGGAGCGCGAGCAAGAGGAGCGGACAGATTTGCTCGTGCCCGCACTTCACCTCAAACCGGGCGATACGGTCGCGGACATCGGTTGCGGCAGCGGCTATTACACGCGTCGGCTGGCAAAACAGGTTGGCACGAACGGTGTTGTTC
>JANPGB010000666.1:0-25231 GCA_031423695.1 Verrucomicrobiota bacterium
GGAAGTCATCCGCCGCGCGTTGACGGAAGTGCGCCGTCAGGGACTACTTGTCACCGACGACACGGCTGCGTGCGAATTGATCGGCCAGCGGGTGCGGCTGGTCGCGAGCACGGAACCAAACCCGAAGGTGACGCGGCCGGAAGATCTGCCCTACATCGGAATGCTGCTGGCCCGAAACCCGTCGTGAGAAGAAACCCGGTTTTGGGGCTAGTTTCAGTTCCTTGCCAATCCCCGCGTCGCCGCTTATTGTCTGCCTCGGTAAATTTAGCGATATGAAACGACGTTTGATCTTCGGTTTTGTGGCCGCCGTGCTCGCGGTCAATTTGCTCATCGGCGCCAAGGTTTACAACAAGTCCGCCGAGGCCGGCCAAAAGGATTCCGCTTACCCGAGCATGAAACTCTTCGCCGAGGTGGTGGAAAAAGTCCGGCGCGACTATGTGGACGGCAAAGATCTGACCTATCAAAAGCTCGTCTACGCCGCGCTCAAGGGCATGATCAGCACGCTCGATCCGCACAGCGAGTTCCTCGAGCCGGAACAGTTCAACGAACTCCAGAACGACACGGAAGGCCACTTCGGCGGCCTGGGCATCGTGATCGCGATGAAAGACAATTTCGTCACGGTGGTCGCGCCGATGGAGGATTCGCCGGGCTTCAAGGCGGGCATTCTCGCCGGCGACCGGATCATCAAGATTGACGGGAAAAGCGCCGAGCACCTGTCCCTGCCCGACGCCGTGAAAAATCTGCGCGGCGATCCCGGCACGGACGTGACCATCACCATTTCCCGCCCGGGCACGGGGCTGGTCAAGGATCTCACCCTGACCCGCGCCATTATCACCGTGGACATGGTCAAGGACATCAAGGGCAAAAAGGAATTTCCGCTGGACGACAACAAGGTCGGCTATGTGCGGCTCGTGCAATTTGGCGACAAGACCAGCGGCGACCTGGAGGAGGCGCTGAAAAAACTAAAGGCCCAGGGCATGAAGGCGCTGATTCTGGATCTGCGCTGGAATCCGGGCGGCCTGCTCGAACAGGCGGTCGAGGTCTGTGAAAAATTTCTACCGCGCGGCCAGCTCGTCGTCTCGACGGAAGGCCGCAACGCCGGACAGAACAGCGTGCGCAAGGCGGGCGGGCGCGGCGACGAGCTCGTCAACCGCGACGGCTCGCAGATCCCCGTCGTCGTGCTGGTCAACGGCAGCAGCGCCAGCGCGGCCGAGATTGTTTCCGGCTGCTTGCAGGATTTGCATCGGGCCATCATTCTCGGTGAAAAAACATTCGGCAAGGGTTCCGTGCAGAGCATCCTGCCGCTGGAGGAGGGCGCGGCGCTGAAGCTCACGACCGCCAAATACTACACGCCCAGCCACAAGGTGATTCACGAGGCCGGCATCACGCCCAACGTGGTGGTGCCGCTCACCGACGACGAGGAGCGCGACATCCTGCTCAAGCGCATGCCCGGCGGGATCGAATCTCTGGATGAAAAGGAACGCGAACGCCTGGTCAACTCCCGCGATGCGCAACTGGACCGCGCCACCGACCTGCTCAAGGGCATCCTGATCTTCACCGAACGCGTGCCCGAAAAGCCCGGCCGAAAAATGGCGGCGCTCGATTCTTCAGCGAAATGATGGCTGCGGGTCTTTTTGACGTTTCCCGCATCAAGTTTCAATCCGATGACCCTGCTCGCCCTTGAAACGTCCTGCGACGAAACCAGCGCCGCGGTGATCCGCGACGGACGGATTCTGGCCAACGTCGTCGCCTCGCAAATCTCCCTGCATGCGGAATACGGCGGCGTCGTCCCCGAACTCGCCGCGCGCGAACATCTCCGAAATTTAATGCCGGTCGTGCAAACGGCCTTGCGCGAGGCGGACGTTTCCACGGCGCAGCTCGAAGCCATCGCCGCCACGCGCGGCCCCGGCCTGCCCAACGCGTTGATGACCGGATTCAAGGCCGCGCAGGCGATGGCGTTCGCCCTCCGCAAACCATTTCTGGGCATCAACCACCACGAGGCGCACCTGTATTCGCCGTGGATTTCCGGCACACCTCCGGTGGCGGATTTCGCGGCGTTCCAGCCGAACGTGTCGCTCATCGTGAGCGGCGGCCACACCATGCTGGTGCACGTCGCCGGCGAATTGCAGCATCGCGTGCTTGGCTCCACGCTCGATGACGCGGCGGGTGAATGTTTCGACAAGACCGGCAAGCTAATCGGCCTGCCCTACCCCGCCGGGCCGGTGATTGATCAGCTGGCCGAACAGGGAAATCCGGCGGCGTATGCCTTCCCCCGGCCGTTGATGAATGATACCAATGACGATTTCAGCTTCAGTGGTTTGAAAACGTCCATCCGCTATTTTCTGCGCGACCATCCGGGACTGGCAGAGGATCCGCAGCGGCTGCGGAACCTGTGCGCCAGCGTGCAGGCCGCCATCGTGGAAGTGCTGGTGGCCAAGACCCTCAAGGCGGCGAAACGCCTGCGCGTGCGGTGCGTGACCGCCTCCGGCGGGGTGACCTGCAACCGCGCGCTCCGCCGCGAACTCTCCGCCGCCTGTGCACGGAATCATTTAACCCTGCGGCTGGCGGAAAACGCCCTCTGCACGGACAACGCCGCCATGATTGGAATTCTGGCAGGGCGCGTTTTGCTGCGGCACCCGCGAGAGTATTTCCAACCGGACGATGCTGATGTGCTGCCCAACTGGTCCCTGGATGAGCCGTCGGTCGGGGTTTTCCGGTCGATGGCCACTGAGCCTTCCAGGAGGCCGGACTGACGACAGCTGGAATTTTTCTTAAATCACAATTGACACAGGCGGTCGGGAGAATGACCCTGCAGGCGAAATTCACATTGCTAGGCGGCAGGTGATGATGCTTTTTGCGTGACTTGTGGTATGATGCCTATGCAACCTAAATCATCTGGAAACCGTGCTGACTGCCGACAACAACAAAACTCCGACCCCAGCGCGCCAAGGCATGCTGACGGGGAAGCTGTTTGATTTAAAACTCGTGCGACCGCTGGGGTCCGCGTAAAATACTTTACCACAAATGCGAACCGGCCCTGAACTGATCGTGGCAACCAAACCTTTCGCGATGGATTTCGCCGGGAGGAGCTGGTGGTCCGTGCTCTCCACCGGCCTGTTGCTGCTGCTCTCGATTCTAGGAACGCTCTGGCTGGTTTCGTTGCCCGGCAGGCTCGCCTGCAGCCTCTTCGCCGGGTTGTTGATCCTTCGCTTTTTTGTGATTTATCATGACCAGCAGCATCACGCGATCCTTCCCAAATCCCGCCTGGCGGAAAAGCTGATGCGTGTGTTCGGCATTTTTTCCCTGAGTCCCAGCAGTGTTTGGCGGAGTTCGCACAACTACCATCACAAGCATAACTCCAAGCTCCGCAGCGCCCATATCGGCTCCTTTCCCGTGATGACTCGCGCCGAGTTTTTGAAGTGCGACAAGACGACACGGTTTAATTATCTGTTCATGCGGCATCCGTTGACCATCCTGTTCGGATATGTTTTTGCATTTCTTTGGGGCATGTGTCTTTATCCGTTCATTAACCAGCCCCGGGAACATCGGGACTGCCTGATCGCTTTCGTCGTGCATGTCCTGATCGGGGTGGCACTCGTTTATTTCTTCGGCTGGACCGCGCTGCTGCTGACGCAAATCATCCCGCACTTCGTCGCGTGCGCCATCGGCACCTACCTGTTCTACGCCCAGCATAATTTTCCTGATGTGTCCTTTTTCGACCGGGCTGGCTGGGCTTACGAGAAGGCGGCCTTGGAATCCTCCTCCTACATGAAGACCGGTCCCATCATGGCCTGGTTCACGGCGAACATCGGCTACCACCACATCCACCATCTCAACGCCCGCATTCCCTTCTACCGGTTGCCGGAGGTGTGGCGGACATTGCCGGAACTGCAAAAGCCCAAGACCACCTCGCTCAGCCCGCTGCAAATTTTCCGCTGCCTCCGCCTCAAGGTCTGGGACGTGGAATCCCAGCGCATGATCGGCTTCCGTGAAATGCGGACCAACTGATCCGTTCCCCCGCCGTTTATGCCTTACACTGCCGCCCAGATCGCAGAACAGCTCCGTGGTGAAGTCATCGGCGACGGCTCCATTCTTATCACCGGCTTCGCCCAGGCCGACCAGGCCCGCGTCGGCGACCTGACCTTCGCGGAAAAGGAAAGTTACTTTCTCGCCGCCGAACAGGGCAACGCCTCGGCCATTCTCGTCTCGGAACCGTTCACCTCCACGAAGAAAGTTCTCATCCGCGTCAAAAACGCCCGCGTCGCCGTGGCGCGCCTGCTACCGCTCTTTTTTCCGCCCGACGAGCAGCCCGCCGGGATCCACCTGACCGCTGTGATTGATCCGTCGGCGGAGATTCATCCCACGGCGCATGTCGGCGCGCAGTGCGTGGTGAAGTCCGGCGTCAACATCGGCCCCCGCTCCGTTCTCATGGGCGGCAATCATGTCGGCAAAGACAGCCGACTGGCTGAAGACGTCTGCCTGTTTCCCAACGTCGTCATTTATCCACGCACCCAGATCGGCAACCGCGTCGCGATTCACGCTGGCACCGTCATCGGGTCCGACGGTTACGGCTACGTCCTCGACGAAGGACGGCATCGCAAAATGTTGCAGACCGGCAACGTCGTCATCCACGACGACGTCGAGATCGGCGCGAACGCCGCGATTGACCGGGGCGCGCTCGGCTCCACGGTGATCGGCCAAGGCACCAAGATCGACAACCTCGTCCACGTCGCGCACAACGTCACCATCGGACGGCATTGCCTCATCATGGGACAGGTGGGTTTCGCCGGCAGCACCACGCTCGGGGATTATTGCGTGATCGCCTCACAATCGGGCATTGCCGGACATCTGAAACTCGGCCACCAGTCCATGGTCGGCGCGAAGTCCGGCGTGATGCGCGACATCCCGGACAAGGGCGTCGTCCTTGGCTATCCCGCGTTTCCCGACAAGGAAGCCAAGCGGCAGATCATCGCCGTCTCTCAACTCCCCGAGCTGATCAAGCGCATGAGAGCGCTGGAGAAGCAGGTCGAAGCCCTCGGCGGTAAAATCGTTCCGCAGCCGTAGCGGCGCGCCGGCCGGCCGCCGCAAATTTAATTTCATTCAGCGGCGCTTTTTTAAGACCCCGCCGCAAAAGTTTTTCACCTCAGACTGCGGATGTCCTACCGGCGGGGTCAAACTTCGCCCATGAATAATACCAAGCGGAAAATCAATTACGTGGGCAAGGTGGCCAAGGTTCGCAGCGCGTTTGAGGATCACCAGCTCCCGGACGGTCTGCCGGAAGGGGCGGCGGTCATGATCGTCGGTTTTGACACCGGTCATTTCGACGTGGAACACCGGGGCCGGAAGTTCAAAATCTCCATGACCTGCGTGGAAAATCTGCATCGGTTGTGGAATTGAAACAATCTTATCCCCCCACCGGGCCCCCAAGCCTGCCGCACCCCACCCAAAAGCAGACACGCCAATTCAATCGGGTGGCAAGGCCGGCACGTGCGGCTCGGCTCGCGTTGGCCTAGCGCAAAAGGTGTTTCAAACCAACTGCGACCAGCACCACGCCAATCAGGCTCATCAGTCCGACACTCGCGTAAGGCAATCGCCGCGCCAGTTGACCAAAACCGGCGAAACGCCGGCTCGCTTCACGCACGGACAGCGCCGCCACGGAACCGACGGTGACCAGGGTGATCGCCAGCCCAACGCTGAACGCCACCACGACGGCAAAGCCCAGCGCGAACTGTTTGATTTGCAGGCAGACTAAAAGAATTGCAAACGCCGCCGGGCAAGGCAGCAATCCGCCCGTCAAACCGAATAGGACAATCTGCTTCGTGGTCACGGTCTGACCGGCAAAGCGGGATTTTAATTCCAACGCGTGTTCTCGTTCATGGGCATCCTGGTATTCCAGCGACATTTCGCTCGCTGAATCGTGATGGTGATGATGTCCTTCCACGAACTGAGTTTCATAGGTGTGTGAATGTCCGCCATGAGCCAGAATGACTTTGGCTTTGAACTCATGCGGTTCAGGCAAGCTGGTCGTGGCTTCCAGGCCATCGCCGCAAAGTTTGAACTCAAACTTTTCTTGCGCGCCGTCAGGACGGAGCGTTTCGAGTGTGACCTTTTCGTCAGCGGGCGGGTTCACCGACTGCGAATTGTGGTCAAAGAAATAAAGCCGGAAGCGCGGTGGTACGCCGGTTTCAAACACGCTGATTTCCGCCAGCCCCTGCCCGGTGTTGAGCATCATTCCGCCATGCGCGCCATGCTGGTGTTCGTGGGCGGCGGCGGCGCGTTGCTCCCGCCGGATGCGGCGGAACATCCACACCGCCATCGCCACGATGATCACGCCCGTGGCAACTTGAAACCACGGCTCCAAACCTTCGACATCAAGCTGTCCGGAGAAATGCAGGCCAATCGCCGCCAGCACCCAGATGACCAGCGTATGCGAAAAGGCCGCCGACAGGCCGAGCAGCAGCGCCTGCACGACGGTGCCGCGAATGGAAATGATGCACGCCGCCATCATCGTCTTGCTGTGACCCGGTTCCAAACCGTGCAGCGCGCCCAGCAGGACCGCGGCGGGAATGAACAGCCAGCCCTGGCCGTGCGCGAGGTAATCTTGAAATGAATGCACGTAGGCATATACCCCCACACCCCATGTTAGGTCAACATCATTCAGTTGGCGGACGCCGGGCCGTTGTGATATATCCCGCGCATGAAACACGCCCATGACCCGGAAGAACGAAAGGCGCTGGTGGTGCGTTTGAGGAAAATTCGCGGCCAGCTGCAAGCGATTGAAAAGATGGTGGAAGCCGACACGGATTGCGCGGAAGTTCTGATGCAGGTGGTTTCCGCCCGGCGCGCCCTAAAATCATTTGGCGACACGCTGATCCACTCGCACATGCACGACTGCATCGAACACGCGGAAACGCAGGCGGAATCCCGCAAGAGCTTGCGCGCCTTCCTCACGGTGCTGGAGCGTTACGTGGCTTAGGGCCGGCCAAAACCTCAAGGTTTTGCCGCTGGATGCGTGGCCGGCCCGCCAGCAATTTGGTTTGCGCCGCTGCGTTGGATCCATCAGAGTTCTCGCCGGGTCGGAAATTAATTTATGATTGCAGCCATCACAGGTTTGATCGCAGGTCTGGTGCATGTCTGGTCCGGGCCGGATCATCTGGCGGCCATTGCGCCGCTGGCGGCACGCCGGCCGGAACGCGCGTGGATTCCGGGCGCTCGCTGGGGCTTCGGCCATTCGGCGGGCGTGGCCGTGATCGGACTGCTATCGCTGTGGCTGCGCAACCTGCTGCCAGTGGAGTTGCTCTCGTCCTGGGGCGAACGCCTGGTGGGCGTGATGCTGCTCGGCATCGGCATCTGGGGGCTTCGCAAGGCTTTCAAAAACAAAGTCCATGCCCATGAACACGAGCACGGCGGCGACCGGCACATCCATGTCCATGTTCACTCGCATGGGCACTCGGCAAAAAAAGTGGCCGCGCATCAGCACACGCACGCCGCGTTCGGCATCGGCATTCTTCACGGACTGGCCGGCAGTTCGCATTTTCTCGGCGTGCTGCCCATCCTCGCGTTTCCCACCAGGCTGGAGGCGGCAACCTATCTCGCGACGTTCGCCCTGGGCACGGTGATTTCCATGGCGACCTTCTCCTCGGTGATCGGCTGGGTGTCAGCGCGCTGCTCCATCGGCGGGGCGAAGGCGTATCGCGGCATGATGAGCTGCTGTTCCGTGGCGGCGATCGCCGTCGGCGTCTTCTGGTTGTTCACCAGCTTCCGGTGATTTTGTCGGTCACCGCAAAGCAATCAGCTCTGCTTCCCGCAGCGGCCGCAGCGCGATAAGGCCCGCGCGGATCGCCCGAAATCCGCCTTCCCCAACGCGCCATCGGAAGGCCAGGTTCGCGGCAAACCGGTCATAGCCATAGCGACGGATACCCAGCGACTCAATCCGGTAGCCCAGCACGGTGACGAGGTTGCCGAGGTTCTGCGCGTTCCAATCGTAGAGATGGTGGTTCGGATCGTCCGGCTGATACCGCGCGTAACGACGCTCGCGTTCCCACGGCACATGCACGATCAGTTTGCCGCCCGGTTTCAACACGCGCGCGAGTCGCCGTAACGCATCGGCGGGTTCCAGAAAATGTTCCAAGGCATGATGGCAAATCACAACATGCGCAGCGGCATCCGGCACGCCGGCGATATCGGTGACAAATTCAATGCCGAGCGTGGTCACCCGTTCCGCGAGAAATTCCGAGGTGTCGCAGCCGATCCGTCGCGCGCAACGCAGCCGTCCGAGATTCCAGCCGGCACCGACGCCCAGCTCAAAAACCACATCCTCGGGCCGCACATGACGTTGGAACTTCGCGGCCCGCAAGGCCAGCAGCCACTCCAGACACTCGGTCCGCAGCGCGCGTTTGTGCTCGTGGTAATCCTGACCAGACGATCCCTGGTAAAGCCTGGCCGCCGGATCAAGTTTGGATTTCATGCAGTCATTTTTCGGAGAACTGGAACGAGGCTATCCGCCGGCTCCAGAAATTTCAACCCGACTTTGTTCCCAGACACAGCCCAAGCCAATGAGGAACATTCTTGAGTGCCGGGTTGGCAAGGGAAAAACCGGCGACTGGAAAGTTGCCTGCACCCGCGGGCTGTAAAGCCTGCGCTACGTAGCGCCGACATTCGCGTCGGCGGGTTCGGGGGACTTTCCTGTGCCCAGTTGATAACAAGATCAAGCAGCCAGCCGCCGCCGCCGCTTCAATTTCGCTTGCCAAACAAACGCGCGGGCAGGCATTTTCTGACATGGCAGCGACCAAAGACACGAATAGTTTAGACTCCAGCTTCTACCAGTCCGCCGGCTCCTTTTTTCCGGCGTTCAACCACACCGGGCTGACCTTCGACGACCTCACGCTCGCGACGCTTTACTCAGAGATTCTGCCGCGCGACACCCAGCTCGACACCCAACTCGCCGAAGGATTGCGCCTGAACATCCCGATCATCTCCTCGGACATGGACACCGTGACCGAATCGCGCATGGCCATCGCCATGGCGCTCAATGGCGGACTCGGCCTCATCCATTACAACATGCCCGAGCGGCAGCAGCTCTCCGAAGTCAGCCGCGTGAAACATCATGTTCACGGCCTGTTGCAGGAGCCGATCAAGGTCGCGCCGGAGCAGTTCATCGGCGACGTGTTGAAGATGATGGAGGAGCGGAAGTTTTCCTTCAGCACCTTTCCGGTCGTGGACGAGACCGGCAAACTGCTCGGGCTGCTCTCGGGCCACGTGGTCAAGCCGCGTTACGCCAAGCGCCAGATCGCCGAGGCGCTCACGCCACGCGCGCAGGTCCAGACCATCAACCGCCGGGAGCTGGGCAAGGATCCCATCGCCCGCGCGGACAAATTTTTCACCGAGCATCCCGGCATCCACAAACTCCTCGTCGTGGACGACAAGGATCACCTGCA
Organism: Verrucomicrobiota bacterium; assembly: GCA_031423695.1. GTDB lineage: Bacteria > Verrucomicrobiota > Verrucomicrobiia > Limisphaerales > CAIQOK01 > CAIQOK01. The sequence continues at coordinate 9,438 of JANPGB010000666.1, forward strand.
CGGTCTGTTCACCATGAGCGATGTGGAGCGCATCACGGCGGAACGCAACGCCCAGTTCAAACCCGCCCGCGACGCCCAGCACCGCCTGCTCTGCGGCGCGGCGGTCTCGGCCACGCGCAACGCCTTCGGCGAACTGGATCGTGAACGGATTCTCGAACACGTCGGCGGCCTCGTCGAACGCGGCCTGGACGTGGTGGCGGTCTCCACCGCGCACGGCCACACCAAGGGCGTGGGCGACACCGTCGAAATGCTGCGCGACGCGTTTCCGAAACTGCCGATCATCGCCGGCAACGTCACCAGCGCGGCGGGCGTTGAATTCCTGGCCGACCGCGGCGCAAACATGGTCAAGATCGGTCAGGGCCCAGGTTCCATCTGCACCACGCGCATCGTGGCCGGCGTCGGCATTCCGCAAATGACCGCGCTCTACCTGGCCTCGCGCGCGGCGACGAAAAAGAAAGTTTCCATCCTCGCCGACGGCGGTATCACTAAATCCGGCGACATCGTGAAGGCCCTGACCTTGGCACAAGCGGTGATTTGCGGCGGGCTGCTCGTCGGGTGCGCCGAAGCGCCGGGTGAAGTGATGGAAATCGGCGGCAAGCTCTACAAGCAATACCGCGGCATGGGCAGTCTGGCCGCGATGAAATCCGGTTCCGCCGCGCGCTACGGCCACTCGGCCCATGCCACGCAGAAAGTCGCGCCCGAAGGCGTGGAGGCATTGAAGGAAGTCGCCGGCTCGGCGGACCGAGTGCTGGCGCAACTCATCGGCGGCATCCAGAGCGGCATGGGTTATCTCGGCGCGGCGAACCTGGCGAATCTGCGCGAGAAAGCGCGTTACATCCGCGTCAGCCCCGCCGGCCAGCGCGAAGCCGCGCCGCATGACGTGGTGGAGTTGAAGACGGGGCATTGAGCCCGGTACGGCGCAGGTTTTTGGAACCGATTAGAAATTAATCGCATCGTTCACCCTGCCGCACTGTGAACAGCGGGAGCGATCCACGTCCGGGTCGTCGGTATAGACGCAGCCGCACTTCTGGCAGCGGAAAATTTTATCCTCGCGCACGGAAGGCTTGAACCGGCGCTTGCGCAATTCGGTGTAGATGCCGAGGCCCGAGAGCGTGCCAAGCAGCACCACCACATAGGTCAGAATTAAAAGCGAGGTGGGCATTCAAGGCGCGTCAGCAGGCTCGTTGGTGGCGGGCACGGACAGCGTCTGCCATTCAAACGTCAGGGTTCCGACCGTCAATGCTGCATTGGAGGCGGGCTCAAACCGGCTGGCCCGGGCCAGGTCGAGCGCGCGGGCGTCGGCGAGTTTCTGTTCCGGCCCGCTCCCGGGCGCGAGCAGCACCACGGAAATCACCCGGCCCGCCGCGTCCACGAGCACTTGCACCACGCTGTTGGACAGAATCTCCGTGCTTTCCCGGGCCTGCAGTTCCGGTGTCGCCAGGAGCCGCCGCCCCGCCAGCCCGCCGCCGAGGCGAAGCGCAGATTGGGGAGCCGGGGGCGTGGCCACCGGAAAAGAACTCGGGGTTAGGCGCAGTGGTTCCAGGGTGGCCAAGGTATCCAAATGCGGTGCCGTGTTGGCCTTGACGAATTCCTCGAACTGGGTGCCGAGCCGGGCCGCCGCCAATGCCAGAACGCGCGGCGGCTCCGTCCAGTCAGCAGGCTGGAAGGCCAGTCCGGGCGCGCGGTTCAGCCACGCCTCGCCCGAAAATCCCCGCGGATGCGGCAGCACAAAGAGCGTGGGATCGCCGATCGCGAGCGGCTCGAGGGGAACCTGTTCGCGCAAATGAATCCGCGGAACGACCATCGTTGGGCGCGGCCCAGCCGTCGGAGCTTTTTCCAGCAGGTAAATCAGCCCGGCCTGCAACAGCATCACAAGGGCAATCGACAGCCGCCAGCGCCGGCGGGACCAGGAGCCTGTTTGCATCAACGCCTCCGTCATGGCCGGCGGGCGGGTTGGGCGGCGGCCGGCACGGTGCGCGGCAGCGTGGCGAACAAGGCGTCGCGGATGCCGGCGTCGCGCGCCAGCAGGGTCAGGCGCAGCAGATGATCGTACGCCACTTGTTTGTCCGCCTGCACGAGGAGGGTCAGCGGCTCGGCCGATTTTTTCGCGGCCACCTGCAGGCTGGTCCTCAGCGCGCCGGCTTCGATCGGCTGATTTTCAAAATAAAACCTGCCCGCCGCATCCACCGCCACGGCGATGGTCGGACGATCCGTGCCGGTCAGGTCATCGGCCTGGGGCAGTTGCAACTCCACCGGCACGCCCGGCGTGTAGATCAGCGTGCCCAGGAGCGCGAAGAGCAGGAGCAGGAAAAAAACCGAGGCAAAGGGCGCGAAGTCCAGGTGCCCACGGAAAATTCTGGCGCTGCGGGGAAATTTCATGGCACGGGCGGGGCGTCGTTTTCCGTGACGATGTTCGCGATCTCCGTCGCGGCGCGTTCCATGTCGAGCACGATGGCATTCACGCGGCTCACGAGGTAGTTATAGCCGGCATGCACGGGGATGGCGACGGCGAGCCCGGCGGCGGAATAAATCAGCGCCGTCCAGACGCCGTGGGAAAGCTGCCCCACATGGGCGGAAAGGCCGCTGCCCTCCACCTGGCGGAAGACCTGCATCAAGCCCAGCACGGTGCCGAACAAACCCATCAGCGGGGCGAGCTGGGCGATGGTGGCGAGCAGGTTGAGCTTTTGCTCCAGCTGCGGCACCTCGATCAGACCGGCCTCCTCGATGGCTTCACGGATGCGCTCGCGGCCCTGGTCGCGGTTGAGGATCGCGGTCTTCACCAGCCGCGCGACCGGACCGTAGGTGGCGTCGCAGATGGCGATGGCTTCGACCACATTGTTTCGCCGGAGCACGTTGCGCACGCTGTTAAGGAATTCCGTGGAATTGATCTGTGCCCGGTGGCAATGCAGGAACCGCTCGATGAACACCACGAGCGCCACGGCGCTGGCCAGCAGGATCAACCACAGGGCCAAGCCTTCTTTGGTAAACAAAAGCTGCACGAATGACATGGGAACGTTATACGTTTTTACGCGCGGAGTTCAAAGGGCAAAGTTGCGGCCGGCGACCGGCAGGCGGAAATCAGCAGTCCGCCCGGCGGATCAAATTCTTCTTCTGACTTCTGGCTTCCGACTTCCGACTTCGGTAATCTCGCCGCATGGAAAAACCTGACCAACTGCGGGAACTGTTCCGCATGCAGAACGCCCTCAACGCCCGCATCGGCGTCCACACCGACGCCATGAGCGAGGAGGAAAAGACGAAGTGGATTTTGAACTATTGCCGCGCCATGTCGCAGGAAATGGCCGAACTGACCGACAGCGTGCCGTGGAAGTGGTGGGCGAAGTACCAGAAGTTCGATGAGCAAAACGCGCGGGTCGAGGTCGTGGACCTGTTCCACTTCCTCATCAGCATGGCGCAGGTGCTCGGCATGAGCGCGGACGATGTCTTTGCCGCCTACGTAAAAAAGAACGAGGTGAATTTCCAGCGGCAGGACAGCGGCTACGTCAAGAAGGACGAGAATGACTCCAAACATATTTGAATATTGTGGCCGCTAAAATCAAAAATTCCGTCCCGCCCCGCTGGCGCAAGGACGTGGAGCGCATCCTCATCACCGACGGGCAGCTCGCCCGCCGCATCCGCCAGATGTCGCGCGAGATCGAGCGCGATTTCACCGGGCGCGAAATGGTCATCGTCTCATTGCTGACCGGCACGGTGATGTTTCTGGGCGATTTGATCCGGCACATTTCCCTGCCGCTGCGCCTCGATTTCATGGGCGTCTCCAGCTACGGCGCGGGGACGGAATCCGGCGAACTGGTGTTCACCAAGGAGCTGCGCCTGGACGTGCGCGGCCGGGACGTGCTGCTTGTGGATGACATTCTCGACACGGGCAAAACCCTGCGCCGCGTGCAGGAAAAACTCTGCCTGCTCGGGCCGCGCCGCATCCGCACCTGCGTGCTGCTGAACAAAAAAGCGCGCCGCGTGGAAAAAGTGAAGGCGGATTACGTCGGGTTTGAGATTCCCGATTTCTTTGTGGTCGGCTACGGGCTGGATTACGCGGAGCGTTACCGCAACCTGCCGTTCGTGGGGGTGCTGCGGCCGGAGATGTACCAGAGCCTGCACGCCCCGTCGGCCTGAAGTCTAGCCCGGCCGTGGAACTCTAGGTTTCCGGCACGGGGTCGCCGGCCTGGCCCTCTGGAATTTGATCCGGCTTTTCCGGCGAGATCTTTTTGGGCTTGGGTCCGCCTTTGGGCTTTTCCGGCTCGTCGTCCGCTTCGTCCTCCGGCTCGACATCGTCCGCGGCGTTGGGATCCGGATTCTCGTTCGGATTCTTTGCACGCTTGGCCCGGGGCAGCGGGCTGATCATCACATTGATGCTCTTGCCAATCAGCTTGGGCTGGAAATCGGGATGGCCGAATGGCGTGATCTCCGCGATGAATTTCTGGATGACCTGGAAGCCAAACTCCGTGTGCGCCATTTCGCGGCCCCGGAATTTCAAAGCGACTTTGACCTTCATGTCCTCGCACAGGAAGTCAATCGCATGCGTGACCTTCACGGACAGATCATGCGGATCAATGCGCGGGCTGAGCTGCACTTCCTTGACCAGCGTGGCATGCTGGTGCTTCTTGGATTCCTTGTCCTTCTTGGCCTGTTCGTAGCGGTACTTGCCGAAATCCACGAGCCGACAGACCGGCGGCGTGGCCGTCGGTGCGATCTCGACGAGGTCCACCCCGTTGAGGCGGGCTTGGGTCAGCGCGTCACCGAGCGAAATGACCCCCAGCTGTTTGCCGTCCACACCAATGACGCGCACTTCGCGGGCGCGGATCTTCCCGTTGATGCGGACGAAGGCGCTCGAAGGGGTGAAGTTGCGGGAAGGAAACGGGCGGCTCAAGAGGCCCCCACCGGTTGAAACTTATTCATGCAGATTTGTAACGGACATACCAAGCGATTTAATATGGCGTAGTTAAGCAAAGCCCCAAAATTGCGCAAGCCAATAATGGCGGGCTGGAAACCGGGGCCCTCGGGCACCTCCCCGCGGGCCCGCACCCGCCCGCCCCGCCCCGTACCTGGTTCACAGGTATTTTTCGAGCAAGGGCTTCAACTCGGCAATGGTTTTCTTCGGCCAGACTTTGCGGTCGGTCATGATGGCGTTCTTCAACGCACCGTGACAGGGCCAGTTCGGTTCGGCCGGAATCTGCGGAATGGTTTTCGCGAGGATCGCCTTGGCCATCGCCGCGTTCTTCGTCAGATTTTCGATGATCATCTCCACAGTGACGTGCGCCTCGTCCACTTTCCAGCAATCGTAATCCGTGATCAGCGCGAGCGTGGCGTAGGCGATCTCGGCCTCGCGCGAGCATTTGGCTTCGCCGAGATTGGTCATGCCAATGACGTCGTAGCCGAGCTTGTGATTCGTCAGCGACTCCGCGCGCGTGCTGAAGGCCGGGCCTTCCATGTTCACGTACGTGCCGCCGTCGTGGATGCGGGCCTTTAACGCGCGGCCGTTTTTCAACAGCAACTGCCGCAGTTCCTCGCAAATCGGATCGGCGAATGCGATGTGGGCGGCAATGCCACGGCCGAAGAACGTGTGTTCGTCGGAAAGTTTGGTGCGGTCGAGGAACTGGTCCACCAGCACGATGTCGCGCGGCCGGTATCTCGCCTGGAGCGAACCGACGGCGCTGGCGCTGATGATCCAGCCGACGCCGAGCGTTTTCATGGCCCAGATGTTGGCGCGATGGTTCAGCTCGCCAGGGAGAATGCGATGCCCGCGCCCATGGCGTGGGAGGAAGACCACGTCACGGCCGGCGAGTTTGCCGGTGAGGAATTCGTCGGACGGCGAACCGAACGGGGTTTTGACCTTCACCCATTTCTGATGGGTGAAACCTTCAATATGATACAGCCCGCTGCCGCCGATGATGCCGATGCGATATTTTGACATGGGCGTTGTATAGCGGGTGAGCGGGCGGTTGAACATTGAAAAACCACCGACGGGCCGCTGCACCGTTCCCGGGCGGTGAGCCTTTTCGGCGGTAGAGTCCGTCGCGCTGCGACAAACTCGCCTGCACGAAGCAGGCGCATGATCGGTCACGGCCAACAGCTTATCTCCACCGTGGTGCCGCTGGACGCGGCGCTGATTCCTCGCAGCGCGAGGAGTTCCGCCGGCTATTTCTTCTTCAACAAGTCGCCGAGACCCTTGCCGATCTTTTCTGCCACGGCGGTGTTGGTGCTGCCGGTGATTCCTTTGACCAGACCCTTGGCGATGTCACCGGAATGTTCGGCGGCGACCTGGGCAGCGGCTTTTTCAATGGCGTTCATAACCAGCCTGGTCAATTCCGCGCTGGTAATGCCTTCGGGTCCTTGGCCCAGGCCGGCCAGATGAATTTCCGGCAGCGGCACGGTCTGGCTTCCGAGGCCCGACACGGTGAGATTTAGCTTCGCGCCGCTGATCAGAAAGTCGTCCACCTGGAGCTTTTTGCCCGGGCCGCTGGCTTGCGCGTCGGGCGCTTTGCTGGCGCTCGTGCTGGCGGTGGTCTCGTTGAGGTTGGCAAGAATCTTTTTCAAGTTCGTGCCGTTCAGTCCGGTTTCCAAAGTGATCTCGGGCGCCTCGACGCGAACGGTGCGGATGACGACCTTGTCCGACATCAATGAGCTCGGCAGCACCACCAGGCTGGCCGTGCCGACGCTGATGGCGTGCGCCGTCTTGAAACCTTCCGGGTTGCCCACCACCAGCCCGCCGATCTGGCCACCGCCAGAGAGCAGGGACAGGCTCACTTTGTCCAGCTTGACGTCCACCTTGGTCAGTTTCGGGCCGACCGTCTCAACTCCCCGTTTCACAATGCCGTCCAGCGAAAGTCCCACCACGACCAGGCCGATTATTAAAAGGACCACCACCACCACAACTCCACCCAGAATTATTTTTTTCATGGTTTGAATAAACCCCGGCCCCGGATGTTTTGCGAGCAAATTCCTGCCGGCGTCCGGGGCGGCTCAAATTACCGTTGCGCCACCACCGGTGCCGCCTTAAACTTTTGGCGCGACGATGCCAGCGGTTGCGTTCGGCAGCAGTAACACCAACGAATGAACTCAGAATCATTGCCTGCCGGAAATACCCGGATGACCGTTCCGGCCGCTGGAGCTGGCGATGTCCTCGCTTCCCCGCCCCCCACCCTCCTTGCGACCGGCCAAGCTCAGCTGCCCATTCCCTCGATTCTTCTGGAAGGCGACGATGCTGAAACAGAACCGGCTCCAGCGGACGCCCAGAAATTTTCCCTGGGCTGCGCCGCACCCGCCGAAGAACTGGAAAGCGAGGGTGAACTGCCCGAAGCCTACGGCAGCCAGAAACTTTTGCTCACCGCCCGCGATCCGAACTGGCTTTGCGCCCACTGGGATCTGACGCACGAACAGCAGCGCGAGCATTGCGCGCGCGCCGCAGACGGCCGGCTCACTTTGCGCGTTCACCGCCAGGATCTGGCCGAAAAGCCCGTGGCGGAAATCCACGTTCATCCGGAGGCGCGCCACTGGTTTGTTTACGTGGAACACGCCGGAACCCAATACCACTCCGAACTGGGCTGCCACACGCCGGGGGGCGGATGGATTTCCATCTCCACCTCCGCCGCCACGCTGACTCCGCCCAACCGGATGTCCCCCAGCACCGACGTCGAGTTCATCACCCTGCCGTTCGAGACGCCGATGGCCCAACTGCTTTCCCTGGCTGAAGGAACCGCCACGGCCGGACTGTCGCTGACCGAGGCCTTGGAAAACTTGCGCCGCGCCGGCCATCCCGATCTGCCCGCCATGCCGCCGGCCACCACCTGGACCGCCGACCAGGCGCGCGCACTTGCCGCCGTTTTCGCGCCGATGGAAATCTGGACGGTGCCGCTGAGTTCCATCGAACTCACGGGAACCAGGACGACGCCGCTGGATGAGTTGCCGACTTCGCCGGGCGGAAATTCCAGTCCGTTCGGCGGCGTGCAACCGCAGAAAAGTTTTTGGTTCAACGTCAACGCCGAGCTGATCGTCTATGGCGCGACCGAGCCGAATGCGACCGTCACCATTGGCGGTCGGCCCATCCCGCTGCGTCCCGATGGTTCGTTCACCTACCGTTTTGCGCTGCCGGACGGTCAGTATGAACTGCCGGTCGTCGCGGTGTCTGCCGACCAGTCCGATGTCCGCGCGGCGGAATTGAAATTCAGCCGGGCCACGGAACAGCGCGGCGAAATCGGCACGCATCCGCAGGACCCGGAGCTGAAGCCACCTGCGCCGGAAAATCTTTGAGAGCCGGTTCGGAAAAGGTAGCGTCGGCCATCTTGGCTGACGTAGAGCCGGGGCTTCCAGCCCGGCGGAAAAAAGTAGTTAGTGAGGAAGGTTTGTGAAATATGACAGTTCACGCAATCAGGACGGTTTCTCCGGGCGGCAGGATGCCGCCCTCTAAAGCAGGCCGGGAGGCCCGCCGCCACTTTCCCAACCGATGAAACGCGCCGTCCGTTCCTTGATCCACATCATCGCCGCCGGATTGATCGGCTTCGGCATCATCGAAATGGCTTTGGAATTTGTCCGGCTCCGAACCAAGGATGCAGAAATGAAGCCCTGGCCTTGGATCATCGGCGCGCTGCTGATCTTGGCGGGGATTTTTCTGTTCGCCACCAGCGCCCGGCTGGCGGAAAAGTTCACGGATGATTTTGAGGAATGAAACAAGAGGGAACATTCAACCACGCTCGGTGGAATGGTTGATTCAATGTTAGGCATCTAACGCATGAGCAGACGTAAGAAAATTATCCTCGCGTGTTGTGGCGCGCTAGTCGCAGTTGTAGCGGTAGCGGCTTATTCTCTCCAAAAGAGCAGTCGTGAGCATGACTGGTGGCATGCCTGCCGAGACGATTGCATGCTTATTGACGACGCGAAGCGGATTTGTGCAGAGCAGCATCATTTGGCGACCGGTACCGCTGTTAGTTGGCAGGATATTCAGCCGTATTTCACTAACTCGCCATATTGGGGCGGGCAGCAACTTTCGGCGACCGGCATACCGCAGTGTCCAGCCAGCGGGACTTACACGTTGGGAAACATAGGAAGTTTATCTTTGTGTTCGATTCCGTATCACCAGTGGCCCAACTGCAAGAGCAAGGACAGTGGTTCCTCATGGAGAAATTGACGATGCCTACATGCCGCCGGAACCAAGCGCCGTTGGTGCATTCAATTCCACTGTCACGGTTCACGTCCGTAGTCGGAGGTGGTTCAGCCTTTTGCATTGACCGTTGAATGTTCCCCTGATTTTCCATGCCCGGTTATTTCGCCATCGTCCTCCACGCGCATCTGCCCTTCGTGCGGCATCCCGAGCATGAAAAATTTCTGGAGGAAAACTGGCTCTTCGAGGCGATCACGGAAACCTACGTCCCGCTCCTGCGCCTCCTGCAAGGCTGGCTCCGCGACGGTCTGGACTCGCGTCTCACCCTCACCCTCACGCCGACGCTCTGCTCAATGCTGCTCGATCCGTTGTTGCAGGACCGCTACGTCCGGCATCTGAACGGGTTGGTGCAACTGGCCGAAAAGGAAATTCAACGGACGCACCTCGACCCCGCGCTGCACGGACTCGCGCGAATGTATCACCGGCGGTTCACCGAAACGCGCGCCGCCTATTTCGCCTGCGAAAAAAACCTGGTCGCCGCGTTCGGAAAATTTCAGGAACTCGGCACGCTCGAAATCATCACCAGCGCCGCCACCCACGCGCTGCTGCCATTGCTGGCGAATCATCCGCCGTCGCTGCGGGCGCAGGTGCTGGTGGCCCGCGATCATTACCGCCGTTGTTTCGGCCGCGATCCGCGCGGCATCTGGCTGCCGGAATGTGCGTACGACGTGAGCGTGGAAAAAGTTTTGCAGGAGGCCAATCTCCGCTGGTTCATCACGGACACGCACGGTTTGCTGAATGCCGAGCCGCGTCCGCGCTACGGCGTGTTCGCGCCGGTCTTCACGCCGGACGGCATCGCCGCGTTCGCCCGCGATCCGGATTCCTCCAAGCAGGTCTGGAGCAAGACGGAAGGTTATCCCGGCGACCCGCGCTACCGCGATTTCTACCGCGACATCGGCTTTGACCTGGAATTTGAGTATGTGAAACCCTATCTGCCCGGAGCCGAGCAGCGCGGTTTCACGGGCATCAAATACCATCGCATCACCGGCGGGACGGCGGACAAACAGGTCTATGACTCCGCTGCCGCGTTGAACGCCGCCACCGAACACGCGCAGCATTTTCTCGACGCACGCCGGACGCAGATTGAAAAACTGGCGGGCATCATGGATCGCCCGCCCATCGTGGTCGCGCCGTACGACGCCGAACTTTTCGGCCATTGGTGGCACGAGGGGCCGGAATTTTTGGATTTTCTCGTGCGCAAATGCTGCTGCGATCAGCAGACATTTTCGCTGATCACGCCCGGTGAATACCTGCGGCGGCAACCGACGAATCAAATTGTCAAACCCGCCGCGTCGAGCTGGGGCGAGCATGGTTACTGGGGCGTGTGGTTGAACGAGACGAACGAATGGATTTACCCGCACCTGCACATCGCGCAGGAGCGGATGACGGAATTGGTGCGGAGATTTTCGGAGCGGGAGGTTGCTGCCGAAGGCGGAGCGGTGGTAGAGCGCGTCACTCCGTGCGCGCCGGGCAGCGACCAAGTTGCGGGCGGCGCGCACGGAGTGACGCGCCCTACCGTGCAACGTCGCGCGCTCCAGCAGGCCGCGCGCGAACTTCTGCTGGCGCAGGCGAGTGACTGGCCGTTCATTCTCCGGACCGGCACCAGCCCGGAGTATGCGCGCAAACGCATCAAGAATCATCTCTTGAGATTCACCAAAATATACGACCAGCTCACGTCGGGGAGCGTGGATGAAAAATGGCTGGGGCAAATCGAGGCGCGGGACAATTTGTTTCCCGACATCAATGTCACGTATTGGGCGTGAACACGATTGCCGCACCCGGCTGACCGGGGTACACTTTCTCCCGATGATTCATCCAACCGCCGTCATTCATCCGAAAGCGAAACTGGCCCCAGGCGTGTGCGTCGGGCCGTACGCCGTGATCGACGAGGACGTGGAACTGGGCGCGGACTGTGTCGTTGGGCCGCACGTTTATCTCACCGGCGTGACGACCATTGGCGCGCGCAACCAGTTTCACGCCGGCTGCGTCATCGGTGACGCGCCGCAGGATTTGAAATACAAGGGCGAACCGACCCGCGTCCGCGTCGGCGATGACAACAAGTTTCGCGAGCACGTCACGGTGAACCGCGCCACCACGGTCGAGGGCGAAACCATCATCGGCTCGAACAATTATCTCCTGCTGCACAGTCACGTCGGCCACAACTGCCACCTGGGCAACCACATCATCCTCGGCGGCGGCGCGCTGCTGGCCGGGCATGTGACGGTGCAGGATCGCGTGCTGCTTTCCGGCAACTGCATGGTGCATCAATTCGTGCGGGTCGGGACGCTGGCGATGATGCAGGGGGGCGCAGGCATCAGCAAGGACCTGCCGCCCTTCACCGTCGCCACCGGGATCAACGGAATTTGCGGCTTGAACGTGATCGGCATGCGGCGCGCCGGTTTGACCTCCGAGGAGCGGCTGGAGCTCAAGCGCCTGTATCGCGCGCTGTTTCGCAGCGGAAAAAATTTCCGCGCGGCGCTGGCGGCGGCGCAAGCGGAGTTTTCCGGGGTGGCGGCGAAGACGATGCTGGAATTCTGCGCGGGCGCCAAACGAGGCGTGTGCAACGATGCGGGCACCGGCCCCGCGAGCGGGGGCGGAGCCGGATAGTTTTTGACCGGCGGCAAGTTCCGCGTTACGGTGCGGGCCGAAGATGAGCATCCGCTGCAACATTTCCAATGGTGGTCGGGGACGGTTTTTCTTGCTGTGCTGCCTGGCCGGCGGTGGGCTGGCCAGTGGTTCGATGCAGGCACGGCCCATTGAATTCTCCGAGCCGGGTAGTTCCAACCTGACCGTCAACGTGAGCGGTCTGGGGGCAAAACCGGCGGACTTGCCGAGTGTGGCAAACCGGGTGTTCAGGCCGCACGCCTACCAGAACAGCGCGGGCTTGCCGACCGGCATGAAGCCGCTCGCCAATTCGTTCCGACAAAACAACCGGGTGACGCGGCCGCCAGACCGCGACAAAAACGCGCTGCCGCAGACCCCCCAACAAGTGCTGCAAAGCATGATGGAAGGGGAGACCCACAAGTTGACGGCTTACGGAACGGAAAACCAACGCTTGGATGAATCGTCCTCCTGGGATCCTTACAATCTGCAATCGGCCCGCCGCAGTGGCACCACCAAGGCCAACGCGCGCGGCCTGGCACGCGAGACGAATCGCCTGGACGGGGCCACCGCCGCCTTGAGGGCGAACGACCCTTTCGCATCCATTTCCGGCCGGCGGCCATCGCCCGACTTTCCCGCCACCCTGGACGTGAATGCCGGCCGCCCGCGCGAGGTGGCAGATTGGCTGCATGCGGGCGATGGGGCCGCACTGGATGCCCGGCGTGACCGGATGGATCACGTCGGCCCACTGGATGACTTTCGGAAGCCACAGGGGCTGCAGCCGCCGGGTTCCAGCTCCAGCTGGTTGACTCCGCCGGCCGCACCAGGTCGCGGCAACGCCTTCGTCACGGATATGGAAAAATCCTCCCGCTCGGCGGATCGATCAGCCTCCGCCTTGTTCACGCTTCCCGTGGCACCGGGCGCACCGATGGCCCCGGGGCAGACGAGTCTGACCCCTGCCCCGTATTCCCCTCCCGCGAAACCCAAGCCGTTGAATGTTTCGGCCCCCCGGCGGAATTTTTGATTCGAAACAAAATTGGGCCGGCTCAATGGGACGAGGTCAGCACGAGCACTTGTTCCAGCGTCGAAAGCCCCTCGCGTGCGCGATCCAGCGCCACCATCCGCAACGTTTTCATGCCCTGGTGCACGGCGATTTTGGACATGTCCCGGGTGCTGCCGCGCGAGATGACGAGCTTGCGGATTTCATCCGACACGGTCATCGCTTCAATGATGGCCAGCCGGCCGGCATAGCCGGAATTCTTGCAACGCTCGCAGCCGCGCCCACGATACAAGGGGACGCCGTCAAACGTGCTTGGATCAATGTCCAGGTCCGCGAACATCTTGGCGGGATAGGCGACCGGCTCCTTGCAATGCGAGCAGATGCGCCGCATCAAACGCTGGGCGCAGGCGAGAATGACTGAGGAGGATATCAGGAATGGCGCGATGCCCATGTCGTCGAGCCGCGCCATGGAACCGGCGGCGTCGTTGCAGTGCATGGTGCTCAAGACCTGGTGGCCCGTCAGCGCCGCCTCAATCGCGATCTCCGCCGTCTCCGTGTCCCGGATTTCCCCGATCATGATGATGTCCGGGTCCTGGCGCAGAATGGAGCGCAACGCATTCGCAAAGCTCAGGCCGATTTCTTTTCTCACCGGCACCTGGTTGATGCCGGGGATCTGGAATTCCACCGGGTCTTCCACGGTGATGATGTTGAAGATCGGGTTGTTGAGTTCGTTCAGCGCGGAGTAAAGCGTCGTGGTTTTTCCGGAACCGGTCGGCCCGGTGACCAGAATCAACCCGTGCGGCGCGTCCACGGCGGACTTCACCTGCTTGAAGGTCTCCGGATCCAAGCCCAGCTTTTCCAGGCTCGCGGAGAGGTTGCTTTTATCGAGCACGCGCAGCACGATTTTCTCACCATGCACCGTGGGCATGATCGAGACACGCAAATCAAAATCCTTTCCGGCCACCTTGACGCGCATGCGGCCGTCCTGCGGCAGGCGGCGTTCGGCGATGTCGAGGCAGGCCATGATTTTGAATCGCGAAGCCAGCGGCAGTTGCATCTGCTTGGGCGGGGGCGTGGCGTCCATGAGCACGCCGTCCACGCGGTAGCGCAGGCGCATCCCTTTTTCAAACGGCTCAATGTGGATGTCGCTCGCGCGGTCCTTGATGGCCTGGACCAAAATCAAATTCGCCAGCTTGATGACGGGGGCTTCCTCGCTCGAGGCGGCCAGCTGGTCCAGGTTGACTTCCTCGACGGCGGTGCTGGCAAGCTCGACGTTTTCCGCATCCTCGGAATTTCCCTTCTTCTCGGCGTCCGAGATGAGGTCCTCCATGCTGCCGCTCTTGGCGGAGTCCAGCTGGGTCAGCTTGTCCATGATCGCCTTTTCGGAGGCAATCATGGGGGCCACTTCCAGCTTGGTGATGCGCCGCACGTCGTCGAGGGCGAGCACGTTGAGCGGGTCGGCCATCGCGATGAAGAGTTTGTTCTCCAGGCGCGCCACGGGCACGATTTTGTGGTTGTGCGAAATTTCGCGCGGCAGCAGGTCGGCGACTTCCGCCGGGATGCTGATGCGCGCCAGGTTGATCGGCGGCGTGTTGAGCACGCGGCCCATGGAGACGGCCATGTCTTGTTCGCCGACATAGCCCTTTTCGAGGATGAGTTTGAGCAGCCGGACGCCGCCCTTTTTCTGCTCCTCCAGCAGTTGGTCCACCTGCCGCACGTTCAACAGCCCGTCTTCAACGAGGGCGTCGGCGATGCGTTCACCAAATGATTTCACGGGAGGCATGGTTTAACGAAAGGTCTTCTGCAGGTTTTTGGCGAGTTCCACCGGCGGCACGAGATACCAGAGCAGCCGGTTTTGCGTGGCGGCCCCCAGTTCCTTGGCGGCCTGTTGGTTGAATGGATTCGCGGTGGCCACCAGGATGGACTTGCTCATGCGGTCGAAGGGCAGCACGCACCAGCGGCGGCAGACCGCCACGGGAAAACTTCGCGCCAGTTCGATGTCCGTCTCGTACTTGTCCAGCGGCAGGAAGGCGATGCGCGTCTTGTCGGACAAGAGCTTCAGGGCTTTGTCCACCTGTAAAATGCCCTTCTCATGCAGCACCTGGATGAACGGGTTGGTCGCCCGCTCCGGGACTTCCGACAAATCCGGCGTGACCCAGCACAGATCGAAATCTCCGGGGGCGATGATCTTGCCCTCCACAAAAATCTTGTGCATCGCGGCGCGGCCGTCGTCGAACTTGCCGCCGACGGCCTGGTCGCCTCTGGCGGTTTTGCCCGGGTTGACGGCGGGCTTGAGCGCGGGATTCTCCACCGTGGCCGCCGGCTGCTCCGCAAAATTGCTGGCCTGGCTTTCGATCTGTTTGAGCGCCTGCTGGACATCCGGATCGTCGGGATACCGCTGCAGGATCGTCTCGTATTCCAGGATCGCCGAGGAAAGCTGGCCCATCTGCACATACGCCTCGGCGATGCGTTTGGCCGTGCCGATCACGTCCTTTTCGCGGCCCAGCTTGAAGTACGCCTCTTTCAAGATCTCCAGCGACTGAAAGTCATTCGGCTGCGACTCCGTGATGACTTCAAACATCTCGATCGTCTGCGCCAATTGCGCTGATTCACCTTGAGTCAATGTGCTTGCCATGTCTGCTCTTTACTCGGCAGAAAATCCCGGCACTTGAACGAATCTTTCCCGCCCGGGCACGCACGCACGCTTGGGACAGTGCTGTCCGGTTTCGGCACAGTTCCCCAGCCTTTCCCGTCGTCACCGGATGAACTGCGGCATTGCAATACCCGCCAAACTTCCCGACTTTATCCGCGCTGGAATTTCCGGCTTTGATGAATGACACCTTGATACCTGTGATGACGCCCGCGCCCGGCGAACGCCAACTGCGTTTTGTCGGCGACCGCGTCCGTTTTGTCCTCAAAGATCAACAGGGTCGCCGTCCCCCGCGCGGCTGGCAGGCGCGGCTGCGCACCAACCTCGGCCGCGCCGACGTCCTGCGCCGCGAGATCATCGAGTCCCACACC
>JANPGB010000667.1:0-9017 GCA_031423695.1 Verrucomicrobiota bacterium
GAAGAATTTGGCTTTGATGTCAAAACCACGAATGGCGTCCCGTTAAAAGTCTGGTTCAATGAAGACGATCCGATTCGACATCTGAAGGGCGAAACCCTCAAGCTGGCTGTGGCAAACAAAATCTCGGAAACCTTACACACCAACCAAATCAAATGAAGAAATTCCACCCATTGCTTGCGTCTGCCTTGATCATAACAGTCGGTATTTCCGCCGTCGCCCAACAACGCGGCTGGCCCGTCGCCACCAACGACGAATCCGGCTTCGTGCAAATCTTCGACGGCCAATCGCTCGCCGGCTGGGAAGGCGACACGAATTACTGGCGCGTTGAGAATGGCTGTCTAATAGGAGAAGTGACGCCGGACAAATTGCTAAAGCAGAATTCGTTCATCGTCTGGCACGGTGGCCAGACGCGGGATTTTGAATTGAAAGTGGCGTATCGCGTGTCGGCCCAGGGCAACAGCGGGATCAATTATCGCAGCGTCATGGTCACGAACGGGCCGTGGGCCATGCGTGGCTATCAGGCGGACATTGACGGGAAGAATCAATACACCGGGCAGAACTACGAGGAGAAGGGCCGCACCTTCCTGGCGTTGCGCGGGCAGGTCACGCGGCAGGTGGACGGTCAGTTGCCTCAGATTATCGGTACGGTGGGCGAAACAAATGAACTTGTCTCAGCGATCAAGCGCGAGGATTGGAACGAGTATCATCTCATCGCGAGCGGCAATGTGTTGACGCACATTTTAAATGGCCACGTCATGAGTGTGGTGGTGGATGAGGACGCGAAGAACCGGAAGTTCGACGGCCTGCTCGGCGTGCAAGTCCACGTCGGGCCGCCGATGAAGATTGAATATCGCAATTTTCGATTGAAGCAACTGACAGGAACACTGTGAAAGACTACCTGCGACTAGCTTTCCAGCCCAGAGTGGTTCGTCGCGCGTTGAAATTCGCCGTGGTCGTCGGCCTGGTGCTTATCTCCATCAACCACGGCGATGCGATCCTTAGGGGCGACGTCACCCACCGACGGATTTTTCAAATGGCTTTGACGGTGATGGTGCCCTACATCGTCTCCACGCTGTCGAGCGTTCAGGCGATGCGGGAAAAAAACCGGGTGTAGGCTCGGCGCTGTGCGCCGATGGTCAAGCCACAGGCTCGACGCTACAAACAAAGCGACGCGCGCAAGAGATGGCGCAGCTTGACTCAGGAGGCGACGTGGGGGAACATGCTCCTGCCAAATACGGGCGCGTACTGGTTTCGACCTGATGGACACGCCAGAGGCGGCATGCCGAGGATGATTCGTTGGCCTCGTTAAAAATCGAGTCAAAAATTAAGTGCTAATCAAGAACTAGCTCTCGCGGCCTAAGTGCCACGACGTTCACCGGCCGACACCTGCTAAGCCGGATGAACGCCATAGCAGGCATGGTTGAAGACGGGGACTGCGCGTCATCAGCCGAGAAAATTCCATGCAGACTAGGCAGTGCGACTCGAGTTTGGACGCCATCGCACAGCAGAAAATCTACTCCAGACTAAGCATGTAGTCGCGGCTGGTTTATTTGTCAGGGACGCGGGTTCAACTCCCGCCGCGTCCACCACTTTTTGTTGGATTGTTGTCATGTCGCATTAGAGGACGGGACAAAGGCGGCGCACAGGCGCCTTGCAAACCGCCCCGTCCGAGGCCAAAAGACGCAGATCCGGCATTGCTTTTGTTCCGATTTGAACCACCCACCGGCAACTCCCTGAGATCGCTTGCTGCCGCGAACATAACCGAAACGAACGGCGTACGGACTGTTGTTGCTGGCGTAGCGTCAACAACGCGCGCCGCAACGCTTTGCTTTCCGGGAGGACTTGCCAGTTGCACCCTGCTCAGCTCAGCCGCATGGGCATCACCACGTAAAGGAAAGGGCCGTTGATCTTGAGGACGCCGGGGCTGAGTTCGTCGATGAGTTCGATGAACACCTCGTCGTCGGTCAGCGCGTTGAGCGGGTCAATCATGTATTTCGGATTGAACGCAATGGCCATTTCCTTGCCCTTGTAATTGATGGCGAGGCTTTCGCGGGCTTCGCCCACTTCCGGGGAGTTGGCAGTGATGGCGAGATTGTTTTTACCGAAGGTGAGCTTGACGGAGTTGGATTTCTCGCTGGTCATGATCTCGGCCCGGCGCAGGGCATGGACGAATTCCTCGCGCGACAGACTGATGCGTTCCGTGACCTCGTTGGGGATGACCTGGCGGTAGTTGGGATAGTTGCCTTCGATGAGCTTGGTGATGATCAGGATGGAGGAACCCTTGTCGTCTTTCAAGGTGAAGGAGGCCTGGTTTTCGGTGTAACGGATTTCCACCTCGCCTTTGTCGAGCAGGAGGCGGTTGAGTTCGTTGACAGCCTTGGCCGGTACGATGAATTCACCCTGGCTGTTGTCGGCGATGTCCACTTCCTCGTCCACGAGCGCGAGGCGGCGGCCGTCGGTGGCGACCATGGTGAGCTTATGGTCTTTGAGACTGAGGAAAATGCCGTTGAGGACGTAGCGGGATTCATCGGTGGAGATGGCGAAGGAGGTTTTCTTCATCATCCCTTTGATCTTGTCCTGCGGGAGCGTGACTTTTTTGTCGTCCTTGAATTTGGGCAGCGGCGGAAATTCATCGGCGGCGAGGCCGTGGATTTTGTAGAAGGACGCGCCGGCCCGGACGGAGCACACGTTCTTGTCGTCCACCTCAAGGTCAATCTCCCCGGCGGCCAGTTCGCGGACGATGCCGAAGAGTTTTTTCACGGGCACCGTGGCGGCCCCTGGCTTGGTCACCGTGGCGCCGACGCTGCTGGCGATGGTGACATCCAGATCGGTGGCGGTGAACTCGAGGCGGTCCCCTTCCGCGCGCAGGAGGACATTCGAGAGAATGGGCAGCGTGGTCCGGGAGCTGACGACGTTTTGGACGGCTTGCAGGCCGCTGATGAGCTGGTCCTTGGAGATGGTCAGTTTCATGGATGCTTAATAGATGAATTCTTTTATATAAAATCTCTTCTTATTATGTGTTGTGAATATGCCAAATAGAAATCTGTGTCAAGGTCACGGCAACGACTTAGGATAAAAAACCGCCGTCCAACAAGTAGCCAGTTTTGATTCAACACAGGACAAAGCTCCGGGTTGTTCACATTGCTCACAGGTCATTCACAGCGCATGCCGGAGTTGTTGGACGGGTTGCACCCGGCGGATTACTTCCGGCAGCACCGTTTCGACGAACTCAACCTCTTCCATTTTTGAATCCCGCCCCAAAGAGAAACGCACCAGGGAATTGGCTAGCCGCGCCTCCACGCCCAGCGCGGAGATGACGTGCGATGGCTCCAGCGACCCCGCTGAACAGGCCGAGCCGCTCGACGCGCAGATGCCTTCCAGATCCAGCCCCGCCAGCAGCGTGATGCTGTCCGCGCCTTCCACGAGGAAGGAAACGGTGTTGGCCAGACGTTGTTCCCGGGGGCCGACAAAGCGGACGCCCGGCAGCGCATCCACGAGCGTGAGCAGCCGTCCGGTCAGCGGCGAGAGCTGCGCGGAATCGAACACCGGGAGGTTGATAAACCGTTCAAGCGCTTCCACAAATCCAGCGATGGCGGGCAGATTCTCCGTGCCGGCGCGGCGTTCGTTCTCGTGGCTGCCGCCGATCAGGATGGGGTCGGGTTGCAACGGGGAGCGGATGAACAAGGCACCCGCGCCTTTCGGGCCGTGAAATTTGTGGGCGCAGATGGAAACCAGATCGGCATTGAACTGGTGGACGCCGCTGAGAGGTTCCTTGCCGAACCACTGCACCGCGTCTGTGTGAAACAACACGCCCCGACTCCGGCACAGCGCGCCCAGTTCCGCAACCGGCTGCAAAGTGCCGATTTCGTTGTTGGCCGCTTGCAGGGAAACCAAAATCGTGTCGGAGCGAATGGCTTTGGCCAGCGAATCCACGGAAATGCGACCGGCGGAATCCACCGGCAGGATCGTCACTTCAAAATTCTCCTTCTTCGCCAGATAGGCGCAGGCGTGCAGCACGGCGTGATGTTCCACGGCCGACGTGATGAGGTGGCGGCCCTTCGGCTTGCGCAGGCGAGCCGTTCCGAAGATGGCGAGGTTGACGCTTTCCGTGCCGCCGCTGGTGAAAATGACTTCGCTGGGTTTGCAGCCGAGGACGGTTGCCGCGCGGTCGCGGAAATCATCGAGGCAGGATCGCGCCTGCCGGCCGACATGATGCACCGACGAGGGATTGCCCCAGACGGCGTCGAGAAACGGCAGCATCGCCGCCCGGACTTGTGCATCCAGCGGCGTGGTGGCGTTGTAATCGAAGTAAATGGTTTTCATCGACGGCGCGAACGGGGACAATTTCCCGACCGTGGCAGCAGGATGGGGCATCAAACACGAGACGCGAGACAAAAAAGCCGGTGCCCAAAAAAACAACTGAAATGCGCAAAAGCAGGCAGCCGCGGCGCCTTAAAGGTGATACCCTGCCAGAAATACTATGACCCAGACGAAGCGAATCCATCATTCCATGCCGGCGACGGCCCGCGCCTTCACCCTGATTGAACTGCTGGTGGTCATCGCCATCATCGCCATTCTGGCGGCCCTGCTATTGCCCGCCCTGGCCAGCGCCAAGGAAAGAAGTCGGCGGATCAAATGCGTGAACAACCTGCGGCAGCTGGGTCTCGCCGTTCGGATGTATGCGGATGACAACCGGGAACGGCTGCCCCAGTTCAACGTGAATGGCCAGTGGTTGTGGGATCTGCCCATCGCGATGGCCGATGCCATTGTCAGCGCGGGTGCGCGGCCCCCGGTATTTTATTGCCCCGGCCTGACCACCGGCGTCAGCGAGAACGAGATTTTTCAAAGCGCGGCCTTGGGCGGCGGCTTTTGGAACTTCAACGCCAACCGCCGGGTTGCGGGCTATGGTTTTTTGATCCGCCGCGTGGACGCCAACGGCGCACCGGACAACACCATGCCGCCGGGCATGACCGCCGCCGGGAACAGCGGCCTGCTGATCTCGAAGCTAAACGAGACCAACAATGTTTCCGACCAGCCGCTGCTGGTGGATGCCACCGTGTCGAATCCCACCGCCCCGTATGATTTTCTCAACGGCATCAGCACCGTCAACACCACCATTGGATTTCACCGGCCGGCGCACATGAGCAAAAAAGATCCTGCCGGCGGCAACGTGCTCTATCTGGATGCGCATGTGGCCTGGAAAAAATTCAATGACATGAGGTTGATGTACAAAACCCCGGATGGCCGGGCCGCCTTCTGGTATTAGCGCCAAGCCGTTTCCGCCCCGTGTCGCCCGCGATTTTTTTGTGGGGATTCCCCCGGCCACCCGTTAAGTTGTGCGCATGATTCGCGTTCAGTCGGAAAAACTTTTCGCCGAGGCGTTGCGCTACATTCCCGGGGGCGTGAACTCGCCGGTGCGCGCGTTTCGCGCCGTGGGCGGCCAGCCGTTCTTCGTGGATCGGGCCAGGGGCGCGCACGTCTGGGACGTGGACGGCAACGAATACGTGGACTATGTCCTCACCTGGGGGCCGGCCATCCTCGGCCATGCGCATCCCCAAATTATTTCCGCTGTCAAGGCGGCGGCGGATCACGGCACCAGCTTCGGCATTCCAAATCCGCTCGAGGTCACGATGGCGAAACGCATCTGCGCGCTCGTGCCCGGCGTGCAGAAAGTTCGCATGACCAATTCCGGCACCGAGGCGTGCATGAGCGCGATCCGGCTCGCCCGCGGATTCACCAAGCGCGACAAGATCATCAAGTTCGACGGCTGCTATCATGGCCACGCGGATTCGCTCTTGGTGAAAGCCGGCTCCGGCGCACTCACCTTCGGCCAGCCCGACAGCGCGGGCGTCCCGGCGGCGTTCACGCAGCACACGATTGTTCTGCCTTACAACGACGTGGACGCAGTGAAAGCCTGCTTCGCCGCAAACAAAAACCAGATCGCCGGCATCATCGTGGAACCGGTGCCGGGCAATGCCGGACTGTATTTGCCCAGGCCGGGCTATCTGGAATTCCTCAGCGAAATCACGAAAGCCGACGGCGCGTTGCTCATCCTGGATGAAGTGATGACCGGCTTCCGGCTCGCCCGCGGCGGCGCGCAAGAACGGTTTGGCATCACGCCGGACCTGAGCTGCTTTGGCAAAGTCATCGACGACGGTTTGCCCATCGGCGCTTTTGGCGGCCGGGCGAAGATCATGGATTATCTCGCCCCAGTGGGACCAGTCTATCAGGCGGGAACCTTGAGCGGCAATCCGCTGGCGATGGCGGCCGGGATTGCGGCGCTGGAAGTACTCGGTGGAAAAGCGGAAAGCGGAAAGCGGAAAGCGGCAACAGAAGACGCCTACGCGCGCCTTGAAGCCTTGGGCGCGCAGCTCGAAGCGGGATTGCGCGACGCGGCAAAATCCGCCGGCGTGCCGGTGACGCTCAACCGCTGCGGCTCGATGTTCTGCGCCTACTTCACCGCCGGGCCGGTGTGGAATCTCGACGACGCGATGAAGAGCGACCGCGAGCGGTTCAAAAAGTATTTTCATGGAATGTTGAACGAGGGGGTTTACCTCGCGCCGTCGCAATTCGAGGCGGGCTTCCTTTCCACGGCGCACAACGCGGCGGATATTGACCAGACGGCGGCCGCGGCGGCGAAGGTGATGAAGAGCTTGTAAAAAGCGGCGGGGTGATTAAGGTTGCGTTCACCCTGAGCCGGAGTGCGGCGCGAGCGCGCTGTCACCTTTTCTTAAACCCAGCGTCCTGCTCAAGGAACCAAAAATAAAAACGCCATGAACAAAACCAAATCCTGCCTCCTTGTTGCGGCCCTGATTCTCGGGACCTTGCCGCTCGCCGCCCAGCAAAAACGTGTCAGCCCCCATGAAACCACCGGCTCGGTCATTGACGGGAACCGCATCACGATCGTCTATGGCCGGCCTTATTCCAAAGACCCCAAGACCGCCGAGCCCCGCAAGATCTGGGGCGGCCTCGTGCCCTTCGGCAAGATCTGGCGCACCGGCGCGGACGAAGCCACGCTGCTCGTCCTGCAAAAGCCCATCGCGATCGGCGAAACCACGATCCCGGCCGGGGCCTACACCCTGTGGACGCTGCCCAATGAAGACGGCAGCGCGAAATTGATCGTCAACAAACAGGTCGGCCAGTGGGGCGTGGGCCGCGGCAGCTACGACGAAAAAGAGGATGTGACGCGCGCGGAGCTGAAGAAGGAGGCCACGGAGGCGCCTGTGGATCAGTTCACCATGGCCGTCTCGAAAAACCCCTCCGGCGGCGGGGTCATCAAACTGATGTGGGAAAACACGCAGTATTCAGTCGCCTTCACGGTCCCCAAGTAATTCATTTACCAGCGATGAAAACAAAAACGATTCTGTTCGTCCTCACCGTGGGCCTTGGCTTGAGTTTCTCCGGCGGGGTGCTCGCCCAGGCGCCCAAGGTGGAATTCCCCGCGGCCAGCCCGGCCTGCACCATCAAACAACATGTCGGCCTCACCGACATCGAAGTCACCTACTCCCGCCCCAGCGCGAAAGGACGCAAAGTTTTCGGCAACGTCGTTCCCTTCGGCTCCGTCTGGCGAACCGGCGCGAACAATGCCACCAAGATCACCTGCAGCACGGCGTTGAAGCTGAACGGCACCGACATTGCCGCCGGCACTTATGCGCTCTACACGATTCCCGGCGAGAGCGAATGGACCATCATCCTCAACAAGGGCGCGGGGAAATCCGGCACGCAATACGACGAGAAAGAGGATGTTGTCCGCTTCAAAACCACGCCGGTGAACTTGTCTGACACCTCCATCGAGACGTTCACCATCGAGTTCAACCATCTCCGCGACGAGTCGGCGGTGCTCAATCTCGTCTGGGAAAAAACCGTCGTCCCGATCAAGGTGGAACTGGATGTGACCAGCAGACTCCTCCCGCAGATTGACGCGGCGATGGCGGCGGAAGGCGGCAACAAACCTTACTACCAGGCAGCAATGTTCTACTACGACCACGGCCAGGACTTGGCGAAAGCCAAGGACTGGGTTGAGGCGGCCATTACCCAGCGGGAGGCCTATTACATCGTCCACCTGAAGGCGAAGATCTTGGCGAAGCTCGGCGACAAGGAAGGGGCTCTCGCCGCCGCCAACCGCTCCATGGAACTGGCGAAGACCGGCAAGGACAGCGCCTACGTAAAGCTCAACGAAGACCTGATCGCCAGCCTCAAGTGAGAACCGGGGCTGTTCGTTCAACCAAGGGCCTGCGCGTCTTCCCCCTCTCCTCCATTCTGAACGGAGGAGAGGGCCGGGGTGAGGAGGCGCAGAAAAATTTTGCAGTTGAGTGCCGCGCGGTTTGCCTGAGTCTGGTCTGCGCGACCCTGGCTTTGCTCCAGCCCCTGCCCGCGCGAGCGGAAACAAATTCCCCCGCCGAAATTCTCCAGGACCTGCGGGCCTTTCGGGAAATGGGCACCGTGCTCTACGTCGCCGCGCATCCCGACGACGAAAACACCCAGCTCATCACCTACCTTGCGCGCGGCCGTCATTATCGCACTGCCTATCTCTCGATCACGCGCGGCGACGGTGGACAAAATGTCATTGGCCCGGAATTCGACGAGGAACTCGGCGTCATCCGCACGCAGGAACTGCTCGCCGCGCGACGACTGGATGGCGGCCAGCAGTTTTTCACCCGCGCAATTGATTTCGGTTACTCCAAAGACTACCGCGAGACGCTGAAAATTTGGGATCATCAGGAAGTGCTTTCCGATGTCGTCCGCGTCATCCGCACGTTTCAACCGGACGTGGTGGTCGCGGGTTTTTCCGCGCAACAAACACCCGGACAGCACGGCCATCACGTCGCCTCGGCGGTGCTGGCGGGCGAAGCCTTCAAGCTCGCGGGCGATCCCAACGCGTTTCCCGATCAACTCACGTATCTGAAACCGTGGCAGCCGAAACGCCTGCTGCAAAATGTCCGCTTCGGCGGACGCGGCGGCGAAAATGCCGCGGGCCTGCGCATCGAATCCGGCGGCAACGATCCAGTGCTGCGAAT
>JANPGB010000668.1:0-5568 GCA_031423695.1 Verrucomicrobiota bacterium
CACTCACTCCGGTTGAAACAGCAGGCCGACCGGTCCCAGTCAGCTTGCGCCGGCCAGCTGATCCCCGACGCTTTTTTCAACCGCCACCCAGGCAGGCCACAAGAAATTTGATTGAATATTCCCGCGCACGCGGTACCGGCGACAACCTCAGTGTCAAACATCATTTGAAACCGGGCGGAAATTTTTTCCTAGAAACACTGCCCGGATTCACGCAGACTCGCCGGGCTAAATTTATGGATGTAAAACTTCCTCATCTCGGCGAAGGCGCGGATTCAGGCACAGTGGTGACACTGTTCGTCAAAGAAGGCGACACGATCACCAAGGGTCAATCCCTGCTCGAACTTGAAAGCGAAAAAGCGGTTGCCACAATTCCAGCGACGGCTGGCGGCGTGGTCGCCAAAATATTCGTCCAGGTCGGTGAGAAGATCAGCGTTGGCCAGAAAATTGTCACCCTCTCCGGCAGCGGCACGGCCGAAACGCCTGCCGCGCCTGCCGCTAAACCCGCTGCCGCCAAAGCGCCCGCACCCAAAGCCGCGCCCGCCGCAGTTGCTTCAACCGAGGCTCCCAGCGAAGCACCCGCGGTCAAAGCCGATGTCGCCGTGGCTGCCTCACCCTCAATTCGCCGGCTCGCCCGCGAACTGGGAATTGACCTCACCCGCGTTCGTGGCAGCGCGGAAGGCGGACGGATCGTCATCGAGGACGTGCGCGCCTACATTCACCGTTTGCAAAATCAGCCCAAGGCCGCCGCCGCCAGTGCGCCCGCCCAGGCCGTTGCCGAGTCCGTGGATTTTTCTAAGTGGGGAAGCGTCACAAAACAACCGCTCTCACCGTTGCGCAAGGTCATCGGCCGGCGCATGGTGGAAAACTGGAACGCCATCCCGCACGTCACGCAGTTTGACGACGCGGACATCACGGCGCTGCTGCCGTTGCGGAAGAAATATCTCGAGGCCTACGAGAAAAAGGGCGCGCGGCTGACCGTGACGTGCTTCGTACTCAAAGCCGTGGCGGACACGCTCAAAAAATATCCGATCTTCAATTCCAGCCTCGACGAAGCCGCGCAGGAAATTGTGATCAAGAATTACATCCACATCGGCATCGCGGTGGACACCGAGTTCGGTTTGATCGTTCCCGTCATCCGCGACGTGGACAAAAAAGACCTCGTCCAACTCGCCATCGAACTGGAATCGCTCGCCACCAAGGCGCGCGAACGCAAAGTCACCGGCGAGGAATTGAAGGGCGGCACGTTCACCATTTCCAACCAGGGTGGCATCGGCGGCGCGCACTTCACGCCCATCGTCAACAAGCCCGAGGTCGCCATTCTCGGCCTGGGCCGCGCGGTGGCGAAGCCGGTGGTGCGCGATGGCCAGATTGTCATCCGCAACCTGATGCCGATCGGTTTGTCCTACGATCATCGCGTCATTGACGGCGGCATCGCGGCGCGGTTCACGGTGGACTTGCTTAAGGCGATTGAAACCTTTGCCGAAAGCGCGGTAAAAATTTAGTCAATTCCTATGGATCCAATTAAAACTGAAATCGTGGTGGTCGGTGCGGGGCCGGGAGGATATGCGGCGGCTTTTTACGCGGCCGATCTCGGCAAGAAAGTCACTCTCATCGAGCGCGATACGCGGCTCGGCGGCGTGTGTTTGAACCGCGGTTGCATCCCGTCCAAGGCGTTGCTCTACGCGACTCACCAGATCACCTCGGCGAAAGATTCCGAACATCGCGGCATCACCTTCGCCGCGCCGACGGTGGATTTGACCAAACTGCGCACCTGGAAGGAATCCATCCTCACCAAACTCGGCGGCGGCATCGCACAACTCGCCAAGATGCGGAACGTCGACGTCATCAAGGGCCGCGCCTACTTTGAAGGTTCCCAAACCCTGCGCATCGAAACGGATAAGGGCCAGCAGTTCCTCAACTACGAACAAGCCATCATCGCGGTGGGCTCCCTACCCGCGCTGCCCAAGGCTTTTGACCTCGGCAATCCGCGCGTGATGACCTCGACGGAAGCGTTGGAGATCGAGGATATTCCCGAAAACATGCTCGTCGTCGGCGGCGGTTACATCGGCATGGAAATGGGCACGGTTTACGCCGCGCTCGGCAGCAAGATCGTCATGGTTGAAGCACTCGACGCACTGCTCGCGGGAGCGGACGCCGATCTCGCGCGGCCCGTCGTGGCCAACGCGAAAAAGTCTTTCAAGGAAATCCGCCTGAAGACGAAGGTCGGCAAAATGGCCACCGTCGGCAAGCAGATCAAAGTCGAAATGGAATTCGACGGCAAGAAGGTCACGGAACTTTACGACCGCGTGTTGGTGTCTGTCGGCCGCAAGGCGAACAGCGCCGATCTCGGACTGGAAAACACCAAGGTCGTTCTCGACGTAAAAGGCTTCATCAAGGTCAATGCCCAGCAGCAGACCGACGACCCGCACATCTACGCCATCGGTGATATTGCCGGCGGAATTTTGCTCGCGCACAAGGCGCACAAGGAGGCGCGCATTGCGGTGGAAGTGATCCACGGCGAACCGAGCGCATTTGAAAACATCGTCATGCCCGCCGTCGTCTTCACCGATCCCGAACTCGCGTGGTGCGGCTTGACGGAAGCCGAGGCGAAGGAAAAGGGCGTGAAATACGAAGTGGCGAAATTTCCCTGGGCCGCCTCAGGTCGCGCGTTGTCGTTCGACCGCACCGACGGCGTGACGAAGATGCTGATTGATCCCGAAACGGAACGCATTCTCGGCGTGGGGATCTGCGGCGCCGGTGCCGGCGAACTGATCGCCGAAGCCGTGGTGGCAATGGAAATGGGCGCGACCGCCCGCGACATCGCCCTGAGCGTGCATCCGCATCCGACCTTGTCGGAAACGATGATGGAATGTGCCGAAACTTTTTACGGCCACGCCACCCACACGTTTACGAAGAAAAAGTCAGAGCATTGAATTCGCGAGACCTCCGCGCTTCGCGCCACTTTTAGAATCTTAAAGATTGAATTCGCCCGCGCGATGCTTACTATTTGCGTTCGCCGTTCAAACGGCGGATTGATCGGGGCGTAGCGTAGTCCGGCTAGCGCGCTTGCTTGGGGTGCAAGAGGTCGGGAGTTCAAATCTCCCCGCCCCGACCATTTATTGAAGTAAATACCAGGTGTTGGCAAATTTCTATCACTGTTCTATAAGGTAGGGAGATGAAAGAGGAAGCAGTCCACGACGTTAAGGAGATCAAACGAAACGGCATTTCTGTCCGTATTCGCCCCACCCTCAAGGACGGCACCACCTATTTCGTGGCGGATCATCGCGTGCACGGCCAACGTAAATTGGTCTGGCGTTCGTCCCTTGCCAAGGCCCGCGACGCCGCCAACAAGGCCATTGATAAAATCTCCGAGGGTCAAGCCGAAGTCCTCAATCTCACCGGCGCAGATGCCCACTCCCACATCCGAGCCAAGGCCAAGCTCGACGGGGCGGTGGGAGAAACGCGGATAGAAAAAACGATCGATGAGGTCGTCGGCGAATATGCCGAAATTTACCGTTTGCTCAACGGGCGGGCCACCCCGCTGGAGGTTACCCGCGACTGGCTGAAACGGCACGCGGTCAGCCTGCCCAAAATCACCGTGGCTGCGGCCGTGACGGAGCTGAAGCTGCAGGCGGAGTCGGATGGCAAATCCAGCGCCCGCCGGAAACAACTGGCGGCGGGTCTTGACGCATTTGCGCTGGGGTTCAATTACCAGGAGCACGGCTCTGTGAGCCGCAGCACGTCGCCACTATTCAGGTCATCGGATAATTCAAACGCATCCGAACCGTCCCCGCCGCTGGGGGTCGCAGACCCGCGCTCCAACCGCAACGCGGTTGCAGCCTTCAGCCCGGCGTTGGAGCAAAGCGACTACGCTGTGTGAACGGGCAAAATGAAAACAACACCCGTTGTGGCGGCGGTGGGTGAACCGCGAAATACGCCTAATACGCGAACGGGAATTTGGATTTTTCATTACGCGTATTTTGCGTATTTCGCGTGGTTCGCGGTTGAATTGGGCGGCGGTGGATTTGATTCAACTCCTTCAGAGTTGATGAATTTGGGGAACGGTTTCCCAGGGTAGGCGCTCCTCGCCTGTCCGGCGCGGACCGCCAACCTTGGGCTGATGGATTTGAATCCCGTTGGGATTCGCGGAAGGAGCGCGGAAAAACGAGCGTGTTATTTGAATTGCTCGAAGAAGGAATAATCAACCTCAAAGACTTCTTTGCGGCGAAGCCTCAGTTGCTTTGATTCAAACAATTCCACCAAACGGTCGCCGTCCACCAATTCAATTTGGAGAACTCCTTCACGGTTGGCTTCCTTCTCGGCATCAGGGCTGAACCAGCCGGTCGTGATAAAAATACCTTTGTCCGCCCGACCCATTACCGCATTTCTAAAATCGCCAACTTGCGCGCGACTGACTGAAGTCCGAATCTTTTTGCACTGAAACAAAACTTTCATCGTGACAAATGGATTCAATCGAAGAAGTCCGTTGCCATCAATCCCGCCGTCGTGACTTTTTCCAGTGACGACGACTTTTTCCAAGCCGTATTCGTGAAGCAATCGTTTACAGAGGCGCTCGAAACCATCAGGCGAGAGTGATTGAAGAACTTCGAGCAGCTTGCCTTCCTCTGCCGTTTCGGGAGATTCAATCTCAGCTGTATCGACCACAATATCCGCTTCAGTTCTTGTGGCGATTGTTGTTTGCTCCGCACCTTTTGCATCTGCGCTTGATTGCCCTTTCCGCAATCTCGCCTGTCTCCTGACAAGTTCGTAACTTTGCCCCTCGGTCAAATGCGCCTTTGCCCCTGCACTGCTCAGCGTCCAAACACCCCTTCGTGAACTATCAAGCAAGCCCTCCCAAACTAAATACTGCCGCGCCCAATGCACCTGATTGTCAAACCGCAGGACGTTGTGCTTGTTACGGCGTTCGCGCTCTTCGGCAGGCACGGTGACTTTGTTGGCAATCCAATCAATGACATCGCGAGATTCGGCAGAACCGCCCAGAGCACGTAGCGCGTCGAGCAACAAAGGAATCAATTTTACAAATTCAGCTTTGCCTCTTGCGCGTGCCATAAAATGCCTTTCAGTTTTTTGCAGTCGCCAGCTCTTCCTCAAAATCCACAATCTCTTTAATCTGCACCAAAAACCAAGGGTCTATTTTGGTCAGGCCGAAGATTTCCTCAATCGTGAATCCGGCCCGCAGCGCGCGACGAATGAAGAAGATGCGTTCGGCGTTGGGCACGCTCAGCTGGCGGGAAATCACGTTGCGCAGACATCGTTCATGCAACGAGAGCGGAGTGCTTTGTAGCGGCCCGGCGGGCTGATTTGCCGCGGCCTTGTCCGGGCGTGATCAGACTGTCAACGTAGCGTTGCTGCTGCTTCATGTGGTCGGCGAGCATTTTGACAACATCGTGGCCGTAAGACGCCGAGATTTTCCGGCGCACGGAACGGACTTCATCTATCACTGGATCAGAGTTCATATAATTCTCCCAACAGGTTCATCGGCGTTGTCATGATCAGCGTGGGCAAACCCAGCCGGTCGTTTATGCGGTGAATATCCCCCTCTTTGAG
>JANPGB010000669.1:0-13688 GCA_031423695.1 Verrucomicrobiota bacterium
CAACTTTTTTACGGCGACTTCAACGAAATGGATCGCATCGAAATTGTCGAGGCGCACACCGATCCGTTCATTCACAATCTCGTGCCCGAGCGCGATCTCACCGCGAGCGCCGCCGCCGTGACGTATATTCGAGGCAACACGCCGACGCATCAGGCATTCGGCGAGGCGAGCCTCGAGAAAATTTACGGTGAGAAACTGAAGACAGCCTCGCTGCTGGAGGCGCGGGAGCTGCGCTCGATGTTGTTTTTTAACCGCGGCGGAAAATTTGAGGCGAAGCCGCTGCCAATCGAGGCGCAACTAGTGCCAGCCTTCGGCGTCACAGTGGCGGATTTCGACGGCGACGGGAACGACGACATTTTTCTCGCGCAGAATTTTCTCTCCTCGCAGCCGGAGACAGTGCGGAACGATGCGGGCCGGGGACTGTTGCTGCTGGGTGACGGCCGGGGCGCCTTGCGCCCGGTCAGCGCGGCCGAGTCGGGCGTTGCGATCTATGGCGAGCAGCGCGGCAGCGCCGTCTCGGACTATGATGGCGATGGACGGGCCGACTTGGCGGTGACGCAATCCAACGACCAGACCAGACTGCTGCACAACCGGCGGGCGCGCCCCGGCCTCCGTGTGAAGTTGGAGGGCGGCGCGGGCAATCCGCAGTGTGTCGGCGCAGTGATTCGCTCGGTGACAGCCCAAGGATCAGGCCGGGCCCAGGTGGTGACCGCAGGATCGGGCCACTGGTCCCAAAACTCGGCGACCTTGATCGTGACGAGCGCTTCACCCATCACCGCGTTGCAGGTGCGCTGGCCGGATGGCTCAACCGAGGAGCGGCCGGTTCCGGCGGACGCCAAAACGTTGACGCTTCATCAGCAGCATAAACCGAACGTCTCCGCGAAGCAGTAAAGCGCATAAAGAGTCCGTTGCGACGGTTGGTGTTCGGTGCGAGGTCAACAACAGCCAGCGCAGTCCCGAGGGATTGGGCGGTCCGGCTGGGGCGTGCGCATTTTGGGGGTTTAATTTCGCAAAGTGGCGTTGTGAAGGACGCTCGGTTCTGGTTCAGTGTTCACCATGAACAATTCATGGACATTTGCGAATCGCTGCGCTCGCGTTGTGAGCCGCTCCAAATTTCCGCCAGCAAGGATTTCCGACCAGAAAACAAAGTGTGGCCAGTTCATGCCACATGACATCCTGGTCGGGTGAGGTAAAGTTTCTCCAGCAACACCAAAAATAATTTATGGCACACCGCAAATTTGACACGACTCGTCCAGGGACGAACGGTATGAATTCAGGGGCAAAAGGCGGCAATTTTCTCGACACCCAAACTCAGCAAAGCAAAACCCACCCGTATCTCCATCACAATTAATAACAACCCAGATTCCTATGAATCCCAAAGCGCAATACTCAAAAACTAAAAAAATTCTTAGCTTGCTCGGCTTGCTGGGATTGTCGGCTGCGTCCACCCAGGCGGTTGACCGGCAGTGGAGCGGTGGCACGGCCTCTTACAACACGCCCGGCGGTTGGACCGGCGGTGTGGTTCCCGGAGGTGGCGACAATGCGATTAACAATAGTGGCGCGGCCAACACGGTGCTGATCAGTGCCGCCGATCCGAATTGGACGGTGAATGACATTCGCTCGGGTGACGGCGGCGGCAATTCCGGACCGTGGTTGCAAAGCGGTGCCAACGTCACTCTCAACGGGTGGTTCCGCATCGGTATCGGAACTGGCATCGGCAGCTACACGATGAGCGGGGGCACCATGACCGTCAACGCGGCTCGCTTCAACGTGGGTGAGGGCGGCACGGCCACGTTCAACATGACCGGCGGCACGATCACCAAGAATGGCGGCGGCGATTTTGCAATTCCCGACGGCGGCACCGGCGTCATGAACCAAACCAACGGCACTTTGAATGTTGCCAGCGGTGAGTTTTGGGTTGGCCAGGGAACCGGCGCGAATGGCACCTACAACCTGAGCAGCAACGGCGTGATGACGGTTAACAACTGGGTGGCCATTGGTCGTGGGGGTGGCACAGGTGTGGTGAATCTTTCGGACAACGCCAGCGTCACCAAGGCCGGCGCTAACAGCTTTATTGTCGGTGCTGCCGGCTCCGGCACTTGGAACCAGAATGGTGGCGCCGTCACCAATAACACCACCGTTACCTGGCTCGGTGAAAGCGGCACCGGTATCTGGAATCTCAACGTCGGCAATGTTTACCTGGCGAATATCATTTTCGGTCTTAACGGCGGTTCCTCCGGCACGTTCAACCTCAATGGCGGCACGTTTGCCGCGAACCAGATCAGTTCGGGCGCCGGCAGCAGCGCGTTGAATTTCAACGGCGGCACCCTCCGGGCGCTCGCGGTCAATGCGAACTTCATGAGCGGCGTTCCCGGCTCCCTGCTGGCCGGCGGCGCAGTCATTGATTCCCAGGGCTTCAATGTCGGCATCTCGTCAGTTCTCGCGGATGGCGCGGGCGGCGGCTTGACCAAGATCGGCACCGGGACACTCACCTTGTCCGGGGCCAACTCCTATGTCGGTGCGACCATTGTTTCGGCCGGCAAGTTGATTGAAACCACGGCGTCGCTGGTCACCAGCGCCCTGACGGTCGCCAACACGGCGGGTGCAGGCGTGAACGTCCTGGTTGCCAATGGCCAGGTCAGTCATGGAAATGTGACCTTGTCTGGTGCGGCCAATACGCTCAACTTCGATCTGGGCAATTTTGGCAATCCCACGCTCGCTCCGCTGAATGTCACGGCCACTCTTAACGTCAATGGGACCACCACGGTGAACGTCGCCGACGCATTTCCTGTGGTGGGACAATTCCCTCTGATCAAGTATGTCACCAAAACCGGCGCAGGTAGTTTCGTGCTCGGCACGCTTCCTACCGGCGTCTCCGCAACGATCGTCAACAATACGGGCAACAATTCAATTGACCTCAACATCACTTCCACCGCGCTTATCCGGTGGGACGGTCGCGTGGCCGGCGGCGTGTGGGATATCAATACCACGACCAACTGGACTGACTACATCACCACGGTCGCAGCGAAATTCAATACTGGCACGGCCGTGTTTTTTGACGACGTTGCCCTAGGAACGACCACGGCGAACCTTGGTGTGGCCGTCCTCCCCAGTTCCGTGACCGTGACCAATGACGCGCTGGCTTACACGATAACGGGTGTGGGAAGTAT
This sequence comes from Verrucomicrobiota bacterium, assembly GCA_031423695.1. Classification (GTDB taxonomy): domain Bacteria; phylum Verrucomicrobiota; class Verrucomicrobiia; order Limisphaerales; family CAIQOK01; genus CAIQOK01. The sequence continues at coordinate 3,171 of JANPGB010000669.1, forward strand.
CAACGGCGCCACCGGTCTGACCAAGCAGGGAAGCAACACCCTCACGATTGCCACCACCAATGGTTACACCGGTGCGACGGTGATCAGCGGCGGCAGGGTGAGCATCACCAAGCTGGCCAACAGTGGTTCACCCAGCGCCATCGGCACCGCCGCCAGCTTTACGCTCGACGGCGGCACGTTGAGTTACAGCGGCCCGGCCCTTACGACGGACCGTGGTTACTCGCTCACCCGCAGCAGCACGCTGGATGCGCAAAGCGATATGACCTTCAACAGCACCCTCAGCCTGACTGCCGGCGCGAATTTTTCAAAAACCGGCAACGGAACCCTCTCGGTCAAACGTGCCGGTGCGAACACCCTGTCGCTCGGCGGGGGCGGTGGGGCGTATAACATTGTCAATGGCACTGTGGTAATGGACGGCTCCGCCGGTGCGCAGGTCAACAGCATCACCGGGGAACTCTGGGCCGGTGCCACCACCAACAGCACCGGTGGCAACCTGATCCTGACCAATACCACCTTGAATCTGTCCTCCTGGCTGGCCATCGCGCGCGGCACTGGAACCGGCGGCTACACCTCCTCGGTTTCACTGTATAACTCCGCGCTCAAGTCGGTTAATATGTCCATGACTTTCGACGCTGGTGTCGCGGGAACTTTGCAGACGGGCATCCTGACGATGAACGACACTTGCACCTTCACCAACAATGGCGACTCGAACATCGGTGAAAGCACCGGTGGCAACGCCGTCATCAACATGAAAGACTCGTCCGTGTTCTTCAGCAACGGTCGCATGCAGATCGGCTGGCATTCTGGCGCCACGGGCACTGTGACCGTCGCCAATTCTGCCAAGATCGTCGTCAACGCATGGATGTCCATCGGCAATGAAGCTGGCGTGGGCAGCGTGGTGGTCAAGGACAGCGGCAGCATCTACTGCGGTGATCTCAACGTCTGTGACGTCAACTCGGGTCAGGCAGACCTGACGGTCATGAATTCCGCCGTTGCCAGAGCCAACGCCGTGTTCGTCGGCAAGGGTGCCACCTCGGTCGGAACCCTCACGCAGATTGGCGGAACTGTCTCCGGTCAGAACGACGGTGGTGCTTATGTCGAGATCGGCTCCTCCGGCCTCGCCACTGGAACGTACAATCTGAATGGCGGCACGTTGCTGGCCCGCCGGATTCGCTCGGTCAACAACTCGGCGACCAGCACCATCAACTTCGGCGGCGGCCAGTTGGTCGCGTCGCAGGACGGCGGCCAGGGCGTGGATGCGGACTTCCTCAACAACCTCTCCGCCGCCAACATCCTGCTGGGCGGCCTGCCGCTGAACACCGGCACGAACAACATCGCCGTTGGCCAGTCCCTGCTCGGTGATGTGAATGGTGACGGCGGTCTGACCAAGTCTGGCACGGGCGCGTTGTTGCTCAATGGCATCAACACTTACACCAATGCCACGATCGCCACGGCCGGTACCCTGGGCGGCAGTGGCACCATCGCCGGCCCGGTGACGGTTCAAGCCGCGGCCACGCTGGCTCCCAGCCGCGGGAATGGCATCGTGACCCTGACGGTCAATAACAACCTCACCATCGCTGGCAACCTGCTCTTCGCGGTGAACGGAACCAACACCCCGGCCACCAACGACCAGGTGGTGGTTACCGGCACGCTGACCAAGACGGGCGCCGGCACATTGAAGGTCGTCAATCTGGGACCGGCACTGAGCGTGGGCGACACCTTCACGCTGTTCAGCCAGCCTTTGGCCGGCGGCAGCGGGGTGACCGTCTCCGGCGGCGGCGCCACCTGGGTTAACAACTTGCAAACCAGTGGCTCCATCACGGTGGCGAGCATCATCCCGCCCCCGAGCTTCACGACTGGTGGCACCACTCGGCTGCCGGACGGCAACATCTCCTTGACGGCCACCGGCACGGTTGGCGGCACCTACAAACTGTGGGCCACCAGCGACCTTACGCTGAAGCCGATCGCGAGTACCTGGACGCTGTTAACCAGCGGCACCATCACGACCAGTCCGTTCACCATCACGGATCTGAACGCGACCAACTTCACACAACGGTTCTACATCTTCAGCGCGCCGTGATCGGCTGACTGAATGGCTTCAGGTGGGAGAGCCTCGCGGCTCTCCCACTTTTTTTACTGTTTGACCATTTTCAATTGCGGACGATAGATATTCAGGTTTGATTCGACGACCCTGCTCGAAAGAGTTTTTACCGGCGGCAGTTACTAATTTCCAATGAAGCAAATCGTCCTCATCTGCGGTCTCCTGGTGGGCGCGGCCCCAAGCTTCGCCCAGCCTTACGGACTTAATCAGGGCACCGCCATTGGTTCGTATCTGAACAGCACGTTGCCGACGACCGCCCCGAATGTCTCAGCCACGTATGATGTGACCGTGGCTTATACCAACCTGGTGTTCAACCAGCCGCTGTTTCTGACCACCTATCCGGGCACGAATCTGATGGTGTTGATTGAAAAGGCCGGGGTGATCCGCACTTTTCCAAATCGCCCCAACGTCGCGACTGCGAAGGACAAAACCTTTCTCGACATCAGCGGCCGTGTGGTCACCATTTCAGATTCCGGCATGACGGCGATTGCGTTTCATCCCGAGTTCGGCGTGGCTGGTTCCACCAATCGCGGCTACGTTTACATCACCTACAAATGGCGGCCCAATCCCGATCTGGGTGCTAACGCGGATTTTTCCTTTTATCGGCTTTCACGTTTCACGGTGCCGGACGGGACGATGGCCGCTGACACCAATTCCGAAGTCATCCTGCTCCAGCAGTTCGATCAGCAGGAATGGCACGACTCCGGTTGCCTGATGTTTGGCCAGGATGGCTATCTCTACTTCGGCGTCGGTGATGAAGGCGGAGCCAACGATCAATACAACGCAACCCAGACCATCAGCGAGCGGCTGATGTCCGGCATTTTCCGCGTGGACGTGAACAAGAACTCCTCCGCCAGCCATGCCATTCTGCGGCAGCCTTTCCATCATCCGAACCTGCCCGCCGGCTGGCCGGAAAGTTTTTCCACCAATTACTTTGTGCCAAACGACAACCCGTTTGTGAATACCAACGGCAGCAACCTCGAGGAATACTACGCGCTGGGCTTTCGCAACCCCTACCGCTTTTCCCAGGACTTGGTGACCGGCCGCATCTGGGTGGGTGACGTCGGGCAGGCCACGCGCGAAGAGGTGGACATACTCTTGCCCGGAAAAAATTATCAATGGGCCTTCATGGAAGGATTCACCGCCGGTCCCAAGGTCCGGCCGGGTTCAGTCATTGGCGTGGAGCAGCCGCCGATCTTCGACTATCCGCACGCGGGTGGTGATGGCTGCGTCATCGGCGGCTATGTCTATCGTGGAACTAATTTTCCGGGGCTGGTCGGCAAGTACATTTCCGTGGACAACGATTCCGGCCGCATCCGGGCGCTGACCTCATCCAACGGCGTGACGCTTGATCTGGCCGAACAGATCGCCAACATGCCGCCCGGCTCGGTGTATGGCGGGAGTTCCGCCGTGGGCCAGGATGCCAGTGGCGAACTCTATTTTGTCAAAATCGGCGGCGTTGGCGCGGGGCAGATATACAAGCTCAAAGCCATCGTCACCACCATTCCTGACCCGGTCACACCGCTCTCACTGCTCGGCGTGTTCACCAACCTGACGACCCTCGCGCCGCTGCCGGGCCTGCGGGCTTACACGGTCAACTCTCCGCTCTGGTCCGATGGCGCAGTGAAGAAGCGCTGGCTGGCGGTGCCGAATGACGGCACGCACAACACGGCCGCCGAGCAGATTGTTTTCTCGCCGACGAACGAATGGAAATTCCCTGCCGGCACTGTCTTCGTAAAACATTTCGAGCTGCCGCTGAACGACACGAACTCCGCCCTCACGCAGCGCGTCGAGACGCGGCTGCTGGTCGTGGATCAAAATGCTGCCGTCTATGGATTGACCTACAAGTGGCGCGCGGACGGCTCGGACGCGGATTTGCTGACGACCGGGGCCAATGCCGATTACGTCATCACCGGTGCCGGCGGGATTTTGCGCACCCAGACGTGGGCCTTCCCCAGCCGCCAGGACTGTCTGGCCTGTCACAACGCCAACGCCGGTTATGTGCTTGGGCTCAAAACGCATCAAATGAACTGCCCGATCACTTATGCCGAAACCGGCGTGACGGATAACCAGCTTCGCGCTTTGGGTCATATCGGGCTGCTCGGGGCAAACTACAGCGAGACGCAACTGACCAACTATCTGAAGTCTTATGCTGTCACCAACGCGGCGGTGTCCCTGGAGTTGCGCGTGCGTTCTTACCTCGATGCCAATTGCTCGCAGTGCCATCGCCCCGGCGGCGTGCAGGCCTTTTTCGATGCGCGCTATCCTACGCCGCTCCCCCTGCAAGGCTTGATTCAAGGTCCCACTCACCTTTTTATCACCGACACCAATGACCGCGTGATCGTTCCCCAGGATCTGCCGCATTCCCTGGCCTACAACCGCGCCAGTCGCGTGGGCCAGTTCCAGATGCCGCCGCTGGCCAAGAACGTGGTCGACAGCAATGCCATGCAGGTTATCGCGGACTGGATCAACTCGTTGCCGCCGGGGCCTGGCGTGACGCTGGCTCTCACAAATCCCGGGTCGCTCATCGCCGGGCCGTTTGCGGTGACGGTGTTGTTCACGGAATCGGTCGCGGGAGTCACCTCGAACAAGTTCGTGGTTGCCAACGGGCAGATCACTGCACTGGCAGGTTCGGGTGCGACTTACACGCTGAACATCAGCCCACAGGCGAAAGGATTAGTCACCGTTCAGCTTCCCGCCGGCCAGGTTGTTGGTTTGTCCGGCGGCACCAACTATGTCTCCAACACGCTCGCGGTGGATTACGATCCGCTGAACGAGTTTCTCACCACCTGGCTGCCGTTTGAAGAGGGTTCCGGCACGACGACGGCGGATGCCTCCGGCCATGGGAATCCCGGCACGCTCCTCAACATGCCGCCGGCCGCGTGGACCTCCGGCCAAAGCGGTTCAGGCCTGAGCTTCGACGGCGTGAGCAGCTATGTGCAGATCAGCAATAATCTCGGCACGAACTTCACCATCGCGTGCTGGGTCAAGACGAGCCAGATTTTCCAGCAGGTGGATCCGACTTATCTCGGAACCGGAATCATCTGGTCGGACGTGGGCGGCGCGGCGCCCGACTTCATTCTCGGCGGCACCCGCAGCGCGCTCGGCGTCAACCGGCTGTCGTTCTTCGTGGGTGGCACCGAGACCTCGCTCGGCGGCACGCAGGAAATCAGCACCGGCCAATGGACGCACCTCGCGGTCGCTCGCGACGGCGTCAGCGGCGTGTTCAAGATTTATGTGAACGGTGTGTTGGACGGCACGGCCACCGGTGCCGCGGGGCTGTTGCGGGCCAACCTGAACATCGCCATCGGCGGCAATGTCGGGGACAACCGCTACTTCAACGGCCTGATTGACGACGTGCGTTTTTATTCCAGCGTCCTGTCTGGTGCGGAAGTGGCTTCGCTGGTGCCGCCAAACGTCCTGCCCACGATCACCGTCATCGCCGACCAGACCATCAACCGCAACACTTCGACCGGGCCGCTCAGTTTCATCATCGGCGACGCCGAGACGCCCGTGGTCTCGCTCGTGATCAGCAGCAATTCCTCGAATCCCGCCCTCGTGCCCAATACAAACATTGTGGTCAGTGGCAGCGGCGCGAGTCGCACTGTGACGGTGACCCCGTTGACCAACCAGGTCGGCGCCACCACCATCACCCTCGGTGTCAATGACGGCAAAGTAACCGTCAACACTTCCTTCGTTGTAAACGTCAATGGTGCGCTCGTGGCGTACTACAAACTCGACGGCAACGCTCTGGACAGCAGCGGCTCGGCCAATCACGGCACCGTCAATGGCGGCGTGAGCTTCGTCCCCGGCAAGGCGGGCACGAACGCCGCGCAGTTCGACGGCACCAACGGCTACATCCAGATTCCCGTTTCGATTCGGAATGATTTCACCATTGCCTTCTGGGCCCGGACCACGGCCACCGGCGGAACCGCGCAATGGTTCAACGGCAAAGGTTTTGTGGACGGCGAGGTCGCCGGCTCGACCACCGACTTCGGCACCGCGCTGGTCGGCAACAAATTCGGCTTTGGCACAGGCAATCCGAACACCACCCTCACCGCGACTAACCCCATCAACGACGGACAATGGCATTATCTTGTAGCGACCCGGAATGGCAGCAGCGGCCAGATGGCGGTGCTGGTGGACGGGGTGGCGCAAGGCAGTCTCACCGGTCCAACCGGCGCTCGTGCAGCCTCGCCCTTCCTCCGTCTCGGCAGCCTTCAAACCGGGGCTGGTTTCCTTGCGGCAACGATGGATGAGGTCCGCCTGTATGACTACGTTTTGAGTTCCAATCAGATCATTGCTTTGATGAACACGGCACCGGTGTTGTCCGCTGTCTCCAACCGCGTGATCCTGGCGGGCACCACCTTGCTGGTGACCAACAGTGCCACCGACGCAGAAACGCCCGCGCAAACTTTGACCTATGCCCTGGTCAATCCGCCCAGCGGCGCCGGGATTAATTCCAGCAACGGCATCTTCTCGTGGCGGCCGCTGATCACGCAGTCCGGCACGATCAACCAGGTCAACGTCTCGGTCACTGACAACGGCACCCCCAGCCTCGCCGCCACGCAGAGTTTTTCGGTGACGGTCAATTCGCCGGTCCAGCCGGGGATTTCGGCAACCTCGATCAGCCAGGGCAAGTTCCGCATGACCATCTCCGGCGATGCCGGCCCGGACTATTCCGTGCTGGGTTCAACCAATCTGGTCAACTGGACGTTGCTTCAAACCACCAATTCCCCCGCGCTCCCTTATCTGTTTATAGACTCCACGTCCTCGAACTACCTCCAGCGTTTCTATCGGGTGTTGCTGGGCCCGTGAGGGTAGGGCGTGTCACTCCGTGCGCGCCGCGTTCGGCCTGACATGCGACGTCGCGCACGGAGTGATGCGCCCTACCTGCCCAATCCGCAGCGCGCGAGCATCGCCCGGATTTCAGCCTCGCTCGCATTGACCTTTCCCGCGTTGCGCAGCAGATCGGCAGCCTGCGCGGGATACCACGGGTGACGGGATTGATCCGTCAGTCCGGCCACGTCCAACGGATCAATCGCTTCACGAATCTTCCGGCTTAGTTGTCTGATGGCATCCGCAGAAACGGTATCGTGCACGGCTTCGCAAATCAGTTGAAGCTGATTGGCGAAGACCGGTTGCCGGCAAAGCAGGAATCCATCCGCCAATTCCGGCCTGCCCAGACGCCGGGCGGTCTCTGAATAGCTGGCCGCCGCAAAATAAAGCAGGCTCAGTTCCTTGAACAACTCGAACCGATCCATGGTCGCGTATAGTGCGCCCACCAATCGGGAAGTGGTTTCCAATTCCAGTGTGGTCAGCGCGGCATAGTCATCAAGCCGACGCTCAAAACCGGAATCCTTCCGGCCCAGCTGCAAGCCCGCGCCCATTCGCTGGATGCCCAGCAGCGTCAGCGGAAATCCGGTCGAGAGCAGCGGATCCACAAAGCCCGCCGCCGACGGCAGCAACGCCCAGCGTGATCCTGCCACTGCGGCGCTTTGAAACGAAAGACGCGGCGAGTGGACGAATGGACTGACCGCGCGCGCTGATTGGAAAATATCCCCGAGTGAAGGCAGTCGTTCCAACAACCGTCGCCACGCTGGTTCGCCTTCCTGGAAATGCAGTTCGTCGGCAACCGCATCCGTCGCGGCCACGCCCGCGCTGGTGATGCCGTTGTTGAATTTCAAAACCCAGATCCATCCGCCCGGGAAAATATGGTGCACCGCCGCTTGTTCTGCTGGAAAGGGTGGCGTTTGTCCGGGCGAGGAAAAATTCTCGGGCAAGCCGCCCACGTTTTCAAAATGAGCGAACAACCCCTGCGTGGCGGGAAACCCGGCGAGCGGCTTCTCCGACAACCCGAGCGCCCGCTGCAGGAAGCCGCGCGGCCCCGTGGCATCAATGACCAACTCGGCGGAGATCTCCACCGCCGCGCCGCGCCGCGTTCCAGTCAGGTGCATGCCGGCGGTTCCCTCGCGGGCGTTGACCAGCTGGGTCTCATCCAAATAGGAGACGCCGAGGTCTTGCGCCTGCGTGACGAGGTACTGATCAAAGTCCGGTCGATACCAGTGGGTGTCGGCGATTGCTTCATTCGGGCTTGCGCCCACGAGCAGTTGATTCCGATGTGCGGCATCCGTGGCGAACGGCTTGCCAAACTCGTGGTGGTAAAATGTAAACCCGCGTTTGAGTCCGCAGGCGAGCTGCGGAAGTTGTTTCTGCCAGCTTCCCCATTTGCAGAGCGGGCGGACGAATGGCAGGTCATATTCGACTGAGATTTCCTCCAGCAGCAGGTTGGCCAGCGGCGTTGAGGACTCACCAATGGCAAAACGTGGATGCCGTCCGCGCTCGACCAGTGCGGTCGAAAATCCCAGGCGATGCGCCACCATCGCCATGAGCGAACCGGCGAAACCCGAACCGATGACGGCGATTTGAAATGATGGTGTGCTCATGCGCCGCTGCAGTTTGGGCAATCAATGCGAGGCGGGATTGCCTGGGACAGATTCATGGCGTGCAATCTTTGGCGTCGCTGTTCCAGGCAGGCGGAGCAGTTGGAAAACGTTTCCAGATCCCAGGTGTCGGCGAAGACTCTTCCAGCTTGCAAGCTCAAGGCCTGTTCCAAGGCGCATTCCAGCGTGGCGAGTCGAGGCGGCGCGAACTCGCCCGCGTCCGCCAACTGCTCCAGCGCGCCATTGCCGCCGCGCGTCGGGATCAGCGAGACCACCGCCGCGCCGCAGGAAAAGGCGAACGCGACGGATTTCACCGCCCACTCGATCCCTTCCGCGGCGTCCAGGAAGGGCGGCTTCACCAGCACGAAGGCGCGCAGGTCGATTCCTGCGCCGCGCAAAAATTCTGCCGCGCGGGAAAAATGGTCGAGGGTAAATTTCTTGTTCAAGCGCGGCAGCACTTGCGGATGAATGGTCTCCAGCCCCATCGCCACTTCCAGGGAGCCGGAAATCAAATCGCGCAGTCGCAACGCCTTTTCCCCGATCAGCCGGGGATGCGATTCGACCACGACATGCTGGGCGAAAGAAACTTTGCGCGCGATCCCAGGATAATCCGCCAGTGGAATGGCGGCCGGGTCAAAGAAGCTGCCGCTGTTGTAGAGTTTGATCTGCTCCGGCAGGCCGCCGAGGTGCGCGAGGGCAAATTCAATCTGCATGGGAATCGCGCCGGCTGGCACGGTTTCCGTGAGGGTGTTCTTCCACAAGTCGCACATCAGGCAGCGCCAGGGACATTCCCGGTTGGTCAGCAGAATCGTTCCGGAACTGACGGCGCGTCCCGAGGCGGAGCGTTCTGCTTCCAGAAAAAAGCCGTGCGGCTTGAGCGGATCCAGCCGGGCCGCGCGCGGCGGACGTTGCGCCATGATGCGCGCGCGATCCCATTGGACAGGAGCAGCAGTCGCCACAATCGAGGCTTAGTTGTAGAGCGCCAGGAATTGTTTCCGGTATTCCGCTTCCTGTCCGGAGGTGCGCGCGCGCAGGCGCTCGACGGAAACCGCGCCGTGTTGAAAACGCCGCTTCGTGAACACGGGCATGTCGAGCCCGGTGACGGCTTTCACGCCGCGCGCAACGATTTCGCCTTTGAGCGCATAAAGTTTTTCCACGGACATCTCGGTGAGCGTCTCGAAAGGAATGCTTTCAGCTACGTCAATCACGTTCGGACGCGTGAATGGACTGAACCCCTCAAAACCAAAATGCCGCGCTGGCGCATAGGTGCGGAGATAGCTGCGGCTCAAGCCACCGCTATAGGTGAGCGAGTGCTTGATGCGTCCGACTCCCCAGCCTTCTTGATACAGCATCAGATTGTTTACGACGCTGCGGATAGTCAGCTCGGGATTTTCCTCGATGGGATAGTCTTTCAAATTTTCGTCGCCGCCATCGCCGTCCACGAGATGTTTCAAATCAGGATAACGCGCGCGGATGCCACGACACAGCGCGAGCCCCATCGAAGCGCATTCGATGTCGAGCGGCTTGTAATCTTCCACGACGCGCAATGCCTCCGCGATGTCGAGCGATTCGATGCCCGCTTCAATCGGTTCAAGAAAAAGTCCGAGGCCAAGTTGCTCCAGGAATTTCCGCGCCTGCCAGATGTCCGCGCCGTCGCCGAGATTCAGCGTGAAGGCCTTGAGCCGGCTCGGGCTCATGCCGAGTTGCCGCATCACATGATACGTCACGAGAAAAACTGCGCCGCTGTCAATGCCGCCGGAGAACGCCACGCCGATTGGCTCGTGCGATGAAATCCCTTTCAGCCACTTCGCGATTTCATCCGCGAGCGCGCCGATGTAGCGGCGGCCGATCTCGTCGAGGTCGGTGGAAAGCGAGTTGCGCTGCGGGGTGAAATAGCGGGTGTAAGTCGGGTCGGGATCGGGACAGCCGATGAGTTGCAGTTCCACGATGTAATGCGCCGGAACCATCCGCGTG
>JANPGB010000670.1:0-5803 GCA_031423695.1 Verrucomicrobiota bacterium
TCGGCAAGGCGATTTGGGAAAAGGAATTTGTTCCGTTGCATGCGGTGAACATCGGCATTGCCGGCAGTCAGACACAACACCTCCTTTGGCAGTTTGAGAATGGTGCGATTGACGACATCAACCCGCGTATAGCGGTCTTGATGATCGGCGTGAACCACCTGTTGGCTTCGCCGTCTCATTCGACGGCGGACATTGCGCGCGGCATCTCGACGGTCGTAGCGAAACTGCGCGAGAAGTTGCCGCACACCAAGGTGCTGCTGCTGGGCACATTTCCAAAAGACAGGTCACCGACCTCACCAGACCGGATCAAGATTCAAGAGCTGAACTCTCTCATCTCCAAGCTCGACGACGGGAAGAATGTCCAATTCGTGGATCTGACTCCGAAGTTTCTTGGTGCGGATGGCTTGTTGTCGCCCGAAATCTCTCCAGACGGGGTGCATCTGAGTCCTGCTGGTTATGCGATTTGGGCGGAGGCGCTCAGGCCGTTGCTCAAAGGTTTGGCGTCGCTTCAAGTGCTCGAAGCTATTCCATCCAGCTTCCACGTAACTCTGCTTCCCGGGCAGCGTGAGTTCGTATTCAGCATGTACGGTGCGCCGGGCGAACTTGAGCCGCTGAAACAACTGGTCGCAGTGATGCGCGAACAGAAACTTGGGAATGGTTTTGATCCTGGACCTGGGCCGCACCCAAGTTCAAAGCCGGTGATTGATTACTTCGCCACGGTCGGCTGGCCGTTGGTCTGTTATTCCGGCGGTGAAATGCAGATCAAAGGCGGGCGCAGCGTCTTTGGGCGCGAGCAAGAAGAAGTTCTGTCAGTTCTGGATCGGGCGGGAGTTTTCAACGCCATTCAACTTGGCGAATGGGGCTATTATTTTCACAACCTCGCGCCGAACGAATCCTGGTGGCGCGACGTTTACGGCAAGGACTTCGAGCAGTTTAAACACTTGATGAAACCACGCGGGCTTGCTGGCTACGACCAGCGGCCTGCGAGCAAGCAGGAATGTTATGACGCGGTGAAAGATTACTTCACGAGCCGCAATCGCGACCTGCTCAATCGCGTCATCAGCGTGACCGGCCACTCGCATTACGAAGCCTACGCGGGAGAGTGGGGTGCGCGCTGCATCGGACTCGAAGTGGGGGAGAACATTGCCTTCACCCAATCGAAACTCGCTTTCGCGCGCGGGGCGTCGCGGCAATGGCAGAAACCGTGGTCGGTTCAAGTCAGTCCGTGGTTTGGACCGTCCTGTACTTCCAGCGGACCGTTGCGAAAAGATGGCGCGAACGCCAGCGGACTCGACGCCGGGCACTCGCTCAGTTTTTATGAGCGGATGTGGCTGCACGCGTGGTTTGCTGGCGCGGCCATGGTCACGCCCGAGAACAGCATCTCAAGTTTTTTTGAAAAGGCAGAAGCTCCGTGGACTTTGACGACTCATGGCCGAAAAGGCTCTGAGGTGTTTCAGTTCATGAAATCTCACGACCGCGGCGTGCCGTTCATGCCTGTGGCAATTGTCATGGATCATCTTGCAGGCTACAACGGCTACATGGACAAACCGTGGGGAATCCTTGAACCCACCACCGGCGACCGTCAACTCCGCGACTTGTTCGATCATCAACTATTTCCCGGCAGTGATCACATCCACACGAATCCATTTCCAAGCAATCCCGAATTGAGCTACCTGCGCCCGACTCCATTCGGCGAAATCTTTGACGTGCAACTCACCAGCGCATCGGCGGAAATGCTTTCGAGTTATCCGGTGATCCTGCTCGCGGGCGACATCGAGTTCGGGGACGAACTCATCACAAAGCTTGAACGCGCTTTGAAGCTGGGCCGCAAACTACTTCTCTCGCCCGCACATCAAGCGGCACTAGGCTCACAGTTTGCGCGATTGACGAAATTTCCCGGGGTTGAAGTTTTGCAGCCTTGGACAAATCCTGTAACCAGCCGTTTGGCTGCAATCTCGAGTGCGCGACTCGAGCAATTGGCGCACGAAATTCTGCCCATCGAAGTTTCCGGCGACCCGATCCAATACCAAATCAACCGCATATCCAAGGGCTGGGTGGTCGAACTCATCAACAATAATGGCGTCGTCAAAAAGGGCGACCAACCTGCGATCACGGACACGAACACCATCGCCCGAGTGACGCTGCGCCCAAAAGTGAGTTGCAGTTCAGCGTTGGAATGGAAATCGAATCGGACTTACCCAAAGACTGATGAGATTCGTTTGGAAGTCGGGCCGGGCCAGAGTGCATTCGTGGAATTCATTTCCTCCCGCTAATAATAATTTTACTCTTCACTCACCATGAACCGCCGTCAATTCATCAAACGCTCAACCGCCATCACTGGCAGCGCCGTTGCGTTTCCGTATTTCGTTCCCTCATCCGCGCTGGGTTTGGGCGGCGCGATCGCTCCGAGCAATCGGGTCACGGTTGGGCTGATCGGCGCGGGCGATCGGGGCATGCACGTGCTCAAGAATGGTTTTCTCCCCTGCGCCAAAGGACAAGTGACGGCGGTGTGCGATGTCGCCAACTGGCGCGTCAAAAGTGGCGTGAAGGCGGTGAATGAATTTTACGGGACGAAAGGTTGCGCCAGCTTCGCAGACTTCAGGGAGTTGCTTGATGACAAAAGCATTGATGCCGTTTACATCGCCACGCCGGATCATTGGCACACGCCCGCCTCGATCTATGCTGCGAAAGCCGGCAAGGATGTTTACAGCGAAAAGCCCGTGACTTTGACCGTCGCCCAAGGGCAAGCATTGTGCGCCACGATGAAACGATACGGGCGCATCTTCCAAAGCGGAACTCAATCGCGTTCGAACGAGCGAGTGCGCCATGCTTGTGAACTTGTGCGCAACGGAAAGATCGGCCAACCTCACAGCGTGGAGATCACATTGCCGAGCAGTCGCGGCGTTGAAGCAAGCAACTTGAAGGCTGGCCTTCCACCGATCCAGCCAATCCCTGATGGATTTGACTATGACCTGTGGCTCGGCCCTGCGCCGTGGGTACCGTATCGCGGCGGTTGCTTCTGGGATTTCCGTTGGCGCTCGGATTATGGCGGTGGCTACATCTCCGATTGGGGCACACACCTGTTGGACTTCGCGCAATGGATGTTGGGCGCAGACGGCAGCGGGCCGATCAGCGTCGTTGGAAACGGCGAACGGCTGACCGGCGGTTTCTGGGATGTGCATTCCAAATATGTCGTGGACTACACCTACGCCAACGGCGTGAAAGCCACCGTCAAGGAAGGCGAGGAGGGCCAAGGTGCTCTGAAGATAGTGGGTTCAGAAGGATGGTTCACCTACAGTTGGAATTCACAATCCATCGCCGCCGGGTCTGCGGATTATCAGCGCGTCGAAATCAAGCCCACCGAGATTCAACTGTATCGCTCGGACAATCATGTGGAAAATTTCCTGACCTGCGTGCGCACGCGTCAGCAACCGATTTCGCCGGCGGAGATCGGACATCGCTCGGCTTCGATGTGCCACCTCGGGGTGATCGCCATGGATATCGGGAAGCAACTGGATTGGAATCCAGTCACGGAAAAGTTTTCGAACAGCGACGCCGCCAACCGCATGCTATCCCGCTCCATGCGCAGCCCGTGGCATCTATGAAACGCTCCGAAGTCTCGACACCCATCATGAAATCATTTCTGGCAATCCTCTGCGCTTTCCTGGCATCTGCAAATGCCTTTGGTTTGGATGTTGTAAAACCATCGGCAGTCTCAATGGAAGAATTCAATTTAGCCCTCGAGAAGATAAAATCCTACGAGCCACCTCAGACCCGCGATCCCTTGGATATGCTCGCCTCGATGATCCGAAAAGTCAGCGATAAGCCAGCAGAGCGAAAACCGTTTGCGGCCGCGATGGCGAAGCTCCTTGGTGCTGAGACGAGCTACGCCTGCAAGGATTTCGTCTGCCGCCAACTGGCGATCATCGGCGGCGAATCCGAAGTCGCGTCCGTCAGTCCGCTTTTGACAGATGAGAAATTCTCGGACATGGCGCGGCGCGCTTTGGAAGGAATCGGCGGCGACAAATCGCGCGCTGCGTTGCGCGCCGCGCTCGCCAAAACCTCCGCGAAAACCGGAATTGGAATCATCAACTCGCTCGCGGTCCTCGACGACAAGAAGGCGATAAAACCGCTCAGCCTTTCTGCAACCAGCTCAGATGCAGCCATTGCATCAGCGGCCGTCAGCGCGCTTGGAAAGATCGGCGGCTCGGATGCCGAGAATGGTTTGAAGAAACTCGCGGCCACAGCGAAGGGAGATTTTCTCGATGGCGTTTACGACGCTTACCTTGTTTCTGCCGACAGACTTGTAACCCAGAAAAAGCAATCGAAAGCGCTGGCGATCTACAAAACTGTTTATGCGAAATCCACTTCACAGGCCATCCGCGCCATGGCACTTCGCGGAATGGTGGCGGCTTCAGGAAAGGATGCGGCAGCGTTACTTGTGAAAGTCCTCACCGGCGAGGACGCAGCGATGAAACTTGCAGCCGTTTCTCTGACGTCCGAACTCAAAGGGGAAAAAGCAACCGTCACAATCGCCAATGTGTTGCCAAAACTGTCGCCGGAATTACAGGTGAAGCTGATCGAGACGCTCGGGTATCGAGGCGATCCAGCCGCCCTACCACACGTGTTGTCGGTGGCCGACTCGCCTGATGAATCCGTTCGTGTCGCAGCACTGAATACTCTGGGCGATATCGGCAATGCTTCGACGGTTTCCCTCCTGGCTCGGGCCGCAGCTGGGGGCGAAAGCAATTCCAGCCGCGCCGCTCGGGAAAGTTTGTATCGCATGAAAGATGCCGCAGTTGATGCGGAGATCGTGAAACAGTTGGTCAGCAGCGATTCCAAAGTGAAATTGGAACTCATCACGGCAGTCGCAAAGCGAAGAATCGCGTCGGCAGTTCCGGCATTGCTCGCGGCCGCTGACGACCAGAATGAAACCATTCGCCGCTCGGCACTGAAGTCGTTGCGCGGGGTTGGCGAGGGAGCGAATCTGCCAGCGCTGGTTGAATTGCTGATCCGCGCCAAGACGGATGAGGAACGAACCGAAGCTGAAACCACGATCGTTGCGGTTGCACAAAAAAACAGTGCTGAACCGGATGCGTCTGCGCCAATCCGCGCTGCTTATCCGACGATCAAAGATGCTTCCATCAAACTTTCCTTCATCAGCATTCTTGGAGAAATTGGAAGTGACAGCAGTCTGGCTCTTCTTCGAACCGCTATCGCAGATCAGGACAAATCCATTTCCAAAGCCGCCATTCAGGCTTTGGCAGCATGGCCAACTCCAAGTCCGCTGCTCATCTTGTTGCAACAAACACAGATCTCGAAAGACGATTCCATTCGGGCGCTCGCGCTCACTGGCTACATCAGAATGATCGGTTTGGATGAACATCGCGACCCCGCCCACACATTTTCGATGTACCAAGACGCCATGAAACGCACTTCCCGACTGGACGATCAGAAGGTCGTGCTGGCCGGACTCTCCAACGTCAGAACCCGCGACTCACTTAAAATGGCGGCGGTTTATCTGAGCGACGGAAATTTGAAAAATGAGGCGGCCGTTGCGATAGCGAAAATCGCCTGCCCAAAGAACGCCGAGGACAAAGGACTCCGAGGCGCGGATGTCGTGGATGCTTTGAAGAAAGCCGCCCCGAACATCGCCGACGCGGCCGAAAGAAAAAAAGTGGAAGACTATCTCGCGACCATGCCCGAGGACGAAGATGGGTTTGTCTCAATGTTCAATGGTAAGGATCTCTCCGGTTGGAGAGGTGGTGATTTTTTTGTCGAGAACGGCAACCTTGTCTGTCAC
>JANPGB010000671.1:0-2082 GCA_031423695.1 Verrucomicrobiota bacterium
CACCGGTGTCTATCCGCGCGACGGCGGCACGGTGCGGCTCGACGGCGTGGACATCAACGCCAATTCCCCGAAAGCCGCCGAGGCGTGCGGCATCAGCACGGTTTATCAGGAAGTGAACCTGATTCCGCACCTTTCCGTCGCGGAAAACATCTGCCTCGGCCGCCAGCCCACGCGCGGCGGTCTGATTCGCTGGGGGGCCATCACCGAACGCGCCAAGGCCGCACTGGCGCGGGTGGACTTGCAGATTGATGTCTCGCAGCCGCTCTCGTCCTACTCGATTGCCATCCAGCAGATGACGGCGCTCGCCCGCGCGCTGGATGTTTCCGCCAAGCTGCTGATTCTCGACGAACCGACTTCGAGCCTGGACGAAAAAGAAGTTGAGGAACTGTTCAAGGTCATCCGCAAACTTCGCGCGGAGGGCATGGGAGTCGTCATCGTCACGCATTTCATGGATCAGGTGTATGCCATTTCAGATCGCATCACCGTCCTGCGCGATGGCCAGCTCGTGGGCGAATACAAGACCGCCGAACTTCCGCGCCTCCAACTCGTGAGCCGTATGATCGGCAAGGAATTGTCCGCCATGCCCTCGGCCAACCGTGAAACTGCGGGTGCGAAATCTGCTGGCAAAAAGGAAGTGCTGGTCGAGCTGCGGCAACTGGGCCGCACCGGTTCCATCGCGCCGCTGGACATGACGATTGCCAAGGGCGAAGTCGTCGGCCTGGCGGGCTTGCTCGGCTCGGGCCGCACCGAAACCGCGCGGCTGATTTTTGGTGCGGACAAGCCCGACGCGGGTGAACTCCTGGTGGATGGCCGTCCGGTGAAATTTCATTCGCCGCGCCAGGCGATCCGAGAAGGCTTCGCGTTCACGCCGGAAAGCCGCAAGACGGACGGCATCATTCCCCATTTGTCCGTGCGCGAAAACATCGTGCTCGCTTTGCAGGCGCGGCAGGGGATGTTCAAAACGCTGCCGGCCGCCAGGCAGCTTGAGATTGCGGAGGAATACATCAAGCTCCTCGGCATCAGCACGCCGGGGCCGGAACAGTCGGTGATGAATCTGAGCGGGGGCAACCAGCAGAAAGTCCTGCTCGCGCGCTGGTTGGTCACGCAGCCGCGGCTTTTGATTTTGGACGAACCCACGCGCGGCATTGACGTGGGCGCCAAGGCGGAGATCGAGAAGCTGATTCAATCCCTGCGCGAAAAAGGCATGGCGATTTTGTTCATCAGTTCAGAATTGGAAGAAGTAGTCCGGGACTGTCAGCGCGTGATCGTGCTGCGCGACCGCGCCAAGGTCGGCGAACTCACCGGCGATCAGATCAGCGAAGAAACCATCATGCACACGATTGCGGGACACGCCCATGCGAGCTGATCGTTTTCAAAAAAAGGAAGCGCGTTGGTGGTCGAGCCTCCTCTGGCCGGTGGCTGGACTGTCGCTGCTGCTGGTGTTTAACCTGTTGTTCACGCCCGGATTTTTTCACGTCGAACTGCGCGACGGCAATCTCTACGGCGTTTTGATCGACATCCTGAACCACGGTTCGCAGGTGATGCTGCTGTCCCTCGGCATGGCGCTCGTCATCGCCACCGGCGGCGTGGACCTGGCCGTCGGCGCGGTCATGGCCATCACCGGCGCGATTGCGGCGCAGCTAATCAACCGGCCCGGCGTTCCGTTTCCCGTCGTCATCCTCGCCTCGCTCGCCGTGGCGCTGCTGGCGGGTTGCTGGAACGGTTTGCTCGTTTCCGGTTTCCGCGTGCAGCCCATCATCGCCACGCTGATTTTGATGGTCGCCGGCCGCGGCGTGGCGCAGTTGATCACCGACGGCCAGATCATCACCTTCACCGATGAGCGGCTGACCTTTGTCGGCAACGGACATTTTCTCGGCCTGCCGTTCCCCATCGTGCTCGCGCTGGCGATGCTTGGCGTGACCGGTCTGATGACGCGCAAAACCGCGTTGGGTTTGTTCATTGAATCCGTCGGCGACAACGCCACCGCCAGCGCCTATTCCGGGGTGAATGCGCGCACAATCAAGTTCCTCGTCTATGTTTTCTCCGGCCTGTGCGCCGGGATCGCCGGGCTGGTGTCCGCCT
>JANPGB010000672.1:0-20824 GCA_031423695.1 Verrucomicrobiota bacterium
CTGCACGAGCTTGTCGAGGTTGGGCGTCTGCAACAACTCCGTGCCGAGGGCGTGCAAGCCGTCAGCGCGATGATCGTCGGCGTGGATGTGGAGGATGTTGAATTTGCGGGCCTCGGCGCCAAATGCCGGCAGGATGAGCAACACGGTCAAAGCAATCGCGGCGATCATCGCGCTGACGGCTTGCACGCCCTCGGCACGGAGTTGTTGCAGACGCCCAACCTCGACAAGCTCGTGCAGCGCGGGATGACGTTCACGCATTGCTATACGATGGGTTCAATGATGGGCGCGGTGTGCCTGCCGAGTCGAACCATGATGCTTACGGGAAAATCGTGGTTGCGGATTCCCGGCCGCGGCGCGACGAATGTCAATGCCGCTACGACGCTGCCGAAAGTTTTGAGCGGGGCCGGCTACGAGACGTTTCACGTCGGCAAGAGCGGAAACGAATTTCACGCCGGTATCGAAGCCTTCGACACAAACCTCGTGATGGATGATCGTGGCGCAGAGCGTCGCGGTTCCAGTGAACGCCACGCCGACGCAGCCATCAAGTTTCTGAGCGAGCGCAAGAAAGACAAACCATTCTACATCTACCTTGCCCCGCCAGTGCCGCATGATCCGCGGATCGCCGCGCCGGAGTTCCACAAACTTTATGCCGCGAAGGATGTTCCTCTGCCGCTCGCGTTTCTGCCGCTGCATCCGTTCGACAACGGCGAGATGACCGTGCGCGATGAAGCACTCGCGCCGTGGCCGCGCACTCCAGAGGACACCAAGCAACAGATCGCCGATTACTACGCCTGCGTCACCGGCCTGGATCACCATGTCGGACGCATCTTCGAACAACTCAAAGCCTCCGGGGAATGGGAGAACACCATCGTCATCTTCACCGGTGACAACGGGCTTTCGCTCGGCGAGCACGGGTTGTTTGGCAAACAAAACCTCTACGAGTTTGGCGGCATGCACGTGCCCTGTGTCATCGCCGGGCCGGGCATCAAGAAGGGCAAGAGCGACGCGTTCATTTACCTGATGGATCTATTTCCCACATTCTGCGATCTCGCCGGCGCAAAGATTCCCGAGGGCGTAGAAGGCAAGAGCATTGCGCCGATTCTGCACGGCAAGGAAACCAAAGTTCGAGATTTGCTATACACCGGCTATCGCAACTGCCAGCGTTCCGTGCGCGATGATCGCTGGAAATTGATCCGCTATCCACTGGTGAACATGACGCAGTTGTTCGATTTGAAGAATGACCCGCATGAATTGAACAACCTTGCGGAGAAACCTGAGCACGCGACGAAAATCGTGGAGTTGACCGCGCTTTTGCAGAGTGAAATGCAGCGCTACGCCGACACCGCGCCGCTCCAAGTCGCGAATCCGAAACCCGCTGCGTGGACGCCGCCAAAGAAAGCAAACAAGGATAAAGGCCAGCCCGCACAAAAAGCCACGCCCCCCTGATCACTCATGAAATCACTTTGGGTTTGTCTGATACTGCTTGGCATTTTTTGCGACTCACTGGTCGCCGATGAATCCATGCCCAACATCCTTTTCATTCTCACGGACGATCTCGGGTATGGCGATGTGCAATGCTTGAATCCTCAGCGCGGCAAGATCAAGACGCCGAACTTCGACAAGCTCGCCGCACAAAGCATGGTGTTTACCGACGCCCATGGCGGGTCTTCGGTTTGCAGTCCGACTCGATATGGAATCATGACGGGTCGCTACGCGTGGCGGACGAGTCTGCAAAAAGGAGTGCTTCAAAATGAAAGTCCGCCGCTCATTTCGCCAGACCGCTTGACCTTTCCAAAGCTTCTGAAAGCGCATGGCTATCAGACGGCTGGCTTCGGCAAGTGGCATCTTGGCATGGACGCGCCTTTGAACGGAGAGGAAATCCTCATCAATCAGCCCATCCGCAACGGTCCGGTAACGCGGGGTTTTGATTCTTATTTCTGCACCGACTTCCGATTCTTTGCGCCGTTCATGTTCATCGAGAACGACCGTTTTACCGGCCAGCCGTTGTTCAACCGAACGAAGCTCGGCGCCAAGTATGGCGCGGGCACGACCCTCAAGCCGGATGACTTTTCGCATATTCTGCCGACGGTTTGCGATCGTGCCATTGCCAAGCTGGGCGAGTTTGCGAAGAGCACACAACCTTTCTTCATCTATCTCGCCCCTTGCGCGCCGCACGATCCCTACGTGCCAACCGATGCGTGGAAAGGCAAAAGCGGTCTCGGCACCTATGCGGATTACGTGATGGAGACCGACGCCGAGATCGGGCGCGTGCTGGAGGCGTTGGAAAAATCCGGCAAGGCGGATAACACGCTGGTGTTCTTTACCAGCGACAATGGGTGCGCGCCTTATGCTGGCGTGAAACAGATGGAAGCTAAAGGCCATTATCCGAGTGCCGACAAACGTGGCTACAAGTCTGATATTTGGGACGGCGGACATCATGTGCCATTCCTGGTGCGCTGGCCGGGCAAGGTGAAAGAGGGCACGACAAACTCGCAGACCGTCTGCCTGACTGACCTGATCGCCACGTGCGCGGAAATCCTCGGAGAAAAGCTTCCCGACAATGCGGCTGAGGACAGCGTAAGTTTGTTGCCGATCTTGCGGGGACAACTCCAACCACCCAAGCACGACGCGGTGGTGCATCATTCCATTGACGGCAACTTCGCCATCCGCCAAGGCAAATGGAAACTGGAATTCTGCGCCGGTTCAGGCGGCTGGGGCGATCCCAAGAATGGCAGCAAGAAAGCCAAAGAACTGCCTCCGATGCAGCTCTATGATCTGTCGGCCGATCCCGCCGAGACTCATAATGTTGAGGCGGCGAACCCCGCAGTTGTGCAGAAGCTGACGACGCTGATGGAAAAATATGTCGCGGACGGTCGAAGCACTCCCGGCAAAACTCAGACTAACGATGTGAAAGTGAATTTCTCACCTCATAGCAAGCAATGAAGACACACAATTGTTTCCTGTTCCTGGCGAGGCCAGCCGGATTGTTCGTCGGGTTTATTGCAGCGGGCCTTTTTTCTTCGGCAGGACAAAGCCATGCAACCAATATTTCCGAAACCAAGCCCAACATCGTTTACATTCTCGCTGACGACCTCGGTTACGGCGATGTCCATACCTACAACTCGCAATCAAAAATTCCCACGCCGAACCTCGACCGTCTGGCCGCGCAAGGCATGCGCTTCACGGATGCTCATGCGCCGGATGCCGTCTGCACACCCACCCGCTACGGATTGCTCACCGGGCGCTACGCGTTTCGTTCACGCGTGAATACGGGCGTGTTGCCACCGTGGGGCGAAACACTGATCGAGGATGAACGATTGACCGTGCCTGCGCTTTTGAAACGGCATGGTTATGCCACGGCTTGCATCGGCAAATGGCATCTCGGGTGGACCTGGCCAACCACGGACGGCCAGCCGCCTTCCAGCAAGGACGGAATCGGCAACGTGGATTTCACCAAGACAATTTCCAACGGCCCGACCAAGCGAGGTTTTGATTCCTACTTTGGCGTGGATCTGCCGAACTTTCCGCCTTACTGCTTTATTGAAAATGATCGCACGGTCGGGATTCCTTCGCTGGCCGCGCCTCAAACCAAAGGCGGCTTCAATCGTCCCGGGCCGGTGGTACCCGGATGGAATCTCACGAACATCATGCCAGAAATTACCCGCCGCGCGGTTCATTACATTGAGGACGCAGCGGCGGTGACACCAAACACGCCGTTCTTTCTCTACTTTCCGCTGACCGCGCCGCATTACCCGATTGTGCCGACGGCTGAATTCCAAGGGCGCAGTCAGGCGGGCGCCTACGGCGACTATGTTGCTCAAGTGGACGCGACGGTCGGCGAAATCATGGCCGCGTTGGATCGAACGGGTTTTGCCAAAAACACGCTCGTGGTTTTTACGAGCGACAACGGACCGGAAGTGGCAAGCGAAGTCGGAATCGGAGCGTATGACCGTATCAAGGAATACAGCCATCGCAGCATGGATGGTTTGCGCGGCGTGAAACGCGATGCCTGGGAAGGCGGCCATCGCGTGCCGTTCATTGCGCGCTGGCCCGACCATGTGCCGACCAATGCCGTCAGCGAGGAGATCATTTGCCATGTGGATTTGCTGGCA
Organism: Verrucomicrobiota bacterium; assembly: GCA_031423695.1. Classification (GTDB taxonomy): domain Bacteria; phylum Verrucomicrobiota; class Verrucomicrobiia; order Limisphaerales; family CAIQOK01; genus CAIQOK01. Next base: position 4,113 of record JANPGB010000672.1, read on the forward strand.
ACCTGCGCTGCGCTGCTGGGGGAGAAGCTCCCGGCCAACGCGGGTGAAGACAGCTACGACATCATGCCCGCGCTGCTCAGCCCCAAACTTCGCAAGCCCATTCGCGAGGCGACGGTCCTCCACAGTTCGAAAGGCCCGCTGGCGATTCGCCAGGGGGATTGGGTATTGATCGATGCGCCGAGCGGCGACGGCAACCACGAACCCGAGTGGTTCAAGAAGGAACGGGGTTATCAGACGAATGCCTTTGCCGGCGAACTCTACAATCTTCGAGACGATCTGATTGAACGCAAAAACCTTTATGGCGAAAAGCCGGAAATTGTCCAACGCTTGAAGCCCCTCCTCGATAAATACAAATCCGAGGGCCGCAGCGCGCCCTTGCCAAAACAAAAGACCGCCGCGAACGAAGAGTTGCGCGGCGAGCCGCACGTTTACAAGACGGTCGGTGATCGCGAACTGAACTTGTACCTTGTAAAGCCCGAAGGCTGGAAGCCCACCGACCAGCGGCCCGGTTTGGTTTTGTATCATGGCGGCGGATGGAGTGGCGGATCGCCAGCGTTACTTCAGCCGCAGGCGAAATACTTCGCATCGCGAGGGATGGTTTGTGCGCTGGTTCAATATCGTCTGGTCAAAACGCCGGGCGAACCTCCGACGAATTGCATTCAAGACGCGAAATCTGCCCTGCGCTGGGTGCGCAGTCATGCCAGCGAGCTGGGCATTGATCCCCAGCGAATCGGCGCGGCGGGCGGTTCGGCGGGCGGACATCTGGCGGCGTTCACAGGCATGGTGGATGGAATGGATGATCCGGCGGACGACTTGAGAGTTTCCCCAAAGCCACAAGCGATGATTCTGTTCAACCCGGTTTACAACAACGGCCCGGGACAATACGGGCATGCACGCGTCGGGGATCGGTTCAAAGAGTTTTCCCCCGCTCACAACATCACTTCAAATGCTCCACCGGCGATCGTCTTTTTTGGCACGGAAGACAAATTGGTCTCGGTCAAGACCACCGAAGAATTCAAAGCTGGCATGCAAGCGGTCGGTGTTCGTTGTGAAACGAAGTTTTACGAGGGCAAAGGCCACGCCTTTTTCAACAATGAACCGTATCGTTCACTGACGTTGATCGAGGCGGACAAATTCCTGGCATCGCTCGGCTGGTTGCAAGGGCCACCCACGATCACCGCGCCCGCCGAGGACGGCTCACCCGCCACGACCGGACCCGAAACCGCCGCCGAACGGGACGAGCGCATGAAGTGGTGGCGCGAGGCACGGTTCGGAATGTTTGTGCATTGGGGCTTGTATTCCGGCCTTGCTGGAAACTGAAACGGCAAAATCGTCGGCACCAACGGGGGCATGGAATGGCTGCAGAACCGGGTAGGTGCGGACACCTACACATACGCATCCAACGCGCTGCCATTGTTCAAACCCAAGCCCGGCTTCGCCACCGAGTGGGCGCGTCTCGCCAAGGAAGCGGGTTGCCGATACGTCGTCTTTACCACGAAGCACCACGATGGTTTTGCGCTGCATGATTCCAAGGTCAGCGACTATGACGCCGGCTCGACATTGCATCGGGACTTAGTGAAGGAAATCGTGGATGCCTTGCACGCGGAAGGTTTGCGCGTCGGCTTTTATCATTCGGTGATTGACTGGCATCACGATCAATACGACCACACCCGCGCCAAAGGACTCCCCTACCCCGGCGGAAACAAGACGGTAATGAGCGGCGCGCGCGACCACGCCAAATACATTGATTATCTTCATGGCGAGGTGAGAGAGCTGATGTCCAAATATGGCCCGGTGGATGTGGTGTGGTGGGATTATAGTTCGAAAGATTTTCAAGGCGACGATGCGTGGCGCGCTTCCGATCTCATCAAAATGGTTCGCGCCAAACAACCCAATGTCATCATGAACAACCGACTGTTCCGCACTCCGGAAGCCGGCTGGGTCGGCAACGGCATGGCCACGCTGCCGAAACTCGACCCGCAATACGGGGACTTCACCACACCCGAACAACACATTCCCGCCACCGGCATGCCGGGGATTGATTGGGAGACTTGCATGACGATGAACTCAACCTGGGGCTATAACGAGTACGATCACGCGTGGAAATCTGACGCCACGTTCATCCGCAATCTCGTGGACATTGCCAGCAAAGGCGGCAATTACCTGCTGAACATCGGGCCGAAAGGCGACGGCAGCATTCCGGACGAAAGCGTGAAATCGCTCCGTGCCATCGGTGCTTGGATGAAGGTGAATGGCGAATCAATCTACGGCACCACCGCAAATCCATTTGGAAAACTGGAATGGGGAACTTGCACCAAGCGACTCACCGACACCGGCGGCAAACTCTATTTTCACATCATGATTCCGCCGTTGGACGGCAAACTGGTTGTGCCCGGACTCCAAAACCGGATTACCGCGGCGCGACTGCTTGGGGGTGGCAACATCGAGGTGGTGTCTGGTGGTCAGAGCACAACCCTGGTGCTGCCAACCGGAATTCCAATTGCCACGAATTCCGTGGTGGCGTTGAATTTTGAGGGTGAGCTAGATATTTCAAAATCCAAACCTTAGGCGAGCGGGCATTGTCAATCGAGAACATGAAACTTAATAACTCGCCTCCCTTAAAGTCTCTTCGCCGCAGCCGGAAGGGGTTCACCCTGATCGAGCTATTGGTGGTGATCGCGATCATCGCCATCCTGGCGGCGATGCTTTTGCCTGCCCTGAGCAGGGCTAAATTGAAGGCTCAGGCCATTCAATGCATGAATAACACCAAGCAGTTGACTCTGGCATGGCTGATGTACGCCGGCGATAACAGAGACTCATTTTGCAACAACAACGGTGGCGGGCAGGCCGACAACGCGTGGGTCAAAGGGTCGTTGGACTGGTCGTCTGGCAATCCTGATAATTTCAACACCCTCTATCTGACAGATCCCACTTATTGCGTGCTTTCACCTTACACAGGCAAAGCGACCGGCATTTTCAAGTGCCCTGCCGATGTTTATCTCACTCTTCCGGACGGCATTCCGCGGCAATTGGGCGCACGCGCTCGAGTGCGAAGCATGGCTCTTAATGGAGTTTGGGGAAGCGGCCCGTACACCTCCGGGTGTTATCAGGTGCTGAAGTTTTCCCAACTTCGCATGTCGCCATCAATGGCGTGGACGTTCATCGACGAACATCCTGATTCAATCAATGACGGCGCAATGTTTGTGGATACCGACACGCCTGGTTACGTCGATTTTCCGGCAAGCTATCACGGTGGAGCGGCGGGGGTATCCTTCGCCGACGGTCATTCAGAGGTTCACAAATGGCGTTCAGCCAACACAATTCAACCGGTCAAGTATGGGGACTGGACGTCGTTGGCCGCTTACTTCGCTCCAGGCCTAAAAGACCCGGACATCCAATGGCTGGTTGTCCAACGAACTCCTGCCAAACCGCCAGTCGGTAGGTGACCACAAACTGATCGACACCAATTAGTAAAACAGTGACGACAAATAAATTTGCGCTCCGAACCAGCGACCTTCGACAACAAGAAGCTTTCACCCTGATCGAGCTATTGGTGGTGATCGCCATCATCGCCATTCTGGCTGCGATGCTTTTACCCGCCTTGAGTCAAGCTAAGGAGAAGGCCAGGCGGATCCAATGCCTCAACAATCTCAAACAACTCGGAATCGCGTGTTTTTTGTATGCGGGTGATAACAATGAAAAGCTGATAGAAGCGCGGAACCGGTCTGTGCAAGTTTGCATCAACGAGCCGGAGAAGGCTCTCTGGAAAAATCTGGGGCTGAATGTTCTCACCAATGCGAACTCAATCTGGACATGCCCAAACCGGCCGATGTTTCCGACTTATGAAGCCAGTTTCCCTCAGTACGTCATAGGTTACCAATATTTCGGCGGGATCGCAGAATGGGAAAATCCTCTCGGCACATTTTCATCTCGAAGCCCTGTCAAACTCGGCACGTCAAAACCTGGTTGGTGTCTCGCGGCGGACGCTGTGATGAAGATTGACGGCGCATGGGGCGGCGGGCGTAATACCGCGTACGAGAACATGCCGCCGCATCGCAGATCGAACGGCTTGCCCGACGGCGGCAATCAGGTTTATGCGGACGGTTCTGCCTCTTGGTCCAAGTTTGAAAAGATGTATTACTTCCACAGTTGGAACACCGGCGGGAGTCGGATTGCTTACTGGTATCAAGACCCTTCCGACCTTGACCCGCGAATGCTGGCCGGATTGAACACATTGAAAGCCAAACCTTGATGTCACCTAGTTCTTTCGGCAGGCTTTCCGGAGTGAAAGCTCACATCCTAAAAAGCGTCGCGCTGATTTTCTTTTTCGCTCTCTTGTCGTTCATCGAAACCGCTTCCGGCAAGCAGCCCAACATTATCCTGGTGATGCCCGACGATGTCGGTTACGGGGATTATGCCTGTCTGGGCAATCCCATCATGCGCACGCCGTCGGTGGATGCCTTCAAAAAGCAGAGTCTCCTGTTTACGCAATTCCATGTAAGCCCGACGTGCGCGCCGACTCGCTCGGCGCTGATGAGCGGGCGGCACGAGTTCAAGAACGGTGTCACTCACACGATTTTCGAGCGAGAGCGCATGAGCCTTAAAACCTACCCCCTCGCGCAAATGCTCAAATCCGCTGGCTACATCACTGGCATCTTCGGTAAGTGGCATCTCGGCGACGAGGAAGCTTACCGACCTGAGAACCGAGGCTTTGACGAGGTCTCTATCCACGGGGGCGGCGGCATCGGTCAGACTTTTCCCGGATCTTGTGGCGATGCGCCGAACAATACCAACATCGATCCGGCGCTCTGGCACAATGGCAAGTTCGAGAAGACCAAAGGCTATTGCACCGACCTGTTCTTCAATCAAGCCATCCAGTGGATGAACACCCGCCGCACTGTCGGCAAACCGTTCTTCACCTACATCCCCATCAACGCCGCGCACGGTCCACATGTCGTGCCTGAAGAATATTACCGCCACTACGTCGGCAAACCTGGCGTGAACTTGGAGACCGCAAAATTCTTCGGCATGTTGGAGAACATTGACACCAACTTCGGCGCACTCCTCAAGAAATTAGATGAATGGGAAATCGCCAATGACACCTTAATCATCTATCTCGGCACGGACAATGGCGGCACAGCAGGAGTGAAGATATTCAACGCCGGCCTGCGCGACGGCAAAGGCACGCCGTATCAAGGCGGCATCCGCTCACCCGCATTTTTCCGTTGGCCGGGCCAGATTCAAGGAGGATCTGAATGCGACGCCCTCAGCGCGCACATTGATATTTTTCCAACTTTGGCGGACATCGTCGGCGCAAAACTTTCGGATGATGTGAAGCAACAAGTCGAAGGCCGCAGCCTGTTGCCGCTGCTCAAGAATCCAAAAGCCGAGTGGGCTGATCGCACTCTGGTCACACACGTCGGGCGCTGGCCGAAGGGGAAAGCTGCGGAATCTAAATACTTGAACTGTTCCATTCGGAACACCCAGTTCACGCTCGTCAAAAACGAGGAACTTTATGACCTTAAATCTGATCCCGGCCAAATCAAAAATGTCATCGCTGATCATCCCGAGGTGGTCGCTTCGTTGCGTAACGCCTACGACCAATGGTGGAACAAGGTGCAACCTCTCCTGGTGAACGAAGACGCCGTCGGGCCGAAGGTGAATCCGTTCAAGGAGCTTTACTGGAAACAATTTGGCGGCGGACCTGACGAGACCTTGTCGAAGAGAATGAACTCCGCATCCGAACAGGAGGGTGTCAAGAAAGCCACAAGCGGCAAAACCCCAACCACTCCTTGAATGCGGAACACAACTTACCGACCTGAGAGCAGGCGGTTGCCTCGGAAATTTTCACTTGCGGTATTTTCTCAAACGTTGAGTTTCTCGGCTGACAATGAATCCCATTCCTGATCCTTTCCGCGAGGCTCGTGACGAATCCGGCGTGTTGAAATGCCCTTTCCACGGCGAGGACATCACCATGATCCTGCGCCATGAAGACGTGCGCCGCGCAGCCAAGGATTGGAAGACGTTCAGTTCCGACGCGCCATTCCGCGTTCCGATTCCCTCGGAGGAGGAAGTGCGCACGATGCGGCAATTGCCCATCGAGACAGATCCACCAGAGCACACCGACTATCGCAAGATTACCGACCCGTTTTTTCAGCGCCCCAAAGACCCCGAGTTCATCGCGCGCGTCGAAGTGTTGATTGATGGAATGCTCACCGATGCGATGGGCCGCGACTGCGTTGAGATCGTGAATGAGTTCGCCTTGCCGATTCAATCCCGCGCGCTCACTTACCTACTGAACGTGCCGGAATCTGAAGCGGAAACCTGGATCGGTTTGGGCATCCACGTTTTCAAGGTCACAGGTGGCGAGTTCAAGAAAGGCAACTTGCTGGAGGAATATCTGCAAGCACAGTTCGACCGCGCGACTGAACACCCCGGCGAGGATTTTTTCAGCGCGCTCACGCAAGCGACTTTTCGCGGACGACCACTGACTCGCGAAGAAATGATGGGCTTTGCCAATCTCGCCTTTGCGGGCGGACGCGACACCATCATCCACACCATCTCCTGCGCGCTCGGCTATCTGGCGGAGCACCCGGAAGCGCTCGAATATTTGCGCGAAGACCCAAAGCGCATCACGCACGCGAGCGAAGAATTTTTCCGCGTGTTCATGCCGCTGACGCACATCGGCCGCGTTTGCCCGGAGGAGACGGAAGTGAACGGCGTCGCCGTCAAAGCCGGACAACGCATTTCGCTGTGCTGGGCGTCCGCGAATCTGGATGAACAAGCTTTCGATGCCGCGCACGAGGTTCGATTGGACCGCAAACCCAATCCGCATCTCTCGTTTGGTTTCGGAGCGCACCTCTGCATGGGCGCGGCCCACGCGCGATTGATCTTGCGGACGTTGCTCCAGAAATGCACCGAACGGATCGCGAGCATCAAAGTGCTGGAAGCGAAGCAACGATTAGAAACAGAAGCGGCTTTCAAGCGAGTGCTGGGCTACGAATCTTTGATCCTCAAGCTAACTCCAAAATAAGGACAGGCCAGAGAAGCACTACGAAGTGAACCAACCTTCCAAACAGCCACTCCCATCAATTCATGAAACTCAAACTCATCCGCCATCTCTGGGGCGTCACGGGAAAATGGGAGGAAGTCTTCCCACAATTTCGCGCACTGGGATTCGCCGGTATCGAAGCGGCCATGCCGCCCGAAAAGGAGCGTCGGCGGTTGCGCCGGTTGTTGACGAAACACAAGTTCGACTTCATCCCGCAAATCTTCACAGCGGGAACAAGTGTGTCCGCGCACGTCGAATCCTTTCGCCGTCAAGTCGGTGAGGCGGCAACCACCTCGCCAATGTTCATCAACGCCCACAGCGGTTGTGATGCGTGGAGCGAAAGTGACTCGTGCAGATTCTTCGAAGCGGCCCTGGCCATCGAGAGTTCAGAGCGAATCCGCATCGCACACGAAACTCATCGTGGACGGATTCTTTTCAATCCGTGGATCACAAGCCGATTGCTCGAGCGATTTGATGATTTGAAACTGTGCTGCGATTTCAGTCACTGGGTTTGCGTTGGCGAGCGGTTGATTGACGATCAACTTCACATCATCAAGCAAAGTGCGGCGCGATGTATTCACCTCCACGCGCGCGTCGGATACGAACAAGGCCCGCAAGTGCCCGATCCCCGCGCGCCGGAATATGCTGCGCACCTCGCTGCGCATGAACGTTGGTGGCGGGTCATTTGGGATGCCCAGCGCAAACGTGGCGACAAAACCTCGACGCTCACGCCCGAGTTCGGCCCGCCTGGTTATCTGCACACGCTACCGTTCACCAACGCGCCGGTCGCTGATCTCTACGATATTTGCCACTGGCAGGCGCTCCGGCAGAAAAACAATTTTGCCAAATGGCGAAAGCCGCAGGGAAAGTGAATGCCCCCGAGGACGTGATTTGAAACTTTCCCCCGCTTTGAATTCCGTCATTATTTCACCAAGTATGAACATTCAAAACGGAAACACCTCCCACCAATCGGGTTTGAACCGGCGCAATTTTTTAAAGCCTCAAGCCTGGCGCTTGGCGCGGCAGGGCTTGGCACATTGTCGCAAACTTCAGCTGCATTCGCAGGCGAAACATGGCCGCTTTCGCCACGCTCTCTGCTCAAAGACAATCAAGTCATCCTGTTCCAAGGCGACTCGATCACGGATGCGGGTCGCGACAAGACCAAGACCAGTGAGGTAAACAATCAATCGGCGATGGGCAACGGTTATGCCTGGCTCGCGGGTGCAGAATTGTTGGTGGATCATCCCAAGGCCAATTGTTCCGTCTTCAACCGCGGTATCAGCGGGAACAAGGTGTTCCAACTCGCCGAGCGTTGGGACAAAGATTGCCTCGATTTGAAGCCAAACTTACTCACCATTCTGATCGGCGTGAACGACATCTGGCACAAGCTCAACGGAAACTACAACGGGACGGTGGAAATTTATGAACACGATTACATGGCGTTGCTCGAACGCACTCGCAAGGCTTTGCCAAAGACGAAACTCGTGATCTGCGAACCCTTCGTGCTTCGTTGCGGTGCGGTGAACGACAAATGGTTTCCGGAGTTTGATACCTATCGAGCCGCCGCCAAACGCGTTTCCGCATCGTTCCACGCCACGTTCGTACCGTTCCAAGCGATGTTCGACGAAGCCATCAAATTCGCGCCGCCCGCTCATTGGGCAGGTGATGGCGTTCACCCAACGAATGCCGGAGCATCGCTGATGGCGCACAACTGGCTGCGAGTTGTGGCGGGAAAATAGGATTCAGTTGTGAGAGTGCGCCAACCGCTCTCACTTCATCCGGCCGAAGGTCACGTCGTAAGTTTGCTGCATTGAGGCCTGATAATACTGGCCAAAGAGTTGGTCGCTTTGCGCATCGTAGGCGAGTTTATAGGTGCAGCCGGGATAATTTTCATCGCGCAATTCTACAAAGACTTTGGTCACGCCGCCTTCCTGATAGGCCCGCGCCTGGGAAACATGGATGGGCGACGGATTAAAATAGCCTGCGTCCAGACTTCCGGCCGCATCCGCGCCCCGAATTTCAAGCACGTATCCGCCATCCGGTCGCTCCCATCGGCCTTTTAACGTGCCGAAGATCTGAGTGGCGGGAGCGACGGCAACGGGTGCATTGCTCGCTCCGAAACTCTGCGCCGTGGTGGGTTCGCCCGGCGCGACCTCCCGCTGGCAGCCAGACAGAAGCACGGCGGCAATAACTCCAAGCCCGATGATCGTGAAATTGGGTTTCATAAATTGAGTATATGAACCGCCCGGTTCATGGCAATTCAGCAAAATAGTTCATGGCAACACCGCGTGCGCTCTTGGCACAGAAATAAAACTCCACTAGCCTGCCACCGTGTCCGCCACCAAGAAAAACTCCCCGGTCGCGAAAAAAAATCGCGGACCGCTGATCGCGTTGCTGGCCGCAACGCTGCTTGGATTGGCGGCTGCGGTCTCGGTTATTACCCGGTCGACCAATTCCACTCCCGCTTCCACCGGCGGCGAATCAAATCCCGCCGGCTTTGCGCTCGAGAACGATAAGCAAACCCACTCCGCGTATGGGGGGTCGGCAAGTTGCAAAGCGTGCCACGAGGAAGCCTACGAGCGGTGGGCCAAATCGCATCATGGACTGGCCGAACGATGGCCCGATGACCAGCACGAAAATCCAGCCTTCGAACCGGCTAGAACTTTTCGCCATGGCACCCAGCAGACTTCCTTGAGCCAGACCAATGGCCATTTCGAAATCAAGACCGCCGGACTGAGCCAGACCCAGGAGGTTTTTGAAGTCGCACGGATTATCGGCAACCTGCCACTGCGCCAGATGCTCGTACCGTTTCCCGGTGGACGCTGGCAGGCCACCGAGGCGTGCTGGGATCCGCGCTCGAATGAATGGTTCAATGTCTATGGCGCCGAGGACCGTCGTCCGGGCGAATGGGGCCACTGGACCGGGCGCGGCATGAACTGGAACACGATGTGCGCCACCTGCCACAACACCCGCCTCCGGAAGAACTACGATGCGACAAATGATGTCTATCACACCGCGATGGCTGAACGCGGAGTGGGTTGCGAATCATGCCACGGTCCGCTGAAAGCCCACAACGAATGGCAGGCCGCCAACAAAGGCAAAAACCTTAAAGACCCCACGCTCCCGAAAATCTCCCGCGACCAGATGCTCGCCACCTGCGCCGCCTGTCACTCGCGCCGCGGTGAAATCACCGGCGACCCGAAACCCGGCGACCGCTTTTTTGATCATCACCTGCTCTCGATCGTGGATGAATCAGATCTGTTCTTTCCGGACGGCCAGATCCGCGACGAGGATTATGAATTCACCGCCTTCCTCGGCAGCAGGATGTTTCACAAAGGAGTGCGCTGTGTGGACTGCCACGACTTCCACAGCGCCAAAGTCAAACTGCCCGGCAATATCATGTGCCTCAGCTGTCATGGTGCCGGCCAGACCAACGCCCCCGTCATCAATCCCGTGACGCACAGTCAGCACAAGGTGTTCGGATTCGACACGAATGGCGCCATGCTCTCTTTTGACTTGGGCAACTACAAACCTGGCGCGATCAAAGAAACCGGCGGCGAATGCGTGAACTGCCACATGCCCCAGACGGTTTACATGCAACGCCACTGGCGTCACGACCACGGCTTCACGATTCCCGATCCGTTACTGACGAAACAATTTGGCATCCCGAACGCCTGCAATCGCTGCCACCAGGACAAAAGCGTGGATTGGTCGCTCGGATACGTGGAGAAATGGTATGGCGACAAGATGAACCGCCCCTACCGGCAGCGAGCCCAAACCATTGCTCGCGCCAAAAACGGGGAAGAGGCCGCGCGTGACCCGCTCCTGAAAATGCTGCAAGCCGACGAGCAAGATTACTGGCGCGCCGTCGCCGCCAACCTGCTGGAACGTTGGGCGGGCGAACCGCCCATCGCGACCGCCCTGGTGAACCAACTCGCTGACACCAACGCGCTCGTCCGCCAGAACATCCTCCAGACGCTGGCCACGCTGGGCCAAAACCTCCCGCCCGAGATCCGCGCGGCGGTGGAGGGCCGGCTGACCGATTCTTCCCGCAATGTTCGTGTCGTCGCGGCGCAGACACTCGCCCCGAGATTGAAGCTGAACTCTCTCGCCGGCTCGGAGTTATTGCACATGCTCAACCACAACGCCGATCAACCCGCCGGCCAGATGCAGTTGGGCATCTTCGCCCTGGCGCGGGGAGAGACCACGAACGCGCTGCAACATTTTGCGACCGCCGCGAAGTGGGACGCCTTCTCCCCGGGCATCCACCACGAGACCGCGATTGTATTAAGCCAGCTGGGACGTCCCCAGGAAGCGCTGGCCGAGTTGCAGGAAGCGGTTCGTCTCGCGCCGCAGGATGCGGAGTTCCGATTCAAGCTTGCGCTGGCCTGGAATGAACTTGGCGATCGGGCCAAAACTCTGACGGAACTTGAAGCCGCCGCAAAGCTCGATCCCAGCCACGCCCGGGCCAACTACAACCTGGGCCTGGCCCGCGCCGCCGCCGGGGATCCGGCGGGAGCCATCCAGGCGCTGCTCATTGCCGAGACCGCCGCCCCCCGCGACCCGCAAATCCCCTATGCGCGCGCCACAATCTACCTGCAGCTCGGCCAGATTGAAGAGGCGCGCGCAGCGGCGCGGCGCGCACTGGAGCTAGCCCCTCAATTCGCAGAAGCTGCGGCACTCTTGCAGCAGCTTCCGGCAAAATGACCAACAAGCGTCTGAAATTCAGCTCAGGCCCGAATAACCCTCTTGAGGTATGGCGGGGCGGACGGTTTCCTGCTCTCCTGCTCTCAACTCAATTATGAAAAACATTTTGGCTGCAGTTCTTTTTCTCGGCACGGGCCTGGTGGCGCTGCCACTTGATCGCGCGGTTGCCGCAGACACGGTGGTTTACGAAGGCAAGTCCGGGCCGGGCGTCGGCAAACACATTGTATTTCTGGCGGGCGACGAGGAGTATCGCTCCGAAGAAAGCCTGCCGCAGATGGCCAAGATTCTGGCCGTGCGCCACGGTTTCAAATGCACCGTGCTCTTCTCGCTGAATTCCAAAGATGGCACTATCGATCCAAACGCCGGGGGAAATCTCACGGGTGCAGAAGCCCTTGACCAAGCCGACGCGATTTTCATGATGCTGCGCTTTCGCAAATATCCTGACGACTCGATGAAGCATTTTGCGGACGCCTATCTCGCGGGCAAACCGATTATCGCCCTGCGCACCAGCACCCACGCCTTTCAGTTCAACAACAAAAGCAACGCCCCCTACGCCAAATACTCTTACAACAGCAAGGATTGGCCGGGCGGCTTCGGCCGACAGGTTCTGGGCGAAACCTGGGTCGGGCATCTCGGAGAAAATCACAAGGAAGCCACCCACGGCGTTATCGAAGCATCGCAAAAGCGCGACCCGATCTTGCGCGGCGTTGGTGATATTTTCGCCGACACCGGCTGCTACCACACAGAGCCGCAACCGGATTCAACCATCCTCGTGCGCGCCGACATCCTCGATGGAACATCCCCCTACGCTCCGTCCCACCCGACCAAGAACAGCCCGCATCGGCCGCTGGCCTGGTATCGCATCCACAAAAACGAAGCGGGCAATACCAACAAAGTTTTCTGCACCACCATGGGAAGCGCGACCGATTTGCGCGACGAATACTTGCGTCGGCTGCTCGTGAACAGCGTCTATTGGGGGTTGGGCATGGAAGTGCCGGAGGCGGCTGATGTAAGACTCGTCGGTGATTTTCAGCCCTCAAATTACAGCTTTGGCGGATTCCGCAAGGGCGTGAAGCCTGCCGACCTTGTGCTGCCTGCCGATACCAAGTGATCAGGCATGCGGTCGCACGGAATGATGGCGGCGTGGCGCTTCCAAGTCGGTTAGCCAACTCAATTGGCCTACATGACGGGTGATGCCCAAGCGCCCAAGCTGGATGACGTTTGCAAATCAACCACAATTGAAATGTTCATGACCGCATCCAAAAACTTCCACCAACGATCTGCAGCCTTTGCCGCCGCACTGGCACTGTTGCTGTCTGTTGCCGAGATCCGCGCCGGCACGGTGACGCCACCGCAACCGTTTGGTCCGCTGCCCACCGCCCGACAGCTTCGCACGCAAGAGCTGGAGTTTTACGGCTTTCTCCATTTCACGGTGAACACTTTCACGGACCGGGAATGGGGACTTGGCGGTGAGGAGGAAAAAGTTTTCAACCCCACCGCGTTCGATGCCAGGCAGATTGTGGCCGCCGCCAAAGCGGCCGGGATGAAGGGGCTCATCCTGACCGCGAAACATCATGACGGGTTCTGCCTCTGGCCCAGCCGATACACCGGGCACTCCGTCAAAAACAGTCCGTGGCAAAACGGGAAGGGCGACGTGGTGAAGGAGATTTCAAGCGCCTGCCGAAATCAGGGGATGAAGTTTGGTGTCTATCTTTCCCCGTGGGATCGCAATAGCAAGGACTACGGTCGCCCTGAATATTTGACCTATTTTCGCAATCAACTCCGGGAGCTGCTCGGCAACTATGGAGACATCTTTGAGGTTTGGTTCGACGGGGCCAACGGCGGCAGCGGATTTTATGGCGGGGCCAACGAAAAGCGTGAAATCGACGGCAAAACTTTCTATGACTGGGACCACACCCACCAACTCGTGCGCGACCTTCAGCCGATGGCCTGCATGTTCAGCGATGCCGGACCCGACCTCCGGTGGGTCGGCAACGAACGTGGTATCGCGGGTGATCCCTGCTGGGCCACGCTCAACAATGAGGGCCGTTACCCGGGCGGCAGCGCGAAGGGTTTGAATTCCGGCGAGCGCCCGGGCACGCATTGGATTCCGGCGGAGTGCGATGTTTCGATCCGTCCCGGCTGGTTTTACCACGCCAAGGAAGACGACCGGGTGAAGACGCCGGAGAAACTGGTCGAGATCTATTACCAATCCGTGGGCCGGGGCGCGACGCTCAACCTGAATCTCCCGCCCGACCGTCGCGGGCAGATTCATGAAAACGACGTCGCATCACTGCGGGAATTTCGTCGCATCCTAGACGCCACGTTTAAGAAAGACTTGGCCCGGGGCGCCAAGCTCACCGCCAGCAACACGCGCGGTGATGCAAAAGATTTTGCGCCAAAAAACCTGCTCGACCACAAACGCGAAACTTATTGGGCCACGGATGACGCTGTCACCCTGCCCGAAATTGTGCTGCAACTGGGCAAGCCCACCACTTTTAACGTGGTCAATCTGCGCGAGTACTTGCCGCTTGGGCAGCGCATTGAAGCCTTCGCGCTGGATCAGTGGAAAAACGGTGGCTGGGTGGAGTTCGCCCATGGAACCAGCATCGGAAATCGCCGGTTGGTTCGCGGGGATTACATCACGACCGAGAAAGTTCGCCTGCGTATCACGCGCGCGTCCGTCTGTCCGGCGCTGGCCGAATTTGGCCTGTATGCCGAGCCTGCCTCCTTCCGCGCCCAAATACAATCCGATAAAAAGCCGGCGTCCAAATGAATGCGTTGCTGATATTTTTTCACAAAGCGCTGCTCGCTGTCTTTGCTGCTTTGCCCCCCGGCAGGCAGGGGCCAAGTTCGCCGGGGACCCGCCGAAGAACAAGCATCGTCTTAATTTTCTGCGACGATGTTACCTATCCGCTCGCAACGACAAATTGGTAGCTGCTTACAATGAAATTCCTGCATGGCTCCGAACCCTTACAAATTCATCCATAACCAAATTAAAATATGAAAAAACTACTTACAGTTGCCCTCAGCTTGGGGCTGCTCTTCAGCGGAGCCGTAGGCTGCAAAAAGAACAAACCCGAGGCGGCGGACACCAGCGAAGCGCAGGGAATCCCCTTGTTCAGCCAGTCGTACCCCGCAGATCCCGCGACCTTTGTCCCAAATTTGAAGCGTCTCGCCGCACCCAGGGGGGGTGAATCGAATCAGAATCTGCTAGCCCGCTTCTTCAAGGAGAACAATATCGCCATTGATCCTCCCGCAGCGGTGTTCTTGGACGAAGGGGGAAAACGTTTGTTGGTTCGCGCCCCGCAGTCGGACAAGGAAAAAGTCCAAGCTTTGGTGGAACGGATTCAAAAAGGCCAATAGATCCCGCCCCGGCAAGTCGCACGGAAATAAGCTCAGGCAAAGTCTGTTAAATGACGTTCTTTGCCCGGGCATGAATGAAGTCATCTATTGTGCCCTGCCGTTCTATTTCGCGGGGATCTTATTCAACGTGTAGTAGGCAGCTGGATGCAGGAGCGTTTCACCTTTGCCCGAGAGTACTCCGGGTAAATGCAACTCGTGAACATGACCTTCCACCAAGCCGTCGAGGATGAGACGCACGCTGGTCCTGTCCGCCGACACCTTTACTTCTTTGATCTTCGGGACTGTCTGATCCACCTCGGGACTGCCGTAGCTGCTGTGATAAATATAGGTGTACGTTTCGATGGTGTAAGATTCAGGTTTGCCAGCCGCTTCCGCGTCCACCGGCTGCGTGAAGGAGATTTCGAATCCGTCCGGTTTGGCTTTCATCTCCTGAATTTCAAATGGCACCTTGCCGGTCCAGCTCAATTGTTGAAGGGCGAAGGGTTTTCCGCCGCGCGCGCCCCAGCCACGGTCGGTCCCAAACACAAACAGCGAACCGTCTTTCGCAAACTCCAAGGCCAGGTTGCCCGAATCAAATCCTTCACGAAACGGAAAGCACGCGCCTTGATATTGTCCATCCACCATTTCCAAATACACCCGCATGACCGTGGAGTGAGTCTGGTCACCGACGAAAAGCTGCTCTTTGAAGGGCCCAAAACTTCCCGGGCTTAGATCACAGGCAATGCCGCTCGCGGACTGCCCCATCTTCGGATAGGGAAAATAAACCGCCGGCAGCAACAGCTCGGGAATCCGCTTCGCCTCCTCGTATTCGCGGCTTTCGTCCTTCGGTTGCGCGGGCTTTTTCAAACCGGCGGCGGCGACGGCTTCCTTCGTGACCGGATCGTCAAACCACCGGAGACCATCCGGATGTCCGACAAAACTTCCGGGCCTGAGCCAATGCAACTTGCAGGCGCCATTCCACGGGCCCTGATTGTCGGTATAGAAACAATCGCCAGCGGCATTGAAGCCAACACCGCCCGCCGAACGCACTCCGCAAGCGGTGGGGGTCATCTTGCCGTCGGCATTGACGCGTAGACACCAACCGCGGTATGGATTCTGGCTGGAGAACGAGCCTGTGAGCGTCAACGCGACCCAGATGTTTCCCTCGCGATCAAACTTCGAGGAGAAGGCATATTCGTGGTAATCGCCACCGATGCCCCAGCCGTCGCAAACCGTTTCGGCAATGTCCGCGCGCCCATCGCCATTGGTATCTTTGAGCTTGGTGATTTCCCCCCGCTGCAAGGCATATAACCAACCCTCACGCCACGCCAACCCCAGGACCTCGTGCAGGCCGCTTTCGAACAGCGTCCACTTGATCTGCGTGGGATTGGAGAGCACGCCCTTCCCGATCCAGATGTCCCCGGTACGGGTTGCGCACGCGATGGAGTCTGGTTCAAGCAGTTGAAGCCCGCCCGATTCAAACAGAACCTGCGGCGGGGGCGGCACGGTGACGATCCGGTAGTACTCCGCTTCCCGATCGGCCAACGTCCGCGAGTCCTTCGCGGATTCGGCGGCCAGAACCGCCAACGGCAGCACCAGGCTGGCGGAC
>JANPGB010000673.1:0-1509 GCA_031423695.1 Verrucomicrobiota bacterium
GGCGATCTTCGAGATTTGCTACGACACATTCCGCGAAGCATGGGCCGGCAGCGCGGACGGTGTCTTCGACGACGCGCAGATTTACGTGCAGCCGTGGGACTTCGCGCCGGAGGAAATCAAAGTGCCCGTCCACCTCTGGCACGGACGCGACGACCGCAATTTCCGCTGGCACCTCGCGGAGGCACTCGCCGCGCGCATCCCCGGTGCGCGTCTGAACATCGTCGAAAACGAAGGCCACTACTCGCTGCCATTCCGACAGTCGCGCGCGATCCTTGGCGGATTCCGGGCGACGGAAGTGTGAGACCTTGCCACCCTCCATGAAACCCGACACAAACCCGGCGTGCCTCGGAAACCTCCATTCCCAAGCCTCACAAGTCCGCAAACCTTCAGAAATAGTTCAGTGATGAAATCAGTATCGGATCAAAGCCGGGCGGTTCATAAGCGGCGAAACCGTCGTGCCGCTTGGATGACCGTGCTTTGCCTTTCGATGAACGGCTGGGCGGTGCGGGGTGAAATGTTCACGGCAGCGGATGCGGACGCGATTTTTGAGGCTCACACGAAGGCTTTTTACCGCGAGAAGGATGGTCGCGCCTGGCACTTGAAGAACACCGACGAGGAAAAGAAGGCCGATTTTTGGACGCGCGTGGAACAGATGGAAATGGTGTTGGATGCCTTCGAGCGCACCAAGAAGGCGGGGCACATGGAGATGTTCACACGGCTGTTTCGTGGCTTCCTCGCGGATCACGGGAAGACTTGGGAAAAGAATGAATTCAACGACGACATCATGTGGATGGTCATCGCCTGCACCCGTGCGCATCTGCTTTCCCCCAACGCGGAGTTTCTCGAGGCGGCTCGGGCGAACTTTGACCTCTGCTATGCGCGGGCGGCGTCGCCGGATCTCGGTGGCGGACTGTGGTGGAAGGTGGACAACCGCTCGAAGAATGCGTGTGTGAACGGGCCGGGAGCCATCGCGGCTTTTCTACTAGGCAAGGCGACTGGCGAGGAGTCTTACAACGCAAAGGCGAAGGAGCTTTTTCTTTGGGAACGCGCGACGTTGTTTGACGCGGCGACGGGGCGCGTGGCGGACAATATCCAACTCAGCGGACGGGTGAGCCGCATGGCGCTGACTTACAATCAGGGCACGTTTGTCGGCGCGGCAAACTTGCTCGGCTACACGGACGATGCGCGGCTGGCGGCGACGTTCACGATGAACCAATTGTGCCGCGATGGGTATCTGCCGCCAGGCGGCGAAGGTGGCGACGGCGGCGGCTTTAATGGCATCGCGGTGCGATGGATCGCGCGGTTTATGTATGAGCACGGCGAGCAGGCGACCTTCGAGCCGTGGTTGCAAAAGAACGCCGGGGCTGCGTGGCAGGCGCGCCGCGCGTCGGACAATCTTTCCTGGTGTCGCTGGCCGCAGCCAACGCCGGACGACCGGAGAACTTCGTGGGGTTGCAGCAATGCAGTCGTGATTTTGCAGGTGGTTCGTCCGCCGATGCCTGTAAAAGC
>JANPGB010000674.1:0-2134 GCA_031423695.1 Verrucomicrobiota bacterium
ACAAATCAGTCGGCTGCCGCGAATGTCGCAACACCGGCTTCCACGGCCGCCAGGCCATTTTCGAGTGGATGGACATCGATGCCGAAATCCGTCAGCTCGTTTTGAAGAATGCCTCGTCGGATCAAATCCGCGAGGCGGCACATCGTGGCGGCATGCGCACGCTGGCCGAAGACGGCTGGCGGCTGGTCCGCCTGGGCCTGACCACGGTGGAAGAAGTTTTAAGTGTGACAACCGCCAAGGAGGTGGCCCATACCACAAGAAACAAATCGCTGGACGGCGCTGGGGAAACGCCGGGCAGCATCGCCGTCGCTAGGTAAACCAAATGCCTACGTTTTCATACCGCGCCTTGCAAAGCAACGGCACCATCGCCGAAGGCGTCCTCGAGGCGCCGGGGCGGCCCGACGCCTTGCGGCAGATGGAGACGCTCGGTTTGCGTCCGGTGAATCTTTCCGAGAAGGCGGGGGCGGCTTCCAAGAACGGCTCCGCGCCGGCAAAGTCGCCGGGAAAAGTCTCCTTCAAGTTTGAAGCCAAGAAAGTCTCCGCCAAGGCGCTGGAGAATTTCACGCGGCTGCTGTCCAGCCTCCTGGCGGCGGGCGTGCCGTTGAGCCGCGCGCTGGTCATCCTCTACAAGGAATCCTCCGCCCCCGCGATTTCCGCCAAGTGGAAGGAAATCCATGACTCGGTCGTGGACGGCATGTCGCTGGCCGATGCGATGGCGAAATCGCCGGACACTTTTCCGCGCGTCTATGTCGCGATGGTGGAGGCGGGCGAGGCGGGCGGGTTTCTCGACGTGGTGCTGGCGCAGATCGCCGATTTCCAAGCGCGCGAAAAAGAGCTGAAGTCCAAGGTGCTGACCGCGATGATCTATCCGATCATCCTGTTGTTTCTCGCGCTGGTGGTGCTGACCGTGCTGCTGGTGTTCTTTATTCCGAAATTCCAAAAAGTGTTCGCCAGCGTCCACGGCGCGCTGCCCCTGATCACCCAAGTCATCATTGGCATGAGCACCGTGCTCCGTTCTTACGGAATTTTTGTTCTCGGCGGAGCCATTGCGCTCGCGTTGATGACTCGCGCCTGGTTCAGCTCGCAAAAGGGCAAGCGCATCTGGGAAGGCTTCATGTTGAAGGCCCCGCTGATCGGGCCGCTGGTCTCGCAGTTTGCCATGGCCCGCTTCTGCCGGATGCTCGGCACGCTGCTGGGCGCGGGCGTGCCGCTCGTGCATGGGCTGAACGTCGCGCGCAAATCCATCGGCAACCAGATTCTGGTGGACGCCGTCTCGCAATCCATCGAGCGCGTGCAGCAGGGCGGCCGGCTGGGCCAGAGCCTGGCGAACTGCGGCCTGTTTCCCGGCTCGATCGTGGAAATGATCTCGGTCGCGGAGGAAAGCGGCCGGCTGGACACCGAACTCGTCCGCATCGCCAACGTGACCGAGGTGGATCTGGACCGGCATTTGAAAACCGCCGTCGCGTTCGCCGAACCGCTGATGCTGTTTCTGATCGCCGGGTTCATCGGCGTCATCTTCGTCGGCATGTTGCTCCCGATTTTCTCCTTGCAGGATTACATCAAATGACATTGAACCACTCACAAACCATGAAAATGAAAAATCAATTCCGCACTCCGCACTCGGCACTCCGCGCTGGTCACCGCGCCTTCACGCTCGTGGAAATGCTGCTGGTCGTCACTATCATTGGCATCCTCGCGGCGCTGGTGGTTCCCAAAATCATGGGCCGCAGCGAACAGGCGCGCATCACCGCGGCGCACGCCGACATCTCGGGCATCAAGACCGCGCTCGACGCCTTCGAGGTGGACAACGGCTATTATCCCAAAGGCAACAACGGCTTCGGCGACCTGGTGGCCGCACCGCGCGACGTGAAGAACTGGCACGGCCCGTACCTCGACAAAATCCCGTCCGACCCGTGGGGCAACAACTACATCTACTCCTATCCCGGCAAGCACAACACCAGCTCCTACGACCTGCTGTCCGTCGGGCCGGACGGGAAAGAGGGAACGGAAGACGACATTGGCAACTGGTCCGGGAAGTAGATGAAATTGCGAATTGCGAATCATGAGTTGCGAATGGTGTCAGCACGAATGCGTGGCGCTGACGCCCATCCGCGCGCTGAAATTCGCAGCTCGC
>JANPGB010000675.1:0-11229 GCA_031423695.1 Verrucomicrobiota bacterium
CAAAACACCCATTCTGCACCTCGTTGTTACCCATTCTAGGGGACGAAGGGACGGACACAAACCGCGACGTCCATTCACTGTTAGGCCGCATCATGGACACGTCCAAAAGAAAGCCACGCTGGAATATCTCAGCAGCCGTACTTCAACCTGTTGCCATACTCGCTGCCTTTGTTGCATTGATTGTTACCTCGCAACCGGAGAGCTTGATTGGCCTCATTTACGCCGTTCCCACTTATGCGGTGTTTTCCTTCTTCGGAGTGGTCGCGGCTGTGGTCGCTTTGATTCGGCGAGAGCGTTGGCTCGCGCTTTCGTGGGTCGCCTTGATCATAAACGCGATTCCGTTTTTGTGGATGTTTCGTATCATTGCACAGAAAGTCAGACTCTGATGATTCGGCCTAATCACCATGCGAACCCGGCGCGAGCGTCCAGGTTGCAATCGAACGCCCTCGTGGGCCGGGTCGCTGAGCTTGGGTCTAGGCCACTCGACGCGCATCGCATGGATAACGACCTCAAACAGAAGTTCGCACCGAGACGCAACCCGCGTTATGCGCACCTTCGCGGGTTCAATGAGGAGGCAGAGTGGGCAGACTCATTGGACTGGAAGACGAACGACTACGATTTCCATCGTTTGTTTCAGTCGTTGCTCGACCGTCTTGATTCACCCTACCGCGAGCAGTTCGGGCTGCGAGTAGACCAGCTTGTTAGTCGCGATGATTTGCTGGCGGCAGCACGCAGTTCGGCATCTTGGTATCAGCAGGAGGAGACGCTTTACGGGATCGCAGGAATCTACGTTTACCTGCATGTCACACTCGACCTTTTTTTGGGCGGTAGAGCTTGCGAGGCACTCGACAGACGCCGTGAGGCCGCAGAGGATTTGAGTCATGCAACAACCGTGGCCTACATAGAGATAGGCTGCTAACGCTTCTCTGGAAACCACCCAATTCATCAGGTCGGATAGATGTTTTGGTGATCCAATGTTCTTGGGGCTTCACCCCGAGCCCTGCAAATACCCGCGCTCGAAAGCGGTGCTAAAGTCACCGCATTCCAAACGCTAGCGCGACCGTCTGACGCCATCGAATTTCGCAAAGCGCCTGGACTGCGGCGTGTTTACCGCCGCTTTGGGGAGGGTGCTGAATAATGAAACCGCACCCCATCCTCCGAAAGCACCGTCGCCACCGCGCCATCACGTCCTCGATCATCGCATCAGCCTATTCTCCTGCTTGCACAACACACCTAAACTACCCGCATGAGTTTTTAGCAGCTTAAACGCGAAGTGGCTTTGCTAGGCGAACGCGAGCTGGCCGAGCTCATTTTTACACGCTTCAGTTGCGTTACGCGCACGACTCCAAGTATCAGGACGAAATTGCCGACCGCCTCAACGACCAGGACAAATCGCACTGGCTGACCCCGGATGAGTTTGAACGCCGGTTGGACAACAATTAAGGCTCATGCAGCCTTACGCGGTCTATATCAACGAAGCCACCCTGAGTTCTGCGCCGCGCTCGGGTCCACAACGCAAATACCTGGTGGAGTTTATTCGTCTGCTGGCAGTCAACCCCAACAGCCCCGGAGATTTCTCGGATCAGGATGACACTGGCAGAACGATTCAAGTGAAACTCGTTGGCCGTCATGCCGTGACGTTTTGGGCTGACCATGCAGTTGCGGAAATCAAAGTCACCCACATTAAGTCAGCGGACAAATAGTCCAGCGCACGCCGGAGCCTCGGATGAAGAAAACAAAAAGGCGGGAAACCAGTTCATGGTTTCCCGCCTTCTTTGTTTGAGATTTTAACTTCCTATGCGGGTGTGGTCGCCGCCGGGACTTCCTCGATCTTCGCGTTCGCCTGAAGCATGTCCACGACTTTTTCGTTCATGAGCTGGTCGTAGATTTCGATGATGCCGTTGCGCTTCTGAAGATCCTTGATGAACTTGTCCGACGGAATCTGATACGCCGCCGCCATGTTGCCGATGCGCTGAGCGATTTCATCCTGGCCGACTTTGATCTCTTCCTTCTCCGCAATCTTCTGGAGCAGGAAGGAAACTTTCACGCGTTCCTTCGCCCCGCTGGCGGCGGCGGAATAAATCTGATCCTTCTGCTGTTCAATCAGGTCGCGGGAGATGCCGCGCTTCTGGTTTTCGCGAACGATGTCATAGACGACGTTCTTGGTTTCCTGCGCGACGGCGCTTTCCGGCAGGTCAAACGTCACGCGGTCGAGCAGCGAGCGGATGAGCTGCTGGCGGATGCTCTTGTTTTTGGTGGTGATGAGTTCAGCTTCGAGATCGTTCCGCACGCCTTCGCGGAGTTTTTCCAGGCTTTCGGCGCCGAAAGATTTGGCGAACGCATCATCGAGCGCGGGCAAAACTTTTTCCTTCACTTCGACGACTTCGACTTCATAGACGCCCTTCTTGCCGACGAGTTGCGGGGTGACGAAGTCGGCGGGGAAATCCACGTTGACCGTCCGCTTGTCGCCGGCTTTGGCACCAAGCAGTTGTTCGGCGAATCCGGGGATGAAGGTCTTGCCATCCAGTTCAACCCAGAAACTCTGCTGCACAGTCAAACCCTTGGCGGTGGGCGCGAGGTCGGTGATCGGCTTGCCATCAACAGTGCCAGCGTAGTTCACAACGGCAATGTCGGCCGTCTGCGCGGGGCGCTCCACCGTGGTGTAGCTGACCTGCTGCTGACGCAACGTGTCGAGGGCGCGCGTCATGTCGTCGTCGGTGACGGTGCGCATTTCCTGCTTGGCCGGGAGGCCTTTGTAATCGGGCAGTTCAAATTCCGGCGAGGTCTCGATGGTGGCGGCATACTGGAGGGACTGGCCACGGCCAAACTGGATTTCCTCGATGTCGGGATAGCCGAGCACGTCGAGTTTCTTTTCTTCAAGCGCCTTGCGGTAGGAATCGGAGGTGAGCTTGCGCTTGACCTCGTCGTTGATGTCCTGGTCGTATTTCTTGATGACCATGTCGCGCGGCGCCTTGCCGGGGCGGAAGCCCGGCAGGGCGGCTTGTTTCTGATAGTCCTTGGTGACGGACGCAAAGGTTTCGTCCACTTCTTTCGCCTCGATTTCGATGCGCACGAGTTTTTTGCACGGGGCCAAATTTTCTACGGTTACGTTCACGACAGACCTTTCAGTTAATCGCCGGCAATCGGACGAATTCAGAATGAATTTTCGCCATCCAGCGAGCCGGAGAAGCTAGGCAGTCGGGGCCGTCGAGTCAAGCCCGGCGGTGAACGGAAAAGGTTACTCCAAGGTGAGAAAGTTCGTCTGGTTCGCGCCTTGCAGGAGGGCGCTGGAGGAGCCAATGGCCACGACTTGCAGGCCCCGCAGCGAATCTCCCACCTGCACCGTCTTGCCGCTGATGATCGCGGAGGGCCGGGGCGGCGTGTAGAACACCGCCTGCAATCGAAGTGGCGCGACGACAGCGGTCGGAGCCGGGCTGGAGTTCGGTTGGGCCAAAGCGATGGGCATGACCGGGACGGGAGCAGATTCAACCGCAATGACTGGGACTGGAGCGGCGGGAGCCAGATGCAGTGGCGGCGGGGATTTGGCGGCGACGGTGATGCCAAGAAGTCCCGACTTCACCGGGGGAGGATTCGGGGTGTTGCCGCCGGATCGTCTCGCCAGCACAAGCGAAATCAGCGCCGCCAGGATGATGGTCAGCAGGGTGGCGGGCAGCACGAGGCCGATGCCGGGTTTTGTCCCCGGCTCGACGGGGCGCAACGGCAGATCGGCCACCGGCGTCGGCGCGCGGCGGCTATGCGCCTCGGAGGCGCGTTTCAAGGCGTCGTTGACCAGGCTCATGCGCCCACCTCGCCTTCCAATTCCTGGATGGCCTTGCCGATGACGCGGTAATCCAACTCCTCGGTTTGATTGACGTAACCCGCGAGCAGCGCCTTGTCACAAATCGCGTTGACCAGCCGGGGGATGCCGCCGGTGTAATGGTGAATCCGCCACAGCGCCGGGCGCGTGAAGCGCGGTGCGCCTTTGGCGCCGGAAACTTCGAGGCGGTGCTGGATGTACTGGGAAATTTCCGACTGGCTCAAGGGGGAGAGATGGTAGCGCACCGTGATGCGCTGGCGAAGCTGGCGGAGGCCGGGGCTGTTGAGCCGGTCACGCAATTCGGGCTGTCCCATCAACACGATTTGCAGCAGCTTGCGGTTGTCCATCTCGAGGTTCGACAACATGCGGACTTGTTCAAGCAGTTGTTCCGTCAAATTCTGCGCCTCATCAATGATCAGCACGGCATCGCGGCCCTGTTCGACTTCCCAAAGGAGAAAATTATTGATCGCCGCCACCGTGTCGAGCCGGTCCATGCCTTTGACATCCAGACCGAACTCCGTGGCGATGGCCTTCATCAGCTCGTCAGGATTCAGGATGGGATTCAGGATGAGCGCCGTGGAGAAATTCTCGCTGAGCTGCTCCAACATCGCACGGCATAGCGTGGTCTTGCCCGCGCCGACCTCGCCCGTCAACTGCACGAAACCTTTCCGCTCCCGGATGCCATACATCAGATGGTTGTAAGCCTCGCGATGCTTCGCGCTGTAAAACAGGAACCGCGGGTTCGGCGTGATGTCGAACGGAGCTTCCGTCAGACCGTAGTAATCAAGATACACGCCTTGCTCTAAGCAAAAGGGATGCCCTGCCAGAAAAGCCGGTTTGCGCAGCCGCCAACCGGGAAATGTGTCCCAGACCAAAACTTTTTTGCCCAGTTTCCATTCAACCCGGCAAAAACTTCACGCGCCGCACGCCTACTTGGACTGAGGAAGAGCCTGCGCGACGCTCGCATTCGTTCCGCCGCGACGGTATCCCTGCAAATCCAGCGTGACGTGCGCGTAGCCGATTTTCTTGAGCGCCTCCGCGACCTTTGCCGCCATTTCACCAGCCAGCAATTTCGGCAACTCCGAAGGTCCGACCTCGATGCGCGCCAGCGCCTGGGCCGTTGCAGGGGTCGCGACCGCCTGAACCGGCCCGTTCAACTCGTGATGCCGCACCCGGACATCGTAAAAGCCGAGGTCGCGCAAAACATATTCCGCCGCCTCGATCATCCGCAGTTTCTCCGGCGACACCGCCTCGCCCGTGGGGATGCGCGAACTCAGGCAGGCCATCTGCGGTTTGTCCGCCGTGGGCAGTCCCATCTGCGCGGACAGCTGGCGGATCTCGGCCTTCGTCAAACCGATTTCCTTCATCGGCGCACGCACTTGAAATTCCGCCGCCGCCTGTGCGCCCGGCCGGAAATCACCGACATCACTCGCGTTCTCGCCGTAGCAGATCACGGCAAATTTTTCGGCAATCGCGATGGGGGTCAACTCCTCGAAAAGCTCATGCTTGCAGAAATAACAACGGTTCAGCGGATTGGCCAGATAGCTGGCGTTGTCAAACTCCGCCGTCTTCACCACCCGGACAGGGAAATTAAACTGCTCGCCCAGTTGCAACGCCTCGGCCAGTTCACGGCGCGGCAGGCTCGCCGAGTCCGCAATGACGGCCAGCGAGCGCTCGCCCAGTTCCTCATGCGCAACCCGCGCCAGGAACACGGAATCCACGCCGCCGGAGTAGGCGACGATACAGGAACCGTAGCCGCGCAGGCGCGCGCGCAGTTGCTCTAATTTTTCCATCGGCACGCGCCCACTCTGCCACCCGGCAGCCACAATGTCGAGTCAGAGAGAGCGGGCGGAGCGCAAGGCGGGGGCGATTTGTTTGCGTGCGCGCCGCCCGGACCTTGCTATAGTGGCAACCAAATTGTGCGCATCGGTTCACTCAACCTGGCCTCCAACCTGTTCCTCTCGCCGCTGGCGGGCTATACCAACCTGCCGTTCCGCCTGGTGGTGCGGGAAATCGGCGGCGTGGGCCTCTGCACCACCGACCTCGTCAACGCCCGCTCGCTCCTCGAAAAAACCCCCAAGGCGTTCAAGCTCATCGAAACCCGGCCCGCCGACGCACCGCTGGCCGTGCAGTTGTTCGGCAGCGTGCCGGAGGAGATGCGCGATGCGGCGGTCATCCTGGAATCGCTTGGCGTCGCGTCGGTGGACATCAACATGGGTTGTCCGGTGAAGAAGGTCTGCAAAGTCGGCGGCGGCTCGGCCATGATGACCGAGCTCGACAAAACCGCTGCGCTCGTCCGAGGCATGGTCAACGCCGTGAAAATTCCCGTCACCGCCAAGATGCGGCTCGGCTGGGATGACGATAATCTGACCGCGCCGGATCTGGCCCGCGCGCTCGAAGCCACGGGCGTGGCGGCAATTTTTGTTCACGGCCGCACGCGCGAGCAGGGCTTCGGTGGCACGGTGAATCTCGCGGGCATTGGAAAAGTGGTTGCGGCAGTGAAAACCATTCCGGTGATTGGCAACGGCGACATCGTCACGCCGCAGGCGGCGAAACGGATGCTGGATGAAACCGGCTGCGCCGGCGTGAGCATCGGGCGCAGAGCGTTTTACAACCCGTGGATTTTCCAGCACACACTGCAGTACCTGAAATGCTTTTCTAACCTCCCCCCCCAGCCAAACGGGGAGAGGGAGAAGGCGCCCGGCCGTGGCGGCGAGCTTCCGCCCGAACCGCCCTTCTCCGAACGGGTGCGCGTGCTGTGCCGGCATCTGGATTTGATGGTGGAGATTTTCGGTGAAGAACTCGGCTGCCGGATGTTTCGCAAAGTCGCTCCCTGGTATTCCAAGCGGTTCGGCCCGTGCCACGAATTCAACAAGCATGTGGTCAAGGTTTCGACCCGCGCGCAGTTCCTTGAGATTCTGGAAAATTACATCCGCTGGCGGCGGCAGTTTCTCGACGACACCGGCGAACTTCAGCCGCGCTTCCAGCCGCCCCCGATGGTCGCGTCGTTCATGCAGGAGCCTGTTGCTGTTTCTCCCCGGAGCGACGAGCCGGCCGTGGCGCAGCGCCAACACATCCCGGTGCCCAAGGGACCGGTGGAGGTCTGGTGACCCCTTCGCCCGGACGACTGAACCAATGGGCAACCTTCCGCTGGAAGAATGTTGACGGCGCGGCCCAGTTCACACTCGACATGTGGACGGGTGGAACAAATCCCGCGAGAAACGAGTTGGCGAAGAGCTTCGTCGCGGGCGCCTGAATCGGTTCGATGGCGGAAAAACAGGGCCGGCGTTTCGGTGACGCGGCCCAGTGCTTCATCGCTTACAACGCATCTGGTGACACCCCGACACCGACGATGCTGCACGCTTGAATTGTGTTTAATCCCAGCCGCCCGGCTTCCGCCAATACCTCGTCGGATTCCGTGCCGGGATTGAGCCAAAGTTCGTCGCACCCGCGCGCGGCGATGTCTGGTAGGATGCTCAGCAGCACCGGCGGCGGCAGATACACGCTGACCAACTGCGGACGCACGGGCACCTCGGCGATGCTCTTGAACGCGGGAAGACCTTCAATCTCGACCTCCTTGGGATTCACGGGGTACACCGCGTAGCCCTGCTGGCGGAAGGCGCGCACGGCTTTGTTCCCGAACTTCTGGCGGTCCGAAGACGCGCCGATGATGGCAATGGTTTCCATGCGGCGATTATCCGTAAAAACGCAGGCTATTCAAGGTTTTGCACCCGCTATATTGCAGGTCGGGTGCGCCGTGGATGAGCGGAGGCAGAGTTGGATTTTGCGCCAGGGGCCGTCTCTCGTCACCCCCGCCCGCCAGCGCTATTTCATCGCGCACACTGCGCCATCGCCAGGGACTGAGTCAGCGTGTCCGGGAATGACCCTGAGAAATGCCGCCCGGAAGATAATATTTTCCAATCAGGCACGCCTTGCTTATACTGGGACCGGATGAACTGGCAGTTGAGTATTCTTTTTCCACCGGCGATGCCACTGCTTTTACGGTGGTCGGCTGAGGGCCTGCGCCTGCGCCCGAACATAGGCGGCGACCAATGAACCTGCCTTTTTTCTCCCAACCCAACAAGCCGCCGGAACGCTTTTACCTGTTCGCAGGCATGGGTGGCGCGGCGGGCCGGCGCAAGCACCGGCGCATCCTCGGCTGGTCCATCGCCGCTGGCATTCTGGTGTCGGGGGTGCTGGCAACGGTGATGTTCCTGGTGAACCGGGCGGCCCGCTGACGGCTTGCAACTTACCGGTTTCGTTTCGCTTTCAGCCTCGCCAGCTGGCGCTTGAGCCGCACGATTTCCGCCCTCGCCTTGACCAACTCCGCCGCTGTTTCCGCCTTGATCTGGCGCGCCGCCACCAGTTCGCAGGCGTGGCGGCGGAGTTCGAGCTGGGTCATGACGTGGCGGGCCAGAATCACCAGGGCGCGCTTCTGATCCGGCCGCAGCTCGCGCGGCTGGCTGTCGATAATGCACAAGGTGCCGAGCGCGTGACTGTCCGGCGTGATCAGCGGCGCGCCGGCGTAGAAACGAATTTTGGGCGGGGACGTCACCAGCGGGTTGTTGGCAAAGCGCTTGTCCTTGGTGGCATCGGGAACGATGAACAACGATTCCCCCTGCTGTATCGCGTGCGCACAAAAAGAGACGTCGCGGGAGGTCTCCTGAATGCTGATGCCGACCTTGGACTTGAACCACTGCCGGTTTTCATCAATCAGCGAGATCAGCGCGATGGGGGCCTCGCAGATCTTGGCGGCCAGTTCGGTCAGTTCGTCAAAGACCTCCTCCGGCACGGTATCGAGGATTTCGTATTGCCAGAGGACTTTGAGCCGCTGAATCTCGCTTTTGGGTGACGCGATGCTCATGAGTTGTTCGGTCGGAAAAATTAACGGTTCCGCGCCGAATATCAATGATTCGTTTTAGAACAGCACCCGCCCGCCTCACACCACCCGCATCTGCACCGCATCCACAATTTTATCCGCCACCAAGATGGCTCCGATGATGACAATCGTCTGCCCGGTTTTCAACCGGCCCTGCTCGGTCAGGGCATGCACGGCTCCCTCAATCGTGTTTTCAGGATTGATCAGGTCGAACGGCACCACCACCGGGCAAACGCCCCAGTTCAAGGACAGCCCCCGGGCCACCTCAGCCCGCGAACACACCGCAAAAATCTGGGAGTGACGCGGCCGCAGCCAGCCGGTGAAGCGCGCCATGCTGCCGTTGCGGGTGAAGACCAGCAGCGCCTCGGCCTTCAGCTCGTTGGCCATGACAATGGCGCTCTTGACCACCTTCTGCCGCGCCTGGGTGAGTTCGGCGTGTTCGAAAAAGTTCGCGCCGCCGCTGCGCTCGGTCCGCTCGGCGATGCGGTCAAACACCTCGATGCACTTCAGCGGATATTTTCCCACCGTCGTCTCGCCGCTCAACATGATCGCGTCCGCCTGCTCATAAACCGCGTTCGCCACGTCCGTGACTTCCGCGCGCGTGGGCATGGGCGATTCGATCATGCTCTCAAGCATGTGCGTGGCGACGATGACCGGCTTGCCGACGCGCAGACAAGCTTTGACGATGCGCCGCTGCACGATGGGCAGCTCCTCGTAGGGAATTTCAATGCCCAGATCGCCGCGTGCGACCATGATGCCGTCCGCCTCCGCCACGATCTCCTCGAGATTCTTGACCGCCTGCTGATCCTCAATCTTGGCGATGACCAGCGGACGATTTTTTGCGTCCGTGAGCAGTTCCTTGAGCTGGAGCAGGTCGCGGGCTTCGCGCACAAACGACAGCGCCACCAGATCCACGCCGACTTCCAATCCCAGCTTCACGTCGGCAATGTCCTTGGCCGTGAGCGCGGGCAGGCTGACCCGCACACCCGGCAAATTGATATGCCGCCGGCTGCCCAGCACGCCTTCCGTGAGGACTTCGCACTGCACCTTGTTGCCGTCCTTGGCCAGCACCTTCATCTGGATCGCGCCGTTGTCGAACAGCACCGTGTCGCCCACGTTGATGTCGTTGACGAAGTTGGCGTAGTTCACGTCCACCGAATGTTCCTCCTCGCTGCGCTCGCCGCGCACGGTGAGGGTGAACTTCTGGCCGGGCTGCAGGTTCAACGGCACGCTCAGGTCGCCCGTGCGGATCGCCGGGCCCTGCGTGTCCATCATGATGCCGGTGAACTTCCCGCGCGCGCTGGACGCGGCGCGGATGTCGGTGACGATGCGCCGCACCCAGTCGTGGGGCGCGTGCGACATGTTGAGCCGGAAAATATTGACACCCGCGTCAAAGAGCGCGCCGAGCATTTCCGGCGAGCTGGTGGCCGGGCCGAGCGTGGCGATGATTTTGGTTTTCCGCAGACCTTTGGTATGCATCGGCGGGAAGATAGTTTGGCAAGGCGGGATTAAAAGTAAAAACTCTGCCGCCATCAAGGGTAGGTCTGGCGTTTGCTGTCTATCTCCATTTTAGTCCCAATAGCACCCTTGTACGAATTTAATTCCAAATGCAGTTTCAGCTTCGGTGATGATTTGCGGATTGAGAACATCTAAATTGCCATTCTTAAATTCTGGGAACAAAAACTTCCCAAGCTCAAACTGAACCCAAAAGCGAGCGTAGCCCGCATCAGATACTTTGAGGATTTCCCCATTGTGCGGATTACTGAAAAAACCAACCTTTGGCAATTCGAGGCAGGGCTCCTTGTAACGAGGCCCCTTATCACCGCCATCAGCATCATCATGCAGGTCCGATGTCGAGCGATACGCCGAATATACAAAACAGGTCACACCCACATGATACGACTCACTAAATTCTATGGGTATTGGGGATAATTTTGGTCGCCCAACTGCCGCAACTTCAAGCTCGTATTCTGTGAGAGATTCCAACGCCTTCGCTATCTCACCCAAGTTTTCCAGCTTCTTGCGATCCTTGATCTTTACTCTCATCTTTTGACCTGTGAACGGGTCTATATGCGGGTATTCTCGAAACCTGCCTGTAGGTATTCGCAAAGCAATACTTGGAATGGTTGGCACTACGTTTTGGGAAACCATCACAGAAAGAAATTGTTCGATTTGTGAAGGCGATGGGATGAACTCCTTCTGCTTCGCTATGAGTGTGTGTGCGTATTGTTCTGCCATAAATCGGGTTCAACATTGTATTATGCCGAGTCTATTCCGGCTAATCCTGATAGGAGACAATCGGGCACAATGGATTTTGAGATTTCTAGTCAGCACCTTTGTCATGGGTTTATGAAAGCCGACCCGCAAATTTCTGTCAAAGATTATCGTTGTTGCCCCGCACCGCCGCCGGCTTGGCTTTGAAAATAGCCCAGCGATTTAGCGCTGGGCTCACTGTTCACATTTGCCCCAAGTCCCGCAGGGACGAAAGAAAATTTCTGCCGTCCCGTCCCGGACTTTGATCAGAGGCAAACAT
>JANPGB010000676.1:0-3493 GCA_031423695.1 Verrucomicrobiota bacterium
GGCTCTGTGCCGTATCCGTGTTAAAAGTCACTGTCTGTCCGCCTCGACCCGCAAATCACCGGTCCAGTTCCCCGTGCTCCCCTCCGCGCTTGAAAATTGAATCCCTTTTGGTATGCACTACGCTACTCCCGTGAACAGTGATTCAAGACGTTCAAACATGTTCAAAGTAATTCAAAAAAAAGTTGACACTCACGCCTCAATTTGCGACAGTCGCACCACACACAGAACACAACACAAACACAAACACATGAGAACTAAAGCACTCCTCCTTACGGCTGCACTCGGCTTCGCCGGTGTCGCAACCTCCACGGCGCAGGTTTACTCCGTAAACGTCGTTGGTTACATCAACCTCACGATGAAGCCCGGTTTCAATCTGGTTGCAAATCAGTTGAAGGCTTCCCCGAACAACAAGCTGGATTCCGTTCTTCCTGCGGCTCCGCTGGAATCCCAAGTCTTGAAGTTCGTCAACAATAACTACACCACTGATATTTCGGATGGTGCAGCTTGGGTGGATAACGCCACCGGTAACGCTAGCGCGACGACCGTTTCTCCTGGTGAGGGATTTTTCTTCTTCAATCCGGGTGCGACCGATTCTTCGGTGACTCTCGTGGGTGAAGTGACCACTGGCAATAACTTGAATGTTCCGATGGCTTCTGGGTTTAACTTGGTGTCATCGATTGTTCCTCAGCAACTTGCGTTGACTGCGGCCAATGGTTTCCCGCAGGTTGTTGAGCTTCAGTATTTGACGTTCAACGGTGGAACGCAGAACTACAACACCACCCTCATCAATGCCGGTCCTGTTGACGGTTGGTTGAATAACGAAACGGGTGATCCGGTCGCTGCTCCTGCTCCCGCTGTCGGTCAGGGCTTCTTCGTCTTTAACCCCGGTGCTACTACCTTGAACTGGACTCGCAACTTTAATCCGAACAACTAACCTGTTCGATTCAGCTTAATCCGAACAAACTAACCCGATACACAAGTAAAATTATGAAAAAATCCCTCCTTGTCATTGCTCTCGTGGCAATGTCTACGGTTGCCTCCTTTGCTCAAGGGACAATCAATCCGCTAAACGGTTCCCTGACCCGCGTCAAGATTGACCTGAACGGCGACGGAGTTGGTGATCGCAATGCCACTGCGGCTGATGGCCTCCAGTTCCAGGTCTTCTACGGTGCCGCTGGTCAACTTACGGATAAGAGTGCTGGCATTATGACCATCGGCACCACTGATGGTGTCTTGGTTGGCCTTCCCTCCATTCTCGCCCTCGCTGGTGCTGGTGATGCTGGTGCAGTCGTTTCCCTCCAGATTCAAGCCTTCAATTCTATTGGTTGGAGTGGTCGCACTGAAACCAAGCAAGTCGTGCTTGCGCCTGCTGCCGGTCCGGGCTCCGTCATTTGGAGCTCCTCTCCCAATGCGGCTCGTTTCACCCCGTTGGTTGTTTCGGTTCCTGAACCGTCCACGATCGCTCTCGGTGTTCTCGGTCTGGGCAGCCTGCTGCTCTTCCGCCGCCGCAAGTAATCGTAGTTAGTTTTCCACAGAGCCGCTCGTAAGAGCGGCTCTTTTTTTTGCCCTGAACCATCACACGCCCCCCCCAGGTGCCAGCTGATTCGAAACAATTCATGCTGACGCGTCAAACGCCGAGGCCCCAATGCAAGCCCCCCTTTATCCTTCGCTCTATCAGATCAACACACGAGTCTGGCTGACCGAGTTGTCCAAACAACTTGGCCGCCCGGTGATGCTGGATGACGTTCCGGACTCCGAACTCGACCGGTTCGCCCAAATGGGCTTCGACTGGGTTTGGTTCCTGGGCGTGTGGCAGACCGGCCCGGCCGGACAGCGCGTCTCGCGGGCCAACCCCGAGTGGCGTCGGGAATTTCAAGAGACGCTGCCGGACTTGCGCGACGAAGACATTCCGGGCTCAGGCTTCGCCATCACCGGCTACACGGTGCATAAAAGCCTGGGCGGGGATGCCGCCCTCGCCCGTCTGCGCCAGCGGCTGGGCAAGCGCGGCCTGCGGTTGATGCTCGATTTCGTTCCCAACCACACCGGGCTGGATCATCCTTGGGTGGCAGAGCACCCCGAGTATTACATTCGCGGCACGGAACAAGACATGATCCGTGCTCCCCAGAATTACACTTGGATCAAGCGCAAGGCGGGCGATCTACTGCTGGCCCACGGACGAGATCCCTATTTCGCCGGCTGGCCGGACACTCTCCAACTCAATTACGGCAATCCGGCCACTCAGGAAGCCATGATTAGTGAGCTGGTGAGAATCGCCGGGCAATGTGACGGCGTGCGCTGCGACATGGCCATGCTGGTCCTGCCGGAAGTCTTCGAGCGGACCTGGGGCATTCCGGCGAAGCTGTTCTGGCCGGAAGCAACGAGGCGCGTGCGCGAGAAGGTGGCCGGCTTTTGCTTCATGGCGGAAGTGTACTGGGACATGGAATGGACGATGCAACAGCAGGGATTTGATTATGCTTACGACAAGCGGCTTTACGATCGCCTCCGCGAAGGACATGCCCGGCCGTTGCGCGAGCATTTCCACGCCGGGCTGGATTACCAGAACAAGCTGGCTCGCTTCCTGGAAAATCACGACGAGCCGCGCGCGACCGCCACTTTTCCGGCCGGACAGCACGAAGCCGCGGCGGTGCTCACGTTTCTTACGCCGGGCCTGCGCTTCTTCCATGCCGGGCAGTTTGAAGGGCGGCTCAAACGCATCTCACCGCACCTCGGTCGCGGCCCGGATGAACCCGTGAACCCCTCCGTGCGCGCGTTCTACGATCGGTTGCTTGCGGTTCTGCGCCGGCCTGCTCTCCGGCAGGGGCATTGGCAATTGCTTGAATGTGTTCCCGCCTTCGACGGCAACCGATCTTTCGACGCGTTCATTGCCTGCGCATGGCAAGGACCGGACGGCGAGCGCGTGATTGTCTGCGTCAATTACGCCGCCTGCCCGGGCCAGTGTTACATCCGCCTTCCGTTGTCCGACATGGGTGGCCGACGGTGGCATCTGCATGATTTGCTGGGCGACGCCCAATACGAACGCGACGGTGATGACCTCCAGTCCCGGGGGCTTTATCTGGATATGACTCCGTGGCAATACCACGTTTTTGAAATGAAGGCCGCTCGATCATGACCGACGTAAAACTACAACTTTGTCCAAACGACATTCGTGAAATGGTCCGGCACGAAGGTGACGCACCTCATCATTGCAGCCTAAATTTCGTGCGACGTGTCGGGGCCGGCATGTTGCTGTCGGTCGCCGTGTTCCAGGCCGGGGCGGCGGCAACGCAGCCGACCATCCTGTCGAGTCCTGTTCCGGAAAAAGATCTGTTCGAGCGGGTTTGGGATGCGGCCAAGCTCCATGAGGATAAAGAAAATCCGTACATCCAGGCACTCTCCATCGTCGGTCGTTATCACGGCCAGTATTGGTCAGGGCACGCCGATCAGGGGAAGGCTGACGGATGGGAGAACAGGCGCTTCTTCGTCGGTGCCGAAG
>JANPGB010000677.1:0-6066 GCA_031423695.1 Verrucomicrobiota bacterium
GCCAGCGGAGGGATTCCAGATAGGCACGGCAGGCGGCGTCATCGTGAAAGCGCTCGTTGAATTCCAACACGGTTTGAGGGTAATCGGCCATGCCGAATACTACAACCGATTGGGGTCAGGGGAATCAAGTGCATAGCCCTAATCCAAAATTCCGTCGGGGACGCCTTCCCGGATCCTCGCAAATGCTTGGATGGCCGTGTGAACTCGCCGACCCCACCGTCTAACTTGGCCGCAGCTGCTTAGCCGTCACCAATCCTTGACCACCTTGCGCGGATCCGGCGGTTTGTCCTTCCGGCTGACCGGCATCAGCATTTCGTCATTCTTCTGGGCATCTAAAAGTTGCTTGGCTTCCTGCGGTGTCATTTCTCCAGCGACGGCCGGCCCCTGTTGTTGTTCAGATTCATTTTCTTTGTCCTGTTTTTTCTGTTCGTCTGATTTCTTCGCCTGCTGCTCGTCTTTCTTCTGATCCTGCTTTGCTTGAGCATCCTTTTTTTGCTGCTCTTGCTGTTTGTCCTTGTCGGCCTGCTTTTGATCCGGTGACTTTTGTTGCTGGTCGGGTTTTTGATTCTGATTTTTCTGCTGATCCTGCTTTGAATCGTTTGGCTGATCTTGATTTTGTTGCTGCTGCTGTTGCTGCTGCTGTTTAAGAAGTTGCTCCAACTTCTTCAGCTTTTCGTCCTTTGGATAAGCCGCCAGACCGTTTGTCACCCATTGCAACGCCCCGCCAATGTTGTTGGTCAGATACGAACGGGCGCCGCCGTGAAAAAACTCGTCCGGAGGCAAGGACTCAGCCACGACCCGAGTTCCTGACAGGACCAGCGCGCTAAGGCTGATTAGTATTGGGATTCGCAATCGCATCAATGTTTTGTAATTTCTGAAGATATTCTTCAAACGGTTTTCCAAACGGGTTGCTTTTCAACTCCTCCATCAACTTTTTGAGCAGTTGCAACGCCCCGTGATAATCCTTTCGCTGGGCAATCTCCTGCGCCCGTTTGACCACCTCGCGCAGTTGTTTCAAATATTCGAGCCCTTGCTTGGTGTATTGCAGATTGAAACGCATGTCCGCGTCATCTTTGTCCAGCGCCACGGCGTTTTGAAAGCTCTTGAGCGCGTCCTCCCAATGCTTCTGGATTTCATCGATTGTCTTAACCGACTGGCCGAGCCGGAATTGCGCGTTGCCAATGTTGAAATACGCTGCCGCCTGCAGCTTGAGGTCGCGCGCCATCGTCGCCGTGGTGAACAGCTTGATGGCCTCGTCGTAGTTGGTCTGGCGACGATACGCCGCCGCACCGGCATTGAAAATAAATCGCAGGTCGCCCTTCTTATCCGCGGCGGCCAGCCGCTCGTATTCCTGTTGGGCTTCCAAAAATCTCCCCGCCTTGAAATCCCGCAACGCACTCGACGGCGAGGCAAACAGGAGGGATGGCAGCAGCGTGATCAAAATCGCCGCCACGGCTGCGGCCGGCGGTTTGGCCGAAACCCTGGCCGCCTTGCGCGATTCGCGTTTGCGTTCGGGAAAAAGCATTTCACTGATCAGCAACACAATCGCCAATGCCAGCGGCCAGTGGTAACGCTCCAACGGGCGTTTCACCAGTTTCTCCTGCGCGTCGGATTTCGGCAGCGGCGCGATTCCCTTTTGGTAAAGCATGTCCATCGTGTTCGCCCCGCGCAGCGGCAGATAAAACCCACCGTCCGTCGCCCCGGCAATTTGCTGGAGCAGCGCCTCGTTCAAATGCGACTTGACCACATTGCCTTCAGGATCGCGCACGTAATCACTTTTCCCATCGGCCCCTTTGACTCGCAGCAGTTCGCCCTCGGTCGAGCCGATGCCCACGGTGAAAACAATCACGCCCGCTTCCTTCGCTGTCTTCGCCGCGTCCAGCGCGTTCTCATCCTGATCCTCGCCGTCGCTGAACAGTACGACCACCTTGTGGTTTTCGCCCTCCTTGAAAGCCTTCGCCGCTTCCTTGATCGCTTCGCCGATCGCAGTGCCGCCTTCGGGAATGATGTTCACGTCCAACGCGTCCAGACTCTGGCGGAACGCCGCATCGTCAATCGTCAGCGGGCATTGCAGAAACGCGCTGCCGGCGAACGCCACCAGCCCGAGCCGATCCGACTTCGCCTGCTGCATGAGATCCAGCGCCGCCAATTTTGCGCGTGCCAGCCGGTTCGGCGCGATGTCTTCGGCGAGCATGGACTTCGACGTGTCTATCGCGACGACGATGTCCAATCCGCGCTGCGTGACTTCCTGCCAGTCAAAGCCCCATTGCGGTCGTGCCAGCGCGAGCATCAAGCAGCACACAGCCGCCACCAAACCGAGCGCGCGCATTTTTTGGCGCGGCGCGGAGACGCCGGCGATCAAGCCCGGCAACAACCGGGCTTGAATGAATTGCGTCATCAACCGCTCCCGCTCGCGTGCGGACCACCACAGAAACAGCACCATTGCCGGCGGAACCACCAACAACAACCAAAGCATTTGCGGATTGGCGAAGCTCATGGAATCCTCCTCAGCAACGTGTTCCCCAAAATGATTTCGACCAGCACCAACCCAAGTCCCGGGACGAGCAGCCACCCGAACAGCTCCCGATACTGGGTGTACTTTTTAATCTCCGCCTCCGACTTTTCCAGCTTGTCGATCTCCGCGTAAATTTTCTGAAAGTTCTCGGTGTTGTCAGCGCGATAATATTTTCCGCCGGTCATCTGCGCGATCCTCGTCAGCGTATCCTCGTCGATATCCACAGCCATCGGCTGATAGCCGACCTTGCGCCCGCCCATGTAAACGGGCATCGGCGCCTGCCCGCGCATCCCGATGCCGATGGTATAAACCTTCACACCCAGACTTTTCGCCGCCTCGGCCACCGTCAACGGCGGAATCTTGCCCGCGTTATTCTGGCCGTCCGTCATCAGGATGACGATTTTGCTCTTGGATTTCAGGTCGCGCAGGCGATTAATCGCGGCGCTGAGTCCGGAGCCGATCGCCGTCTGGTTCCCGTTGATCGAATTCAACTCCAGCCGCTCCAGGTTCTGCTGAAGAAAATCATGGTCCAGCGTCATCGGCGCGGCGATGTAAGCCTGCGTGGCAAACGCGACCAGGCCGATGCGGTCGTTGGGCCGCTTCTCGATGAACTTGTTTAACACCGCCTTGGCCATGTCCAGCCGGTTCACCCGTCCGCCGCCGACCTCAAAATCCTCGGACGCCATGCTGCCCGAAAGATCCATCGCCACCGCGATGTCAATCCCGCTGGCGCGCACCTTCGTTTCGCTTTTCGAGATCCGCGGTTGCGCCAGCGCGAGGATGAACAGCGCCAGCGCCAGCCAGCGCAACGCCGCCAGAAACCCACCGGAGCGCGAACGCGTTACGTTGAGAACCGAACGCACCAGTTGCACCGACGAATAAACGAACGCCGGCGGACGCCCGCGCTTTCCCTTAAGCCACGCCAGCAACGGCAGCAGCAGGAGCAACAACAACAGCCATGGATGGGCAAACGTCATGTTTGGTTCACGATACTTGATTGACGATTTCTTCCGCCGGCGGCTTTCCGCTTTCAGGCTGGGTCTCGACGGGTTCGGTTTCCTCAACCAGTCGCAAGGCGGATTCATGCAGCCCGCGCAGTTCGATTTCACCCGGTTCGTATTTGGCGAATTTCACCAGATCACATTGCTGGAGAAAGTCCCCGAGACTCTCCTTCTGGGCGGGCAGCAGCAGATTCGTCCCGCGCAACTCGTGGAGAAATTCCTCGGTCGTCCTTTCCGGCGCACGGAATTGAAACCGTTCCTCCAGATAAGCCCGCTCCGCATCTGAAACCGCGATCACAAACGGCTTCGGCTGCGCGAGGAGCGCCAGTGCTTCCAGCAATTTCTGTTTTGCACGAACATGCGCGGGAATCAGCGGCACCATCGGAACTTGCGCGAGCCGCTTTTGCCGCCGTCTCCAGGCAAAGTAAGCGAGCGCGGCCACGACTACTCCAGCCAGCAACCATGCCAGCCATGACCAGCCGCTGGAGATTTCCACCGGCGGCTTGATGTCGCGGATGTCATTCGCAATCGGCATCCCGCTCCGCGGGGTTGCGTTGGTAATCATCCTCTCAACCTCCGTTTCTCGCGCGTGGCAAAGAATTTTGCCAGCGGCACGCCGTAGGCCTGGTCCGTCCGCAGTTGAATCGAATCAATTCCCGCCGTGCGAAACAGCCTGACCGTGTCCGCCTGCGCCTTGGTTTGCCGCTGGGCAAACGCCACACGTTTGCGCGCGTCGCCAGTGCTGACCTCCACGATTTCCCCCGTCTCGGCGTCCTGCAACACCAGGCGTCCGAGCGCAGGCAGTTCCAGTTCGCAAGGATCCGTGATCTGCACGGCCACCACGTCGTGCCGACGATTCGCTTGCTTGAGCATGGTGAACGAAGCCTGGGCGAGTGATTCGAGCAGCATCATTTGCGGCCGCAACCGGCGCTTGCTCTGGCCCTGCAACGTTGCGGGCGAACCGATGAAATCCGAGATGACCGCCGCGATGGCTTTGTGCGGTGTGACGCGCATCAGAAACTCCAGCGCCGCGTTCAAATCCGTCCCGCGACGCTTGGGCTCGAAGAACAGCACCTCGCGGATGACGCGCAGGACGTGACTGCGGCCTTTGCGCGGCGGAATGAACTTCTCCACCTCGTCGCTGAAGAGGATGAGGCCGACCTTGTCGTTGTTGCGGATGGCGGAGAAGGCGAGCACGGAGGCGATCTCGGCGGCGAGTTCGCGCTTGGACTGGTCGCGCGAGCCGAACAGGCCCGACCCGCTCACGTCCACCACGAGCATGAGCGTAAGTTCGCGTTCCTCGACGAACTTCTTGATGAACGGATGATTCATCCGCGCGGTGACGTTCCAGTCAATCGCGCGCACGTCGTCGCCGGGCTGGTATTCGCGCACCTCGTCGAAGTTCATGCCCTGACCCTTGAAGACGGAATGGTATTGGCCCGCGAGCGTTTCGGTCACGATGCGGTTCGTGCGCAGCTCGATCTGCCGGATTTTTTTGAGAATCTCGCGGGGGATCATGGGGGAATTGGCGATTGGCGATTGGCGGTTGGCGATTTCAAGCAAGCGAAAACTCCGGCTTGCACGCGTGAATCAACAGAGTAAATTGCGGCCATGAGTGCAGCGCAAATCATGGAGCAAGTTGAAAAACTTCCGTTTGAAGAACAACGCGAAGTCTTCGAGCAACTCCGTGAAAAATTCGATGCCGAACCCACGCCGGAACAACTTGCCGAGTTTGACCGTCGCGCGGAAGAACTGCGGCAACATCCTGAACGCGGCATTCCGTGGGAAACGGTGCAGGCCGAACTCCACGAACGTCTCAAAAGCCGCAAGGCATGAAACGCGGAATCATTTTCGCGCCGCTTGCCCGCCTGGAATTTGAAGACGCGGCAGCATGGTATGAAGCACAACGTCCCGGCTTGGGTGAAGAATTCAGAAGGGAAGTTAACGCCACCCTCCAGCAAGTTTTGAAGTTCCCTGAAAGATTTCGCCTCGCCTCGTCCTACACTCACAAAGTGGCTCTCAAAAAATTTAGCAAATACAGCATTTACTATTCGATTGAATTGGATGCCATCAATGTGGCTTCCGTTTTTAATGGCGCACGGAATCCGGCGGAACTGCGGCGGCGACTGAAATAAACGTCGCGCGAGTGTTTCGTTCGCAATGCCACTCAACGAATCCCAACGGGATTCAGGCATGTAGCCCAGGGTTGCGACGCAGGAGCTACCCTGGGAAACGTCCCACAAAATAATTCCGCCCTGAAGGGGTGGCGGAAATTTTATCTCGCAGCCGCAAGGTTCGGACGCAGATTCCAAATGAAGCCGATTGAATCAAGGCGTTTATTTTACCGCAATTTTTGTGTAATGCTTGTCAAACTCCGTGAGGATATTCGCGTTGAAGAATGGTTTTTTGGCGCTTCGTGGATTGCCGGGGTCGAGTTCGCGAACGTGGCTGAATCGCTTGTCTCCGGCCAACTTCTTCCGGCAGTCGTGATACTTCTGATCTGATTTGAAACCTGCGTATCGCTTCCGACATTCAGCCGTAAGCTGATCG
>JANPGB010000678.1:0-7273 GCA_031423695.1 Verrucomicrobiota bacterium
TTGTCGGGCTGGCCGGATTGCAGGATGGACTGGCAGCGCGCGGCGTAGGCGTTGAGCGCGGACACGTCGTGCCAGACCGAGTTGCGCGGGTTCATCTCGTACGACGCGTAAAAATGCCAGCCGGGCCAGCCGGCTTCGTCGGGCGAATAACAAGTGCCGTGATAAAACACGTGGTTGATGCCGCTGAGAAAAAGATCGTCGAGCAGAAATTTCATGTCGGCGAGCGTCTCGGTGAAATGTTCCTCCAGCCAGGTGCCGGTCTCGCTCGAGGCGTAACGATGCCCGGACACGTGCGCGGCGGACGACGCAAATTTCGAGATGAGCTTGTTGCGGTCCAGATGGAACATTTCCGTTTCGGGAATGTCCGCGGCGGCGTAGAGATCCAGCAGGTTGCCAGGCGAGCCGTGGGCCTCGTTGCGCGTGATAAAGCCGTGGTCGTGCGACCATTTCACCCACAGCGGAAGTGTGGTGTCGGCCATGAGGTCGGAAACCGTTTCGCGGTAATCGCACTTCACGCGGGCGGAACGGTCGTCATTTGAATTGCTGAAGAGCGCGGGCAGTTCCTCCTGCAGATGATAACCCCGCCGCTTCCAGAACTGCGCGAAGAAGTCGGGCGACCAGTCGGACTTGTATTCGTAGGAGTCGTGATACTGCGCACGGGGCTTCGGTCCGTGATAGTTCGCGAAGGCGTCGTCGAACCATTGCAGGTAATCCCTCATCGCGTCCTCATAGAACAGGTTGAGCATCCAGCCTTCGCCGCCGGGCGAGGGCCGCTTCACCTTCTGGCCGCTCGGCTTTTGAGAGATGGCGTACACGCGCCAGGTTCCACCGGGCGGGGAAAACAACACTTCGCCGTTCGCGGCAATGGTCTTGGTCAGGTCCACGGTTTTGCCTTCGGGCGAATACGCGACCAGCGCCTGGGTTTTGCTGCGGTCAAATCTTTCCTTCAGTTTGTCACCGGCGGCGAGATCAAAGCTTCTGACAACGACATTGGCATTCGCCTCCTGATCCGTCACGCGCGGCCCGCCGAAACACCAGCCCGTGCCGGTGGTCATGTCCACGCCGAGACCGAGGCGTTCGGCTTCGTGGACGGTGTAGCCCATCATTTCCATCCAGCGCGGGCGGAGATAGCTGAGGTAGTTCGATTCAAAGCCTTTTGCGCCGTAGATCGGGATGATGTGAACGCCCCCCAGCCCGCCGTCGCGGTAGCGGGTCAGTTCTTTTTTGATGTTTGTCTCATCCACCGCGCTGCCCATCCACCACCAGTAGGCCCAGGGCTTTTGCTGGCGGGTGATTTCCGGCCAGGCGGACTGCGGTATTTGCGGCGCGGACTGGGTGGCGACTACGCCGAAGAAAAGTGCGGTCAGACAAATAGTGTTCGGGGAGAGGCGCATAGTTACTTTCCGAGACGCGGCGGCGATAGTGAGGGTTTCAATGATCAGGCGAGATGAAAAACTTCCTTGAGCGGCCACTCCCTGGGCGAATTGTCCGCGTTCACTTCCATCAACGGCGCCATGGAATCCCACCACTTGCGAACAATCGGCATTTTCGGCAGGGCGGCGGCGGTGTGGTTGCCGGCCAGCCTTTGCACGGCGAACAGCGTCAGGGTTTCCTCATCGAGAAAGATCGAGTAGTCGGACACGCCCGCGTCCTTGAGCGCCTTGGAAAGCTCGGGCCAGATTGCATCGTGCCGCTTTTTATATTCGGCGACATTGCCGGGCTTGAGTTTCATTTTGAAGGCGTGGCGGTTCATTTCAAAAATCAAACTGGTCAATGTTCGCTTTGTTAAAGATGAACGGCTTGCCAAGAATGATGTTGTCGCCCTGAATTTCATACTCTCCTAGAGAGCCGGCCTTGAATGACTTGTCGCCGGCTTTCAAAGTTCCCTTCACGACCGCGTTCGCCGCCTGCACCGTGAGATAGCCGAGGTCTTCCGTCTTCCAAAGAATCACGCTGTCGGTCACGCCGTCGTGGACGTAACGCTTGTTCTCGTTGGGCAGCCCGAGGCCGAGAACTTTGACTTTGCCGGTCTTGCCCGCCTGCTTCACCGCCTCGGCGGAGCCGGGAACGGCGGGTGAGCAAATCGCCATGATGCATTTGAGGTTCGGGTTCGCACTCAGCAGCGCCGTGGCTTCGCTCTGCGCCTTGTCCTTGAGATCGTCGGAGGGACGCAGCGCGATCATTTTCATGTTCGGATATTTGTCTGCACGGCGGGCTTCGATGTATTTCTGCCACTCGATCATGTTCGCCGCCGTGAGACTCGCCGTGATGATGGCGAACTCTCCTTCGTTGCCGCACAACCGCGCTGCTTCATCCATCAACGTAAAGCCGATGCCTTCGGGGGTGGCCTGATTCACAAAAAATTCGCGCGCATCGGGCAGCGCGTCAGCGTCGTAGGTGATGACCTTGATGCCCTTGGTCCGGGCCTTGCGCAGCGCGGTGGAGATGCCTTCGCGGTTCTCACAGGCGACGGCAATGGCGTCGACGCCGAGCGTGATCCAATTCTCCACGATCTCATTCTGCTTGGCGGGATCGGGGTCGGTCGGTCCGTCGAACATAAGATCCACGCCAAGTTCCTGCGCCGCCTTATCCGCGCCTTTTTTGCAGGAGATGAAATAGGCGTTGCCTTTGGACTTGGGCAGCAATGCGATGGTCAGCTTCTTCGCCGGGTTGGCAGTCCCGGATGAATTGCCCGTGGCGGATTCCGAAGATTTCCCGCAACCCGCGGCGAGGATGAGGCTGATCGAAAATAGGAGCGTAAGAATTCTATTCATGTGGTTTGGTTTTGCTTTATGTTTGAGGGCGAAGATTGCCAACGGGTTCGAAACGAGGCCAGCATTTTCGGCAGCGCCGAACTCGACAACGCCAGGATCAGCAACACCCCGGTCAACATCCCGGCCACTTCACGCGGTTGGCGGGCGTGAACCAGGCCGTTGTTCAACACGGCGATCGCCGCCACGCCGAGCAATGTCCCGGGTATGGAACCCACGCCGCCAAAAATGCTCGTGCCGCCCAGCACGACGGCCGTGATGGCGAACAGTTCGTAGCCGGTGCCGGCATCGGCTTTGGCCTGGCCCAGACGCGCGGTGTAAATGATGGCCGCCAAAGCGGCGATCATGCCCGACATCACATAGACCATTGCCACGCGGCGTCCGACGGGCAGTGCGGCGTAACGCGCGCCTTCCGGGGCGAAGCCGATGGCGCGGAAGGATCGACCAAAAGTTGTGCGATGCACGAGCAGCCATATCCCCCCTGCGACCGCGAAGAACAGCCACGCCTGCGTGGGCAGTCCCAGCCAGCGCTCCTGTCCGAGAAATAAAAATCTTTCCGGGAAATTCGTGAAAGTATCCGCGCCGTGCGTGATGGCTTCGGCCAGCCCTCGAAACAGCGAGAACGTTCCCAGCGTCACAATGAGCGGCGGCAGGCGCAGCCCGGTGATCAGCGTGGCGTTGAGTCCGCCCGCCAGCGCACCGAGGCCCAGCGTGCAGGTTGCCGCGAGCGGAATTGACATTCCCGCGTCGCGCCAGAATTTGCCAAACAGGATCGCGCACAGTCCCAGCAGCGAGCCGACGGACAGGTCGATGCCGCCGGTGAGAA
Organism: Verrucomicrobiota bacterium; assembly: GCA_031423695.1. Classification (GTDB taxonomy): domain Bacteria; phylum Verrucomicrobiota; class Verrucomicrobiia; order Limisphaerales; family CAIQOK01; genus CAIQOK01. Next base: position 3,598 of record JANPGB010000678.1, read on the forward strand.
TGATCGGCGTCATGGCCAGCGCGAGCAGCCCGATCTCGACCGAGTGCCGCACGATGTCAAAGGAGTTGTCGAGCGAAGCGAAGTTGCGCCCGATCGAGTGGAAGTACAGCCATTCCGCCGCCAGCATGAAGAGCAGAATGGTCTCGTGCCGGACGAGCAGTTTTTTGAGTCTGTATTTATGCGTGTCCATCCTTAATCAAGTCGTTAAAAGTCCTGTCAAATCAAGGGTTTTATTGGAGGCGGACAAGTCGTGCCGGGGGTGGTTCCCTGCTTGCCGGGCGGGAAAGGATTATTTCGGGACGTTTCCTTGGCGCTGCGCTCGGCGCTTTATTCTAAGTTGTCACCTGACGGGCTTTCAGCCGACGAGGGGTTCGGCGCAGAACAAACCACCAAAACCAAATCGTCCCCAGTCCACCGCACACCGCCGCGCCGATGAAATTTGCCCGTGGCCCAAGGCTCCAGAGCCACGCGCCGAGAAACGATCCGGTGGTTACCACGCAATCCCGGATCAGATAATACGCGCCGTATGTCCGCGCGCGCAGTTCCGGTTTCGCCTCGCCGATGATGAGCGCCTTGCGTGCCGGCTCGCCGAACTCTTTCAGCCCTCGCACCCCAAACGCCAGTGCCAGCCAGCTGAAACTGTGTGCCCAGAGCAGTGTCAGCGGAAACAGCGTGAAGAAAACAAACGTGATCAGCACGAACGGACGCCGGCCATACTTGTCGGCGAGATGCGCCACGGGGATGTAGCAGGCCATCGCCGTGACCATCTCGAATGCGATCAGATAACCGAACTGTTGTGCGGTGACGCCGCCTTGATCCATCACCCACAGGATGACGAACGCATACGGAATTCGTTCGCAGAAACGGATCAGGATGTCGCTCACCAGCAGTTCGCGCAACGCGGGTGTGAAGGATTGGACGATGTCAAAAAAGGTGGGGCCGCGTTGCGGCGCGGCCTGGCTGACCGGCAGGTCAGCGCTACCTACCTCCGGTTCGAACAGGAACCCTTGAAACACCATCGTCAGCGCGCTCAGGCCGAGGCAGAGCAGCAGCGCGTATTGCACGCCTTGGGTCCAGCCGAAGCGGGTGATCATCCATCCTCCGAGCAACGGCCCGATCATCATCGGCACGCGGCGGACCAGTGATTGCACCCCGATGCCCATCGTGTGCTGATGGCGTTGCAGCGAAGTCGCCACGATGCTGAAGGTCGTTGGCAGTGACATCGCGCTCCAGGCCAGAAATAAAAATGAACCGAGCAGGAGCGCAATCCAATGATGCCAGCATAAAACCAGCAGGTACCCGCCAAGCGAAAGCGCGTTGAACACCAGCAACGAGCGCCGCTGGCCCCAATGATCCGTGGCCCAGCCGCCGGGATAGGCGTAGATCGCGCCGAGAAAAGTTTGCAGCGCGTCGAACAGACCGATGATGAAAACGCCCGCGCCCAGCGTTTGCAGATATTTGGGCGCGAAGCCGAGCCAGAGTTTTTCGCCCGTGCCGGCCAGCACCAGCGCCACCAGCAGCAACGACGTGTTGCGTTTGAGCGCCAGGAAGCCGGCAAGTTTGAGCAGCCCGTTCACGCGGCGAAGGATAAGCTCCAAGCCGCAACCTCCAAGCTCCAAAAAATCTTCAAGCCCCAAACTTCAAAAATGTCCCGGGGCTTGTTCAAAAACTGGAACTCGGAATTTTGTGGAGCTTCGGGCTTGGATTTTGGAATCCGCCTCCTTACACTTCGGCCCCGAAAATGAGCAAGATGAACAAAACCAAACCTCTGGTCGGCATTTTGATGGGCAGCGATTCCGACTGGCCCATCATGAAAGCCGCCGCCGATTGCCTCAAAGAATTTGGCATCGCGTCCGAAGCCAATGTGATTTCCGCCCATCGCGATCCGCGCGGTCTGGAAAAATATGCCGCCAGCGCGGTCGCGCGCGGCCTGCGGGTCATCATCGCTGGCGCGGGCGGCGCGGTCCATCTGCCGGGTGTGACAGCGGCATTCACGACCTTGCCGATCATTGGCGTGCCGATCCAGGGCAAGGCGCTCGACGGCCTGGACTCGCTGCTCTCCATCGTGCAGATGCCGCCCGGCGTGCCGGTGGCGACCGTCGGCATTAACTCCGGCAAAAACGCGGGCCTGCTCGCGGTGCAAATCCTCGCCACCGCGGACGCGCGTCTGCAAAAGGCCTGCGTCGAGTTCAAGGAAAAGCTGGTGGCCGAATCACGGGCTAAGAACAAGACGTTGAATCCGTAAGTCCGAAGCCGCCGCGATCACGCGGTTGCTTCTTTGGTGGATTGACCTGGTCCGCCTCCGCAGGTTCACGTTGGCGGATGCATGTTCAATAGGGTGTTCGCCTGACCTCCCGCAGACGGGTTGCTGCTTGACGCTGCCGCAACTCCGTTTAATTGATTAGTCATGCAACTAGACAAGCTGACCCTCAAATCGCAGGAGGCGCTGACGGAAGCGCAGGGCATCGCTCACGAGCGCTCACATCAAGTCGTGGACTGCGAGCATTTGCTGCTCGCCTTGATGGAGCAAAGCGAAAGTTTGATCCCGGAATTACTGGAGAAAATCGGCGTGCCGGTCGCGAACCTGCAGCCGGATGTGGAACAGGAACTCGCGCGTCGTAACAAGGTCACGGGCACGAGCAGCAGCGATGTGTTCTCCAGCCAGGAGTTGAAGAAGGCTTTGGACGCCGCGCAATCCGAGGCGAACAAGCTAAAGGACGAGTACATCAGCACGGAGCATCTCTTGCTCGGACTGCTGGATGCCGGCGGCCCGGCGTTGAAACAGATTTTTAAGTCGCACGGACTCAAGCGCGACGCGGTGCTCAAGGCGCTCGCGGAATTGCGCGGCAATCAGCGCGTGACCGACCAGCAGCCGGAAGGGAAATTTCAGGCGCTGGAAAAATACGGCCGCGACCTCACGGCGCTCGCGCGGCAGGGCAAGATTGATCCGGTCATCGGCCGCGACGAGGAAATCCGCCGCGTGATGCAGGTGCTCACGCGCCGCACGAAAAATAATCCGGTGCTCATCGGTGAGCCGGGCGTGGGCAAGACCGCCATTGCGGAAGGGTTGGCGCGGCGCATCGTCAGCGGCGACATTCCCGAATCGCTGAAAAACAAGCGGCTCGTGGCGATGGATTTGAGCGCGATGATCGCGGGCGCAAAGTATCGCGGCGAATTCGAGGACCGGCTCAAGGCGTTTCTCAAGGAGATCACGGCGAGCGAGGGGAAAATCATTTTGTTCATTGATGAATTGCACACCATCGTCGGCGCGGGCGCGGCGGAAGGTGCGACGGACGCGGCCAATATCATGAAACCGCAGCTCGCGCGCGGCGAGTTGCGCTGCGTGGGCGCGACGACGCTCGACGAATATCGCAAGCACATCGAAAAAGACCCCGCGCTCGAACGCCGCTTCCAGCCGGTGCAGGTGAACGAGCCGACGGTCGAGGCGACCATCGCGATTCTGCGCGGTCTGAAGGAGCGCTACGAAGTGCATCATGGCGTGCGGATTCAGGACGCGGCGCTCGTGGCGGCGGCGACGCTCTCGCATCGCTACATCACGGATCGATTTCTGCCGGACAAGGCGATTGATCTCGTGGACGAGGCGGCGTCGCGCATCAAGATGGAACTGGATTCCAAACCGACGGAACTGGATCAGTTCGACCGGCAGATTTTGCAA
>JANPGB010000679.1:0-2355 GCA_031423695.1 Verrucomicrobiota bacterium
GGGACGGCGACCACGATCCGGAAGGCCTGCTGAGCACGCTGCCTGCGATCGCCTCCAGCCTGCTCGGAGTCTTCGCCGGAATGCTGCTGCGGAATCCGGCTGTGGAGCCCGCGAGAAAAGTCCGCTTGCTGGTCGGGTGGGGTTGCGCGGGTGTGGTGCTGGGACTGCTCTGGCACTTTCAGTTTCCGATCATCAAGAAGCTCTGGACCTCGTCGTTCGTGCTGCTCACCGCCGGGATCAGTTCCATCCTGCTGGCGGGGCTTTATCACCTGATCGACATTCGCAAGCATCAGCGCTGGTGCCAGCCGTTTGTCTGGATCGGCATGAATCCGCTGGTCATTTATATCACCAGCAATTTCCTCGGCGGCCTCGGTTTTGAAAAGCTGGCGCGTCGGCTTGCCGCCGGGCCGGTGAAGGGTTTTCTGGATGCGCATGTCGCCCAAGGCTGCGGCGAACTGGTCATTGCGTTCGTCGGCGTGCTGCTTTTCGTGGTGTTCGCACGCTTCCTTTATCGGCGGAAAATCTTTCTCAGGCTTTGACGCGGCGCAGATTGGAAACGTTGGCCGAGTATTTCGCGGGCCTATTCATTCGGACGGATTTCAAGCCGGTTATGATCCGGGTCATCACGGCTTTTGGTCGTCTCCAATCAACGTCTGAAATGGTGTGCGGGCAATCCAATTGCCAACCATCAAAGCAACGCAGGAGGGCTGCAAACAGGTTTGCCTTTCACAGCAGTTGGACTACGAGCGCGGTGGTGTTGTCGCGGCCATCGTTGGCGAGCGACATCTCCACGAGGCGACGCGCAGGGTTGTCGTTGGGGGCGGAAGAATTTGGAGCACGTAAAAGTTCGGGCAGATGCAGATCGTAAAGTCCTTCGGTCAAACCGTCGGAACAGAGCAGAAAGAAATCGCCGGGCTCGCAGGCGACGGCGCCGACTTGGGGATCCACGAATTGATTGCCGCCGCCGAGGGCTTTCTGGAGCACGTTGCGGCGCGGATGATTGCGGGCTTCGCGCTCGTTCAACTTGCCATTGCGAAAGAGCCAGCCGACATGGGTGTCGTCCTGGCTGAGTTGCTTGATTTTATCTTCCCTGGCCGGGAGATAATAAATGCGGCTGTCGCCAATGTGGCCGAAATACATCCAGCCCGGCGTGAACCAGCAAAGGCTCAGGGTGGTTTCCATGCCGGCACATTCATCATACGAACGGCCCAGATAAACCAACTGCCGGTGTACCTGGGTGAAGAGCTCGCTCAGCACATCGCCGAACCCGGTATGCATCCCGGCTGCCCCGAGTCGAAAGGAGCGTGGCAGCAGGCGCGTGATTTTCTCCACGGCGATGCGGCTGGCGTATTCGCCGGACTTGGCCCCGCCCATCCCGTCGCTTACGGCAAAGGCGAAGTCGTGATTGACGAGGGAGGCCGTGCCGAATTTCCCAAGATGATGAGTCTCCAAGCCGTCGAACTGAAGGCCGAGGAAGGCGTCCTCGTTGTTGGCGCGGACTTTGCCGCGGTCGGTGTGGCCAAACCATTTGAGATGCTGGGCGGTGGCGTGAGGGGAGGGTTCCATGTCGTTTTGAGGTCAGCAAGGATCGGGGAGCAGGGTGGCGAATTCAAAATCAATCACGCAAAAACGCCCGTCGGATGAGCGGTAGGTGACGTTGCGGATGTCGGCATCATCGTGATGCACGCCAAAAGTCTCGAGCTCGGCAAAGAGGGCCTGCATCCGGGGCGCGTCGAGATGCTCAACGCGGCTGCCGCAGTTGGTGGTGATAATGCGGAGCTTGTTGGCGTCGGCTTCCAGGAGCCGGGGCACAAAGCCGCAGCCGCGCGACTCCAGATGGCGCAACACGCGCACTTCGTTGTCAAAACGCACGCGGGCGTCCGGCCCGTGATAAGTCTTGAACACGCGGCCATCGAAGCTGAGATGCACCGTGGCGCGAAGAGTATCCTTCACCTGTAACATAAAACGCGAACCCGGCTGTGTTGCCCCGGAGCGGCAACGAATGAAATGCCCTCCACTCAAATAGTCCATCCCGCCGTACGATTCAAGGTGGATATAAAATGCACAGGCTGGACAAATCGGCGCAGTCTGGCTTTGGGCCGGTAGTTCAAATCCATACCGGAGAAAAATAAAAGTCCCGGCAGAAATGCGGTGGAACCCTTGTGGGACGCGGGTGCAGTAATTTAAACCCGCTGAAAATGGGCTCGGGTGAAAAAAATTCTTCCGCTCTGGCATTGGCCGTGCTAAAAAACCAAAGGTGCCGAAACTGAACCTTTTGACGGCCGAACATAAAACAAAATTAACGAAAACCATAACCCCATGGCGAAATATAAATTAGAATACATCTGGCTCGAC
>JANPGB010000680.1:0-4772 GCA_031423695.1 Verrucomicrobiota bacterium
TGGGAAAACAATATGAAATCAGGTTCCATTCCGTGTCCGTCAGGTCGGTGGTATAACGCATCCGCAGTTGATACGGAATCGCTCACAAAAGTACAATATCGTTATCGGAAAATCTTTCACCACTTTCCAAACAGGTTCTGAGTATGCGCCAGCGCTGATCTGCGGTCAGCGCGCTCCGGCGGGGGGAAAGGGCAAAGCTCCAAACAAAAAGAAAAAGGGCGGCCATTGCTGGCCGCCCTTGAATTCGAGCAGTATTTCCTTACGGGTGGAAAAGACGGAAATACATCTGGTCGGACAGTGTATTGGTCATGAACCCGGTGGCCGCGCCGGGAATCGTGGTGTAAGGACCCGTCACGATCGGGGCGCTCTGCAGGCTCCACGAGGCATCGCTCCAACTAAACGTGAGATTGCCTCCCGAGAAGCTCACGTCCAAAGGAATCTGCGGAACCACGGCCACGATGTCCGAGAACTTGGTGACGGCGACGCTGTAGTTCGGATGGTTGCCATATAACACGCCGGTTACGGAAGTCGCGAATGTCGGCAGGATTTGACCGGTGGTATCCAAATCCAAGGCGAAGAAGGACAGGTTGAACGCTTGCCCGCTCGCGTTGGTGACCGCCACTGCGCCGCCAGCAATGGTAGCTCCGGGAGTGACAAAGAAAACATTGGTCAAGGTCACGCGCGAACCCGCCAGGTTTGTGGCGACGTACGCGTAACCATACGTGTTGGTGACGGTGAACGGAATGGTTCTGGATGCGGGCAAGGGGCCGCTTCCGGTGACTGAATAAGAGGTATAGGGCTGGATAACCGTGTTGGCAGCCAGTTCCAATCCGCTGGCACCGAAGCTCGAAACCACGCCGACGAAGGTGACGATATCTCCCTGCTGCGGACGGAATGTGCCGGCGTTCGAGGCAAAGATGTTGATGCCGGCCGTGGCGTCCTGCAAGTAGTAGGAGGACGTGTTGCCAGTCGTGATGTTGGTAAAGGTGGTTACCGTGCCCGTGATTGCATACGGAGTGGTCGAGCCGTTGGGAGCTTGAAAAGTGGCCGGATCCACCAGCGTGCGCACAAAGGCAATCGAGACGGCTGCTGGATTCAGAACGGTCAGCACAGCATTGGAACTCAATATGCCGTTCGGGACCACGTCATTGGTCACCCCCACACGATATTGGGAACCCGAATATCCCGCGGTCACATTGTTGATCGTCAGGGTGGGGCCCACTTCACCGACGATATCCACGTTGTTGGATTTCCATTGATAGGAGACGTTGCCGGGGCTGGAGACCGAGGTAGAGAAAACCACGGTGTCGTTGGTGTAAACAGTCTTGCTTACAGGCTGCGTGATAAATGTCGGCGGCACGGGCACGGCACTAATTACCACTTGGGACACGATCGAGGTGACGCTGCCGAATAATACGGAATTTGTGGTGCTGGTGGCGATGCATCTGTAATTGCCAGACTGAGTCGCGACGGCTGACACCAAAACAAGGACGTTGGAAGTCGAGCCGGTGGTGTTGGCGTCATCCACCAGATTGGTTCCGGCATGTTGCCATTGGAATGTCACTGCGCCTGCGCCACCAGCCACGCAGGACAAAGTCAGATTGCCACCCACGAAATTCGTGGTCGGACCGGCGGGCGGTTGATAGTAGATCGTGGCGGGTTTGGCAGTGCCAACGGCCACATCGGCGAAGGAATTGCCCACGTAAAGGTCATCCACTCGAAGGCCCGGTGCCGTAGTCGCACTCGTGGGCTGACGAAAGCTAAAATATTGAATGTATGCGCCCGTGGTGATATCGATGGTCACTTTGTTCGGATCGGTGTTGACGACCGGATCAATCCACAACGTTCCCGTGAAAGTGTTGGTGTCGTAGCTTATCACTACGCGATAATCCACGTTTGTCGCCAAATCCAGCGGGATGGTTTGGGGGTTGCTGCTGGATCCGGCGGTGATGCCAAGACGCCAAGAGTTGGGGGCTCCGCCGGCGTTCCCGACAGCGAATACGCGGCCCTTGAACACAGTGGGGGCAGAGCTGAAATGCGCGAAATAATTACTGCCGTTGACGACATTCGTTGCGTTGACAATAAAGCTGGCGAAGAGGAGCGAAGCCGGCGTGTTGGTGAAAGGCCGGAAAATATCCCCGGCACGCGAACCAATTACTTCAAGACGCCCATTGTTAATCGTGGAGTCATTTGCACCGCTATAATTAGTCCACAGGCCGGTGGAGAAAGCGTTGCTGGAGACGAACGTGGTGACACCGTTTGCGTAATTAAAACTGTCCTGCAGGATGACTTGGGCTTGCAGTCGCGTCGTTATTAGGGATAGAAGTGCTGAAGTGAGTAATACGAATTTTTTCATAGACTTCGGAGTTTTTGTTGTTTTTTTACTGGCTAAACACTAGCCCTCAAATGGGGTAAATTGCAAGGCGTATTTCCCCGAATAAGGAAACAATCTGGTGACAATTGGGGACATGGACTCGGCTGACACAATTAGTGGGGGCAGTGCGAACAATTTTCCGTTGGTGCTTCATCAAAAATGCAACTCGACACCGACTCATGGTGAGACTTTAGCAATGCGCATTCCAGACCAGTTTGATTTCCCTGCACAGAAGAACTTCATCGGAATCACACGCCTTTCTTCACTCCATTGCTGAAGGCGGAAATTTTCTCCGGATGGATTTCCCTGGCTTCTTTTGCTGTGACTGCTGCTTATGACGCAAGGGCTGGCGTTGTTTGCGCAGATATTTAGCGGAACTATTTCCATTCGCCGATTGGCTGCCGCTTCCTGCGCGAGCGTCCGGTAACTTCCCGTGCCGGAGGGCCGTCTGGCAAAAGCGGGCTGGCGTTCCCGCTGAGACCGTTGACAATGAATTCCAGATTCACGAAGCCGTCGGCGGTGGCCGGCGGGCCGAGTCAAAACAATATCCAGTGTCCGCCCCAATCTTATCCGACGCAGTTGTGCTCCGCGGCCCGGCCCGGCCCGATCTGCTGCGCCTTGAAAGTCTCGGGGAGATTCTCGCCAGCACGGCTCGTCTTCATCCGCAGCAGCCCGCTCTGATTTGGGATGGGCGGGTGGTCACTTACCACGAACTGAACGCGGCCAGCGATGAAATCGGGCGCGCCTTGGTCCGGCGCGGCGGGGCGGCGGGGCAGGTGGTGGGTTTGCTCCTGCCGCGCGGGGCCGAGCTGCTGATCGCGCAGGCCGGCATCACCAAGAGCGGCGCAGCCTGGCTGCCGTTCGACGCGGACACGCCATTGGAGCGCGTTCACACTTGTCTTCAATCCGCGCAGGCTGTCGGCGTGGTGACGTGTCGTGAGTGGCTGCCGCGATTGGCCGGCACGGCGGTGCCGGTCTGGGCCGTCGAGGATCTGCTGGCGGAAAATAATTCAACCGCCAAGCTTCCCGCCCCGTCGCCTGGCGACCCGGCGTACGTCATCTACACTTCCGGCTCGACGGGCCAGCCGAAAGGCATTGGGATCAGCCAGCGGAGCATCTGCCATTTTCTCCGCAGCGAAAACGAAATCCTCGGGGTGTGCGCCAGCGACCGCGTGTATCAGGGCTTCTCCGTCGCGTTCGACATGTCGTTCGAGGAAATCTGGATTTCCTATCTGGCCGGCGCGACGTTGTGGATCGCGCCGCCCGCGGTCGTCAAAGATCCCGAGTTGCTGGCGCACGCGCTCACCCGTGAAGGCATCACAGTGCTGCATGCCGTGCCGACGTTGCTGGGATTGGTGAACGATCCATTGCCGACCGTGCGGCTCATCAATCTCGGCGGGGAAGCCTGCCCCGAAGCGCTGGCTCAAAAGCTCGCGCGTCCGGGACGGAAACTTTTCAACACGTACGGCCCGACGGAAACCTCCGTGTCCGCCAGCCTGGCGGAATTGAAGCCTGGCGAGCCCGTCACCATCGGGATGCCGCTGCCGAATTACGGCCTGCTCGTCGTGGATGAAAACCGCCGTCCGCTGCCGGCGGGAGCCGTCGGTGAGCTCTGTATTTTCGGACCCGGCTTGGCGGCGGGTTATGTGGGTCGCGACGATTTGACAGCGCAGCGGTTTGTTCCCAACCCCGTCGCGAACGGGCCGGACGAGGCGAGGATGTATCTCACCGGCGATCTGGCACGCGTTGAATCGGGCGGCCCGGCGCATTGCCTGGGTCGCGCGGACAGCCAGGTGAAAATTCGCGGCTTCCGCGTGGAGCTGGACGAAATCTCCGCGGTGCTGGCCGCGCAACCCGGCGTGGCCGGGGCGGCAGTCGTCGTGCGAGAACTGGCCCAGCTCGAGCAGATCGTGGGATTCGTGATCGCTGCCAGCGACCACCAATTGGACACATCGCAACTGCGGCGGGCGCTGGCGGCGCGGCTTCCGCACTACATGGTCCCCGCCCATTTCCAAATCGTGACCGGGCTTCCCCGACTGGCTTCCGGCAAAGTAGATACCAACACCCTGCGTTCGATCCCGCTCGACTTCAGCGCTGCCAAGCGTGAGTCGGCCGAACCGGAAAACATTGACGAACGCGCGCTCTTTGTCGCGCTCCAAAAACTTTTTCCGGCTTGTGCCTTTGATCCCGGGGCCGATTTTTTCGACGACCTTGGCGGCCATTCCCTGCTGGCGGCGCGGCTGGTTTCGCTTTTGCGCGCCGACCCGCCGTACGCGCGGCTGGGAGTGCAGGACATTTATCGAACGCGCACCCTGGCCGGAATTGCCGGCGCGCTGGCGCGCACCCGCGCGCAAACCCCGCGCGCCACCCTGCCGCCGCGCGCGGCCACGCCGGTGCA
>JANPGB010000681.1:0-7842 GCA_031423695.1 Verrucomicrobiota bacterium
GAACATGCGGCCGTCCGCCTCGGTCTTGAGCGGCACGCCGTTGGCCACGAACCACGCCACGGTGTCGGTGGCGGAAAATTGCTGGAAAGGCGCGATCAGTTCGCGTTCGCCGCGCGGATAGCGGGTCGTGAATTCGCGCGCGTTGAAGCAGGCATGGGTGACGTTGCACCGCCCGCCGCCGGAAATTTTGACCTTGGCCAGAAAGTGCGCGGTCTTTTCGAGGATGACAATCTCCGCGCCGGGCTGCTTTTCCGCGCACGCCAGCGCGGCGAAAAATCCCGCCGCCCCGCCACCGACAATCACAATCCGCTTCGTCATGCGCGCGATGATATACACCAGCGAGAATATTTACAAACCGGCAGAAGCGCGCGCAAGCATGCTGGGCTCAAGGAAGTCGCAGCAGATAAAACTTCTGCGGCTGGGCGGAGTCCACGGAGTTGGTGAAGGTGAAATTTCCGCCGGCATCAAACGGATTGGTGGCCAGCACGTCCCACGACGCGCGCGGCACGGAGAGATTGGTGGCGGCCAGCACGTAGTAGCTGCCGTTCGCCGGGCCGTTGCTGCCGGACAGGGTGAGCGCGTTGCCGGAAAGATTGACCGCGCCGAACACCGGCGGCGCGGCGGGCACGGTGCTGATGACGCTGATCGTTCCGTTGGTGTTCAGACCGTTCGTATTCCACGCGAGGCCGGCGAGCAACGTGGGCAGTTGCACGCTCGAAAAATTCCCGCTGTAACTCGCGGCGTTGAAGAGCTTGAAAGAATCGCCTGCTGCAAGCGGTGCGCCACCGCTATTGGTGACGATGAGCGTGCCGCCGTTCGTCAAAGAGCCGAAGACGCTGGCCAAGTCATTCGTCAGCGGCGCGTGGCTGATTTCAAAAAAGTTCGTGGAGCCGACAGCGAGTGTGAGCGCGTTGCTGAAGGTCAACGTGCCGATGGTGTTACTGCCCGGGGCAACGATGGTGCCGCTGCCAATTGTTAAATTGCCCTTAACTGAACCGTTACCCCATAGCATTTGAGCAATTGGAGTGGCTGAACCCGACAAGAATACGTCAAGCAACGAGCCTGAATTAATATAAACACCTGCCGAATTCGTTAGTGTGGTGAGTGCTAACGCAAGTGTGCCACCATTGATTACCGTCGGACCGAGATAGGTTTGGCGCGTGAATCCTTGCGAAACCCCAATTATCAATGTTCCAACACCAAACTTTACCAAGCCACCATCAGGTGTTGAACCCAGCGCAGGATCATGAATCAGCGCGGCGGGAATGGTGATGGCGAAACCGCCATCGTCAATTTTCGCGCCGCCGGCCTGCACGAGGTTGGTTGCAACATTGAACGCGGGGAGGAATGCCGCGTTGTCCTTGCCTGCTTTCAAAATGCCGCCGTTGAAACTGATCGTGTTGGTCTGGGACGTCTTGGTTTTTGTAAAACCACCCACGGTCAGCGTGCCGCCGTTGAGCCGGATGAACGTGTTGGCGGTTGTGCGGTTGACATTTTGCACGTCGAAATTATTCGCGCCGCAGTTGAGCACGGCGCTGTTCTGGATCGTGAGCGTGGAGTTGCCGCCGGCCAGACCGCCGCCCAGGTTGCAAACACCCAGCGTCACAACGGCGTTGTCCTTGATCGTCACATTGGCGCTACGGTTGCCGGCGCTGCCGTCGCGGCCAAAGGCCGTGGCCGTGCCGGTCGCGCTGATGACGGCGTTGGACGCGATCTGCAAGGTGCCGCGCGGGACGATGAAATTTTGCGCGCCCAGCAGGGCGTTGCCGGTGAAGATCAACGTGCCGCCGTCACTGCCAGGCCGCCAGGATGCGCCGCCAGACGTGATGATTTTTCCCGCCCAGGTGCCGGTGTTGTTATTGGTGCCGGCCATGCTCAGGTCCGAAGTGGAGCTGGGGAGCATGAAGTCATTGGTGACGACCGCATTGTTGCCGACGAAAACGGTGCCGCCCGTATAGACGAGCGGCCCGGTGCCGATGGCATCGCTGTTGAGAATAAAAAGACTCCCGGCGGTGTTCGTCGTTCCGCCGGCGTAGCCGTTCGCGCTGGCCAAGGTCAGCATGCCGCTGGAAACGCTCACCGTGACGGCCCCCGGGCCGCTGATGGAGTTGGAGCGCGTGACAAAACCGCTCGGTGAAAAAATCAACGAGCCGGCGTTGGCGATGTCACCGGAGGGCGGCGTGCCGGTGAACTTGAGCGACCCGGCGCTGATCGTGGTCAGGTTCGTGTAGGTCTGCGTGCCGCTGAGGGTCAACGCGCCCGGGCCGTTTTTCGTGAGCGTGCCGGAGCCGGTGATGTTCACGGAACTGGTGAGCGTGCCGGGCGTGGCGTAGATGAGCGTGTCGTTGTTCGTCACGCTGCCGGCCAGCCCGCCATTGGCGGCAACCCCGTCGCCGAGCTGGACAATGCCTTCGTTAATGGTCGTGCCGCCGGTGAAGGTGTTGATCGTGGTCAACGTGAGGATTCCCTGCCCCACCTTGTAGAGCGAACCATTGCCGACAAGCGCCCCGCTGCCGCCGATCAAGTAATCCTGGGCGGCGACGAAGGCGATGCTCCCGGCCGAGAGCGCTGTAGCAAGATTGATCGCGGGTGAAGCCGCGCCGCTGTCGTCGAACGTGACGTTGTCGCCGGGATTGAAGCTGACGGGAGTCGCGCCGTTGAGCCAGTTGAGCGGGCCGGCGTTGGTCCAGACATTTGCCACGCCGTCGCCTTGCCAGAGGAGATTGGACGGCGGCGACAGTGCCGAGATCGCAATGCCGACGATGTTGGTGAAGGCGCTGCCGTCGGCGGAGTTGACGGTGAATTGAAGGCTGCCCAGGCCGATGAAGGATGCGGCGGGCGTGAACACGGCGAAATGCGAGTTGGACAACGAGACACTGCCGTTGACCGCCGCGCTCACGGAATAAGCCGGCGTGTCATTCGTGAAGCCGGTGGTGTATGGCCAGAGGTCCACGATGACGGGCGTGTTGGTGACGGTGCTGGCGTGCGGCGCAGCGAGCCAGTTGATGTACTTTTCGATGCGCGCGTAACCATCGCCCCCGATCGTCATCGCGTCGGGACTGCCGAGGTTGTAACCACTGGCCTGCTCGAAGTAATCCGGCATGCCGTCGCCGTCGGTGTCCACCGGGAGCGTGCCGCCATTGATGATGCCATAGCCGTTGTTGGGCAGTCCGGTCTGGGTCTGGCTCGTGTAAAATCCGCCGCCGGGACCCGCCGTCCCCGCGCCCGTGCCGGTGGTTCCGCTGCCCAAAGTCTTCACCTGACTGAGGACAAGGTCGTCCACCTGGTCGCGGGGAAAAGTTCCAGCCGTTGAAACCGCCACGCGATACGCCGCCCGCGCGGTATAGAGCACCGAGGTGGACGTGAGTGACGACCACGGCGCCGGCAGCACCGTGCCCTCGCCCTGATACCAATACGGCGTGGTGAGGCCGCCGCCGAGGGCGCCGTTGCTGTCGCCGTCGTAATAATTGCCCGAGTAATAAATGCTCTGGTTGATGTCGATCTGATACCAGGGAAGATTTCCGCTGCTGCCCGGGCCGGCGATGAAATAATTGTTCACGATGTCGTGATCAAACGACGTGCTGGTATGCGTGGTGTAACCGGCGGAACAGTTGTAGAGGACGTTGTTGACGAACACGTCATTGATCTTGGACATCGGATTGCGGTTATGCGAATTGGCGAAGATCGTGTAGAACCACGCCATCGTGCTGCTGACGGATTCCGTGTGCGCGCCGAACTGCTGGCCGGTGGGATTTGCGTTGAGACAGTTCTGAAAGGTCACGTCAGTCACGGGCCAGTTCTGCCAGTCGTCGCTCACCGCGCCCACGTTGTTCCAGGGTGCGAACTCCATCGAGACGTGATCGAGAATGACATTCTTCGCGCGATAAAGACTCAACGCGTCGTCGGTGGAACTCGCGGTCTCGCTGCCGGGGCGGATGCGGATGAAACGGCAGATGATGTTGTTCCGCGAGGCGAAGGAAACTTCCCCGCCCTTGAAACCGATGCCGCCGCCGGGCGCGGTCTGCCCGGCGATGGTGATGTTCTCGCGCACGCTGACGGCGGAGAGCAGGTTGATGTAGCCGCCGACATCAAACACCACGATGCGGTTCGGCGAACTCACCGCCGTGCGAAACGAGCCCGCACCGCTGTCGGCCAGCGTGGTGACGTGATAAACCGAACCGGCGCGGCCGCCGGTGGCATTGGCGCCGAAGCCGAGCGCGCCGGGAAAGGCGGGCGTCTGCGCGGAGGCGAAGACAGCTCCATGGATCAACGTCCAAGCTCCAAAAAACATCCACCCACCAAACCACCCTCGGCACCTCCGGCTTGGAGCCGGGAGCTCGGACCTGCGCTGGAATTTGGAACTTGGAGTTTGGGGCGGATGCATCATGGCAATTGCAGGCGGTAGAATTGTTGCGGGACGCCGGGCGGGATGGCGTTGGTGAAAGCAAAGTTTCCGCCGGCGTTGAACTGGTTCGTGACCAGACGCGTCCAGCCGGCGACCGGCTGCGTGAGGTTGGTGGCCGTCAGCACGTAATAATTTCCGCCGGGCGTGCCGCCGGAGCCGTTCACCACCACGCTGCCATTGTTGATCAAGATCGCGCCGAACACGGGAGCCGGGATGACATTGGCGGCCACCATGAGCCGGATTTGTCCGGGGGTGTTGGTGTTAAGGCTGTAGTTGTAACCCGCCGGCGCGGAACCAAGCACCAGGTTGCCGAGCGATAAACCGTTCGGCGGATAGGTGAACAAAGTGTAAGTACCCGCGCCAAACCCGCTGACGGCAATGACGTTGATGACGCCGGCGGCGGACAAGTTGCCACCGACCACAACCCGGTCGCTGCTCGAACCCAGTTCAAACGGCAGGAGCGTGCTGCTGCTGAGGGTCAGTGAATTGGTGAAGGTCAGCGTGCCCACGCCGTCGCCAGGTGAGAGCGTCGTGCCGCTCTGGAAGGTGGTCGCACCACCGATGGTGCCGCTGCCAGCCAATGTCGCGCCGCTTTGCATCAGCACGGCGTTTGTTCCAGTTCCGCTGCCGGCACTATTGTTCACGACCAGCGTGCCGGCACTGACAGTTGTCCCGGCGGTATAGGTGTTGTTGCCGGTCAGCGTCCAAGCGCCGGTGCCGATCTTCACGATGGCCGTGGTGCGGAGCGCGGTGGAATCCTTGATGGTGCCGTTGAATGTCGTGCTCGCGTTATTTGCGCCAACGAGATAAGTGCTGGCGGCATCGGCGGAGCCCGCGCCGGACAGGAATGTTCCCGCCCCGCCGGACAGTGCGCCGAGCGCGATGGTGGCACCGTTGCGATTGATCATCGAGGCCGAGCCGGTGCCGAGGTCGTAGCTGGTTGTCGGACTGCCGGAGGTGGTGTTGGCGTTGCCGTTCCAGCGGAAGGTGCCGTTGCCGGAAATGGCGATGGTGCCGGGGAAATTCGTCATGCTGCCGGCCACGGTGAAAATGCCGCTGGGAATGCTGACGCTGAGCGTGAGGTTGGCGGCACCCGTCCACGCGCCGGACACGGTGTTGTTGCCGGTGAAACAGGTGACCGTGCTGTTGGCGATGGCATTGATGGCGTTCGGATAATTCGGCAGGCCGGCGCTCGCAAAGGAAATATTTCCGCCCGCCAGCGTGATCGGGCCGGTGCCCGCAGCGGTATTGGTGGTGAGGCTCACGGTGCCACCCGCGACCAGGATGCCGCCGGTGAAGCTGTTGGTGTTGTCAATCGTGAGGCTGCCGGTGCCGGCCTTGATCAACTGCATCGGGCCGCTGAGGTAACCGGTGCTGGTGAAAGTGAAATTCTGGGCCGAGTTCGTCAGGGTCACACGGCCCGGCTGCAGATTTCCAACGAGCGTGGCGACATTGGTGGCGGCGGTGTCGTTGAACGCGACGACATCGGCATTTTGAAACTTGTCGGCGGCCGCGGCGTTGAGCCAGTTGGTCGTGGCCACGTCCCAGGTGCTGCCGTTGGTGCCGCGCCAGACGAGGGAGGCAGCGGTGCCGGTTACCACGAGACGCGTGTAGGAAGGGTTGCTGCCCGCGGCGGGCCGGGTCAGCGAAAACGTCTGGCGCGAGGAAGTCGTGGGCAGATTGTGCGCGGCACTGGCCCAGGCGGTGGAGTTGTTCGCGCCCTCGATCAAACTGTAAGTGCCGGCCCCGAGCGTGCCGTCGGTGAGGTTGAAGATGTAATTCTGCGCCAAACTCATTCCGAGTGTGCCGGTCATGTTGATGCGGTCGTTCGCCCCCGCCGGTGAGGAGGACAGATCAAAGACCAACGTGGAACCGGGCAAGGTCAGTCCGCCGTTCGCGGTGAAGGTTCCCACGCCATTCGCGCCCGGCGAAATTCTTCCACCGCTGTTGATGGTGACCAGTCCGCCGTTCGTCCCGGTGCCGCCGAGCGTGGCTCCACTCGAGACGGTCACGGCGCTGGCCGTATTGTTGCCGTTGATCAAAAGCGTGCCGGCGCTGACGGTAGTGGCACCGGAGTAGGTGTTCGTGCCGGTCACGGTCAACGTCCCAGTACCCACCTTGGTGAGGCTGGAGGCGCCGCCACCATTGATGATCGTGCCTTGGAACGTGGAGTTGCCGTTGTTGCCACCGATGGTGAAGAGCGTCGTCGTGACGCCGCCGCCGGACGCACCCTGCAAGGTGGTCAAGGGACCACCGGTGAGAGCGCCCAGAGTAATGGTGCCGGCATTCGAACGCTTGTTGAGATTGAGCGAGCCGGTGCCGAGATCGAACTCCGCGTTGGCGCTTCCCGTCGCGCCATTGATGCGAACCGATTGATTGCCGGAGAAAAGCATCTTGCCGCTGAAACCGCTGAGGTCGCCGGACAAATCAAAAACGTTGTTAGGTGCGAGACTCAGCGTGCCGCTGCCGGAGACCGCGTAGATGTCCGTGTTGCCGCCGCCGTTGCCGCCGGTGATGGTGTTCGACCCGGAAACCGTCAGCGGATTGTAGGAGAACAGCGAGAGCGAGCCGAGGTTGAGCGCGCTGCCGGCCAGCGTGACCGGTCCCGCACCGAGGCCGTTGGCGGCGGCGAGCGTCACAGCGCCGCCCACAATGACCGTGCCGCCGCTGAAGGAATTGGAACCAGAGTTGGCAAACGTCAGCGTGCCGCTGCCCGACTTGGTGAGCGGCATCGCACCGGCCAGCGCGCCGACTCCCGAGAAGGTGTAGTTCTGATTCGCATTTACATTCACGCTGCCCGGCGCAAGCGCGGTAGTCAGATTGACTGCGGGCGAGTTGGAGCCGGAGTCATTGAAAACAACCGGATCCGCGGTGAAGAAGCCGCGCGCGGTGTTGCTCATCGTGAGCCAGTTCACACTTGTGTTCACATCCCAAAGATTCGCGACGCCGTCACCCTTCCAAACGATGGGTTGCGTCGGCGAGTCGTTGGTGCTCACGATGCTGATCGTGCCGCTGGTGGCCAGCGCGGCCGTCTGCCAGGACAAACCCGGCGCGAGCGGCGGCAGATTTGTCGCGATGAAGGAACCAGCATAGGTGGCTGCGTCAAAAATCTTGAAACTGTCGCCGGAGGCGAGCGTGCCGGAGAGATTTGTCACCGTCAGGGTGCCGCCATAGTTGAGGGTCGTGAGCACGTTCAACAAATCCTGGCTCAACGTGGTGCGGTTGATTTCGATGAGCGTGGCACTGCCCGACGCGAGGGTGACGCTGTTGTTGACGGTGAGCGTGCCGATGCTGGTGCCGGGTGCAATCGCCGCGCCGGAATTGATCGTGACCGACCCGCTGATGATGCCGTTGCCCGCGAACGTCGCGCCGGTGTTGACCGTGACGCCACCCGTGCCGGTGCCGCTGCCGGTGGAGTTGTTCACGGTGAGCGTGCC
>JANPGB010000682.1:0-2047 GCA_031423695.1 Verrucomicrobiota bacterium
GCGGCGAAGTTTGTTGAACTGGCGAACCAGGCCGTCGAGGAAATTCAAGCGCGCGGTCGCGTCCCGATTTTCTGCGGCGGCACGGGGCTTTACTTCAAGGCGCTGCTCGAAGGTCTCGGCACCGCGCCGCCGTCCGACGAAACGCTCCGCGCCGAACTCGAAACCGCGCCGCTGGCGGAACTGCTCCGTGAGCTGGAGCAGCGCGACCCGGTGACGTTTGAAAAAATTGACCGCCAGAATCCCCGCCGTGTCGTTCGGGCCGTGGAGGTGATTCGGTTGACGGGCAAACCTTTCTCCCAACAGCGCTCTGAATGGGTCAGCCCTTCACGCATCACGCATCACGCATCACGCATCATCGGTTTCACGCGCCCCTCCGCCGATCTTCACGCCCGCATCAACGTGCGCGTGGACGAAATGTTCCGTCGCGGGCTGGTGGAGGAAACCCGCCGCCTGCTCGATCACGGCCTTGAACAAAACCGGACCGCGATGCAGGCCATCGGCTACCGGCAGGTGGTGGAACATCTGCGCGGGGGGCGTTCGCTGCCGGCGACGATTGAACTGGTGAAAATCAAAACGCGCCAGTTCGCCAAGCGGCAGCTGACGTGGTTTCGGAGGCAGTTAAGTTTGGACTGGATGGAACTCGCGCCACTGGACACCCCGGACGGGATCGGTGACAGATTAATTCGCCGCTGAATTCCGAACCGCTGCCGGCCCGCAGTCTTCTCCGGGATTGCTTTGTCGGAGGCAAATTACGGGAGGATTTTCGACCGCCACGGCGGCGGACCGCGTGCTAGGTTGACGCCATGAAAATCTCATTTCATTTACCACGGTGGTTGATCGCGAGCTCGGCGGTGGCGTTGAGTGTTTTCACCGGCTCAACGGCGTTGGCCCAGTCGCAGACGAACAAGCTGCGGGTGGGGGTTTATGATTCGCGCGCCATTGCAATTGCCTACGCGAATTCGGCCATGTTCAAGGAATCATTGAAGGCGGTTCAAGCCGAGTATGAGCAGGCCAAGCAGGAAAAAAACGACCGGCGGATGAAGGCGATTGACGGCAAGATGAAATTGCGGCAGCGCCGTGCGCATGAACAGGGCTTCAGCACCGGCTCGGTCGCGGGCATCATGGCGAAAATCAAGGACGCGCTGCCGGCGGTGGCGAAGCGGGCGGGCGTGCAGATCATCGTGAGCAAGTGGGAGCTAAACCATCAGACGGCGGACGTGGAAACGGTGGATGTGACGGATGAACTGGCGGCCTTGTTTAATCCCAGCGACAAAGTGCTGGGCTGGATCAAGAGCAGCCGGGATCAAAAGCCGGTGCCGATCGAGGAAATCACCGACGAAATGGATTAGCCCAGGCTGGAACGGAAGAGGAAATGGAGCGAGCGAAGGGATTCGAACCCTCGACATTCACGTTGGCAACGTGATGCTCTACCAACTGAGCTACGCTCGCTTAACCAACCACGAACGCCAGATTCTTAATGGAACGGCATCCCAATGCAAGCCTTGTTTTGCAGGCGGGCAAAGAAAAAAGAGGGAGCATCGGCTCCGCCCTTTCTCAGCCTGGAAACCGCTATTTGATTTTGGCGAATTCCGCCTCGAACAGTTCGCGCGTCTTCGCCTGCAACTCGGCGAGCTGGAGCTCGCCCTTGTCGAGTTTTGCCAGCAGCGCCTTCTGGGCGAGGTAATCCTTGTTCACCACGCCGGCCTTGCTCTGCAACATGCGCCAGGCTTTGCGGCGTTCGACGGCGAACAGCACCATCTGCCGCGACACGGCGAAGAATTTCATCTTGCCCTCGATCTCCGCCTTGATGTAGCAGCCGAAGTTCGGCACGCAACTGCGATGGTTTTGGTCGAACACGCGGCGGTAGATCACATCTTCCTGCGTGATGAAGACGAGCATGTCGTCCATGAGGATCATCTCGCGCGCCTCCTCTTCCTTGATCGCCTTGACGTGCTTGCGGAAGCGGCCTTCGGTGAGCGCCCAGTGCGCGACGGTATAATTGTATTCTTCGCCGCTGGTTTTGTATTTCGTCCGCCACCAATCGCGT
>JANPGB010000683.1:0-3505 GCA_031423695.1 Verrucomicrobiota bacterium
TTCAACGATTGGGTGGAGGAACTTGACTGGAGCGTGGGCCGGGTGCTCGACACCGTCAAGGAATTGGGGCTCGCGAAAAACACCCTGGTCATCTTCACCAGCGACAACGGTCCGTGGCTCCCCAAAGGCACAAACGCCGGCACAGCGCTTCCCTTGCGCGGCGGCAAAGGGAGCACCTGGGAGGGCGGCGTGCGCGAACCCACCGTCGCGTGGTGGCCCGGCAAAGTCCCGGCCGGCAGCGTGTGCGACGCCGTGTCGGCCAACTATGATTTTCTTCCAACCCTCATGGAACTCGCCGGCGGCAAAGCACCGACGGATCGGACGATTGACGGCAAAAACCTTTCGCCGCTGTTGTTTGGCCAGACCAAAACTTCACCGCACGAAGCGCACTTTTATTTTAGCGGCAACCGGCTGCAAGCGGTTCGTTCGGGTCCCTGGAAATTGAAAATCGCCGGACTCGGTGACGGAAAGGCAAACAACAACTTGAATGACGCGCAGAATCCCGCCCCCATGCTTTTCAATCTCGACAATGAAATCGGTGAGCATACCGATGTGTCCGCCAAACATCCCGAGGTGGTGAAACATCTTCAGGAACTCATCGCCAGGATGGACGGCGATCTTGGCGTCACCAACACCGGACCCGGTGTCCGTCCGGCGGGCAGCATTGAAAATCCCACCGGTCTCTGGCTGCCGGGTCATTCGCCCAAAACCACGCCTGCGCCTTAAGGAACTGCATAGAAACCTCGAAATCACACCGAACAAATCACATGAACTCCACCAAATCATCTCGTAGAGATTTTCTAAAAGCCATCGCCTTGACTGGCCTTGGAGCCACCGTGGTAGCTGGCTCGCCCGGCTGCGCGGCGACACCGGAAGGCGCCGGCAGTCTCCACGCTTCAGTCCCGCCGGCTGCCCCTCGGCCGCTTGGGCAGAAGCCCGTTCACAACCTCACCACCAAACCGCTCGAAAAAATTCGCGTCGCCGTCATTGGCTTGAGCCGGGGCATGGCGCACGTCAGTGCCGCGCTGAACATCGAGTTCGCGGAAGTCGTCGCCGTGTGCGACAAGCGTGATGACCGCTCGAACAGCGCTGCGAATGCGGTCGAAAAGAAATATGGCCGACGCCCCGCCGTTTACAGCGGCAATGAAACCATCTGGGAAAAAATGGTCGAGCGCGAAGACCTCGATGTGGTTTACATCGCCACTCCTTGGGAATGGCACGTCCCCATGTGTCTGCGTTCGATGGAACACGGCAAGCACGCCTTTGTGGAAGTATCCGCCGCTGTCACCTTGGAAGAATGTTGGAACCTTGTGAACACCAGTGAACGCACCCAGCGCCATTGCGTGATGCTCGAGAACTGTTGCTACGGCGAGAATGAATTGTTCGTGCTCAACATGGCGCGTGAAGGGGTGTTCGGCGAGTTGACCCATGCCGAGTGCGCCTACCTCCATGAATTGCGGGGAGTGCTGTTCAGCCTCGGTTCAGAAGGCGATTGGCGGCGCGAATATCACAAAACCCACAACGGCAATCTTTATCCCACGCACGGCTTGGGACCGGTCGCGCAATACCTCGGCATTGGACGCGGCGACCAGTTCAAATTCCTGGTCTCCATGAGTTCTCCCGAAAAGTCTCTCACCAAGGTACTCAACGAGCAAAAACCCAACGGTGGCCGTCATGCGGGCGAGAAATACGTCTGCGGCGACATGAACACTTCGATCATCAAGACCGAGCTTGGTCGCACAATCATGATCCAACACGATGTCGTCACTCCACGCCCCTACAGTCGTATCAACGGATTGAACGGCACCGACGCCAGCTTCTTCGACTATCCCGCCCGGCTCGCCACGGCTTATCCAAAAAAATACGGTCTCCGTGCCGGCAGCTCGCACGAATGGCTTGATGAAAAAGACATGGCCATCATGCGCGAGAAATTCACCCATCCGCTCTGGAAAAAACTCGAAAGCCGGGCGGCGGGTTCAGGTCATGGCGGCATGGATTATATCGTGAACTGGCGTCACCTCGATTGCATCCGCCAGGGGATCACTCCGGACAGCGTGGTTTATGACGCTGCCAGTTGGAGTTCCATTCTCGAACTGACCACTCGCTCCGTGGCCAGCGGCAGCATGCCCGTCGTGGTTCCAGACTTCACACGCGGTCTTTGGAAAACCATGAAGCCGCTCGGCATCGCCGGAGCCAGTCCAACCTGATTGCTGGGTGAAAACACTTGGACTGACAACTCTGCTTTCTTTGCTCGCGGCCAGTTTGCTTACCGCTGGCACCCGCGAGACCGCCCTCATTCCACTTCCACAAAAGCTGGAGCGGCGGGATGGCACCTTCCATTTTGGATCAAAAACGGAAATCCTCTCCAACCAAGAGTCGCGCGCGGCGGCAGATTATCTCGCCAGCCATCTCCGGCCGCCCATCGGAAATCAGTTCCCGGTCAGGGTCAAGGCCGACGCGAATCAGGAACGAACTGACGACACGGTATTGTTCACCAGCCGGGAAGCATATCCTGCGCTCGGAGCGGAGGGCTACGAACTGCTCGCCGCCAGCAACTCCGTCGTCATTCGCGCCAATGGGGCAGCCGGTTTTTTTTACGGCGTACAGACTTTGTTACAACTTCTGCCGCCCGAAGTGTTCGCGGCAAAACTTGTTCGGGGAGTGGATTGGGAAATTCCCTGTATCCAAATAACCGATCAGCCACGCTTCCCCTGGCGCGGCATGATGCTGGACGTGGGCCGCCATTTCTTCAAGGTCGAGGACGTGAAGCGGATGCTCGACTTGATGGCGCTGCACAAGCTCAACACGTTTCACTGGCATCTGGCGGAGGATCAAGGTTGGCGCATCGAAATTAAAAAATATCCAAAGCTCACCGAGATTGGAGCCTGGCGCGATTCCTCGCCGCCTTACGGGAATCGTAATTCAGATGATGGCCAACGCCACGGCGGTTTTTACACTCAGGCAGAGATCAAAGAGGTGGTGGCTTACGCTGCTTCACTTCACATCACCGTTGTCCCGGAAATCGAAATGCCCGGCCATGCGGCGGCAGCCATCGCTTCGTATCCGCAATTCGGCAACGACGACATTGCCGAATATGCGCCGCGCGTTGTGACCCATTGGGGCGTGCAGCCGTACACCTTCGCACCCAAGGAGGAGACCTTCCGTTTTCTCGAAGACGTGCTCACCGAAGTTTGTGAATTGTTCCCTTCAAAGTTTATTCACATCGGCGGCGATGAAGCCCCGAAGACGCAGTGGAAAAACTCGCCCTTCGCCCAAGCCGTGATGCGACGCGAACACCTTCAAAATGAGGAAGAGTTGCAGAGCTGGTTCGTCCGGCGCATCGCAACTTTCCTGGAATCCAAAAACCGCCGGCTGATCGGCTGGGATGAAATCCAGGAGGGCGGCCTTCCGAAGACCGCCACCATGATGGTGTGAGTCGTGGTGGCCATCACCACTTGGTTTCCGAGCGAGAGCGCGTGCTTTGCCCATTTTGCATCCCGCCACA
>JANPGB010000684.1:0-2478 GCA_031423695.1 Verrucomicrobiota bacterium
TGCCCGCCTGCATCGCGAGCTTCGTCATCGCGAGGTGCCAGTTTTGGCGGGCGGAGATGATGACGGCGTCGAGGGTTTTTTCGGTTTCGAGGAGCTTGCGGTAGTCTTCGAAGATTTTTGCTTTCGCGAGGCCCGCGACCACGTCGACGGCACCGGCGCCTTTTTTCCCTCCGACATTGCCGCTCCGGCGCAGCTCGATCTGGCTCTGATTTACGTCGCAGAGCGCGACAATGTTGTCGCCCTCCTGGAGGATGGAGGGGATCAGCTGGCGGCTGCGGTTGCCGCAACCGATGACCGCGACGTTCAGCTTGCGATGGGCCGCGCCGTAGACGCGCGACGGGAGGATTTGCGGGAGAGCGAGCGCGCCGAGGCCGGCGGCGGAGGTTTGGAGGAACGAGCGGCGGGAGAACGGGACGGGGTGTTTCATGGGGCAGGGGAGAGGGCGGAAGCGAAGCGAATTCTTCCGGACAAAGAAAGCGCGGCGGGCCTGCGCCCCACAGTCAGAAGGAGACATGAACCCGCCCATCACGGGCGCAACGGGTGCGCGGTCGCACCGCGGCCGGTCAGAGCTTGGCGTGGCTGCCGTCGCAGAGCGCACCGTTGGCGCTGTGCTTGCAGCCGCAAAAGTAAACGGTGCCGTCTTTCTCGGCGGTGTAGCGCGTGGGCGCAAACCCCGTGCCTTTGTGCGATCCGTCGCACATCGGCTGATTCTTGCTCAGGCCGCAGGAACACCAGGAGTAGGTCTGGCCGGCTTGGACGTTGACGGGAAACGGGGCTTTTTGGGCGATGGTGGGCTGGTTCATAAAGGTAACATGGGCTGCGGGGAAAAAATCCCAGGGGGTGAGGGCAGGCGGCGCCGGAAGTGCGACACGGCCCGGCGGAAAACACGAGTGCGTTTACGGCGCGGCTTTTTTCACGGCGTAAAGATGGGTCATCGTCGCGACGTAGAGCGTGCCGTTGGCTGGCGTGACAGTGGCGCTGATCGGACTGCCGAGTTCGATCTCGCTGAAAACTTTCTTCTCGCGGCTGGCGGCGAAGACGAGGAACTGGCCGCTGCGAGTGCCGAGATAAACCTTCCCGTCCGCCACCATCGGCGACGCCCAGACTTCGCCCTTGATGTCGTGCGTCCACAGCGCGGTGCCGGTTCTGGCGTCCAGGCAATGGAACTTGCGTCCGCAATCCGCGATGAAGACCAGGCCGTCGTGAACCGCAGGCGTGGACATGACGTGCTTGTCGAGCGTGTAGGACCAGACGAGCCTGTTGGTTGTGATGTTGCCGCTCTTCGTGACGTCGATGCACTTCAGCCACGCCTCGTTCTTGCCCCAGAAGATATCGCCACCACCCGCGACATAGACGCGGTTCTCGTGGAAGAGCGGCATGCCGTAGATGTTGCTCGGGCTTTCGCGGCGGTTGGTGCTGTAGCGATGGATGTTTTCCTTCGGCGCGGCGGGATCAAAGTCGAACTGCCAGATCGTTTGCAGCGTGGCGACCTCGCCGGCGGACGATGATTTGCGGAGCGGTTCGAACGAATAAACCACTCCGTTGCCGGCGGCGAAGAAGATTTGTTCAAGCCCGTTCACCGTCGCGAGGGAAGGGGAGGACCAGGTGCAGTGAAAGATGTTGGGCGCGATGCCGAGCCGGTCGCGTGCGATCAGTTTTCCCGTCCGCTTGTCCACGACGACGAGGCTCGGGGCGTCCGGCGTGCGGATCTTTTTGTGCGTGTTGTCCACGCCAGTGCCGGAGTTCAGATAGAGATGATCGCCACGAATGAGAATCGAGCTGTGCGCTGCGTCGTGGGACCAGATGCCGGCTTCTTTCGTGAGGTCGAGCGCCCAGAGTATGTCTGCGTCATGCGGTCCGGGCGCGAGCGTTTGTGCCGGGGCGTTTGTGCCGCGTGGCGTCATGTAAGCACCTTCATCGTGGAACGGGCCGTCGTTCCCGCTGGCCATGCCGCGTGCGTCGAGGCACAGGACCACGCCTCGGTTATCCACGATGTAAACGCGGTCTCCTTCGACGGTCGCGGGCGAGGAGATGCCGCACTTGGGCCAGTCGTGATAAGGATCTTCCTCGCGCTTGGGCACGACGAGCTGCCAGAGCAGCTGGCCGTCGGTTTCGTTGAAGCACATGAGCACGCCACGATCGCCCTGATGTTTGGGATCGCGCGGCTCGCCGTTGTTCGTGCCGAGATAGACGCGTCCTCCGGAAATGATCGGCGTGGAATGCGTTTCGGTTCCGATCTTCGCAGACCACTTGATGTTCCGTTGCGCGCGCGGGTCGAAGGAATCCGGCAGGCCGCGTTCGGTGGAGGTCATGTTCCGTGTCCAGGCGTGTCCCCACTGAGGTTGATCAGCGGCTTCAGCGGACGTGACGCAAGCCAGGGTAAGTGACAGAATGGCGAGCCGCGCTGAAGTCGTTCGGGCGAGGTTAGCGGCAGCCCTGCGATGTAATGATGGCTCAAGCAATGGCGAGTTCATGAAT
>JANPGB010000685.1:0-6702 GCA_031423695.1 Verrucomicrobiota bacterium
GTGGAGCGCTGCCTGAACCTGCTGCTCGCCGAGACGCCGCCGGTGTCGCTCGACGAAATTTTGCTGGTCACCTTCACCGAGGCGGCGGCGGCGGAGATGCGGCAGCGCATCCGGATCCGCATCGAGGAGGAACTGACCCGCACCCCGGACCACGCCCACCTGGAAAAGCAGCTGGCGCTGTTCGACACCGCGCCCATCGGCACGCTCCACGGTTTCTGCCTCAAGCTGGTGCGCCAGCATTTTTACGAACTGGAACTGGATCCGCTGCTCACCGTGCTGCCGGCGGAGGAGGCGCGGCTGCTGGCCGATGAAACGCTCGACCGGATTTTCAAAACCCATTACGCCGGCGGCGACACCTTGGCCGCCGCGGTGCAGGGATTGATTCAGACTCAGGGCCGCGGCTGGGACAAACCCGTCCGCGCGCTCGTGTTCAAGCTGTACCACTACACGCAGACGCTGCCCGATCCGGCCGCGTGGTTTCGCGGACAGATCGAAATGTTCGAGTCACCCGAGCCGGCGCAGTGGCGCGGATGGTTCAGTGAAGCGCTGGCGGAATGGAAGGAAAGCGCCCTGGTGTTCCTTCAACCGCGCACGGCGGGAAATGAACTCGCCGCCAAGGCGGTGACGTGGCTGCGCAGCGAAGAGGCCGCCGCCACCCTGCTGGCCGGGCTGCTGGCGGTTCCAGCCACCTGCCCCTACGGCAAGAAGGGCAAGCTCTTGGATCCGCTCGCGGACCTCTTTGGCGAGGCGGAATTTCTATTTTCACTGGTCAACACCGCGAACGCCAGCGACCCGCTCACGGACGATTGGAACTGGTCGCGCACCCACATGCAGGCGCTGCTGCGGCTGGCGGAGGATTTCAGCCGTGAGTTTGCCGAGGCCAAACGCGAGCTCGGCGCGCTGGACTTTCACGATCTCGAACAGCACACGCTCCGGCTCTTGTGGGACAGCGCAACGAAACAGCCGACCGCAACCGCCACCGAGTGGCGCAAAAAACTGCGCTTCATTTTCGTGGACGAATACCAGGACATCAACGCTGCGCAGGACAAAATCATCGAGGCGCTGAGCCGCGCCGGGTCCGGCGCTGCGGCTGAAGGCGGAGCTCCGGCACCGGGCAACCGTTTCCTCGTCGGGGACGTGAAGCAGAGCATCTACCGCTTCCGCCTGGCCAACCCGCATATTTTCCAGAACTACGCCGAGACATGGAGCGGTGGGGGCGGGTTGATGATTCCGCTGACGGAAAACTTCCGCAGCCGCGCCGGGGTGCTCGACTTCGCCAATTCCCTCTTCACATTGCTGATGCGGCGCGAGGCCGGCGGGCTCACCTACGACGAGCAGGCGATGCTGCGTTTCGGCGCGCCGACCGAGCGGCAGACGCTGGGTGTGGTGGCGGGCCAGCCGCGCGTGGAACTGCAGTTGCGGCTCAAAGGCGGAGAGCCGGAGCCCGACCCGGACGCGGCGCCGGGCGTCAGCGAGCTCGCGGATCTGGAAGACGCCAACCAGGAGGCGCAGCTGGTGGCGCTGCGGCTGCGCGATCTAAAAATCGAATCCCACCAGATCTGGGACGAGAGCCTGAAGGCCTTTCGCGTGGTGGACTGGAGCGACATGGCGGTGCTGCTGCGGTCGCCCGGCCCCAAGGCGGACGTGTTCGCCAAGGAGTTTTCGCGGCTGGGCGTGCCGCTGCTCGTGGCGCGCGGCGGATTCTTCGCGAGCCTGGAAATTTCCGACCTCCTGTGCCTGCTGCGCGCGCTCGACAATCCGCTGCAGGATCTGCCGGTGCTGGCGGTGCTGCATTCGCCGCTCGTCGGCTTGCGGGCGGAGGAGCTCGCCGTGATCCGGCTCGCGGCCGCTAAAGTTCCGTTTTGGACGGCCTTGCTGCGCTGGCATGAAATTCAAAGTCCAAATCCCAAATTCCAAAGTCCGGAACCCTGCGGCGATGCGAACACGTTTGAAAAAGTGGATGTGTTCCTGCGCCGTTACCGTCGCTGGCGAAGGCTGGTGCGGCAGGTTTCGTTGTCACGCTGTCTCGAGGCGGTGCTGCGGGAAACGCTTTACGCGGAGGGGTTGCTCACCCAACCGCGCGGCGAGCAGCGGCGGGCCAACGTCCAGCGCTGGCTCAACCTCGCGCAGCAGTTCGATCAGTTTCAGCGCCAGGGACTCTTCCGGTTCCTCAGATTCGTGGAGGCGCAGCAGGCCGCGGAGCTGGAGCCGGAGGTGGCGGCGGTGACCGGCGAAAATGCCGTCCGCCTGATGAGCATCCACCAGAGCAAGGGGCTGGAATTCCCGGTCGTCGTGGTTGCCAATCTCGGCAAGGGCTTCAACGTCGCGGACCTGAACGCGGACATCCTGCTGGACGAAAAATTCGGCCTCTGCCCGAGAATCAAACCGCCGCAGAGCGAGCGCCGTTATCCCAGCCTGCCCCACTGGCTCGCGCGCCGCCGGCAAAAACTCGAGTCGCTCGGCGAAGAGCTGCGACTCCTCTATGTGGCCGTGACGCGCGCGCGGGACACGCTGATCCTGACGGCCAGCGTGACGGAGAAGAAGTTTGATGAGCAGTGGAATGATCCCGGCCGCACCTCCACTGCGAACCTGCTGGCAGCGCGAAGTTTTGCGGACTGGCTGGGCATGTGGTTCGCCGGGAATTGCGCCCAGGAATCCGCGCCTGATGGTAGGGCGGGCAGTCCTCTGCCGGCCGGGGGGGCGTGTGGCGAACACGGCGCGCACGGAGTGACGCGCTCTACCAGCCGCGCCGGTCAGACGGAGTTGGTGCGATGGGAGATTTTTGATTCCTCCCGCTTGGTCGCGGCGGAAACCGCGCCTACCGGGGCGGATTTGGACGCGGCGGCGTTCGCAACGGACGCGGCCGGATGGCGGGCGCTGGAGCGGCGGTTGACCGGGCAATATCCGTTCGCTGCCGCGAGCGAACAGGCGGCGAAGGTGTCCGTCTCAACGCTACGGCGGGAGGCAGCGGAGCAGGATGAGGAGGACGCGCAACCATGGACGGCCCCGGCTTTCAAAACCAGCCGCAACAAAAATGCGGCGGCGGAAACCGGCACGGCGCATCACAAGTTTTTGCAGTTCGTCGCGCTCGAAACGGCCGGTGATGCCGCGGCGCTCGCGCTTCAAGCGCAGCGGTTGGAGCAGGCCGGCGTCTTGTCGGCCGAGCAGATCCGGGTGCTGGACTTCCCCGCGCTGGCGGCGTTCTGGCAGTCGGAACTCGGTCGCGCGATTTGCGCCCGGCCGGCGGAAGTCCGCCGCGAGCTGGCGTTCACGGCGCGATTCTCACTGTCGGAGATTTCCGGCGTGACCGGCCGGCCGGTGGCGGCCGGGTTGGCGGATGAATTTGTCGTCGTGCAAGGCGTGGCGGATCTGGCGGTGATCGGGGAAAAAGAAATCTGGCTGGTGGATTTCAAGACCGACAATGTGAGCCGGGCCGAACTGGCCGGCCATGTGATAAAATACCAGCCGCAACTGCAGCTCTACGCGCTGGCCCTGGCGCGGATTCACGCAAAGCCGGTCACTCAATGCTGGCTCTATTTTCTCTCACCGCAGGCGGCGGTGCCGGTGCGCTGGGAGGGGGATTAACGCGAGGGCATGGCGCGCCAACCTCAACCCAAGGAGCGCGGACAGCTTTGTCCGCGCGAACCCTTGCCGCCACCCGGAACTTGCAGACAAGGCTGTCCAACCCTCCTGAAGCACCCGCGCGGCCCGGGTTAAAGCCGAACTCTGAACTTGAGCGGGGTGGAGGCTGGTGGCGTCGGCGATGGGGTAGCGCAGACTGGTAGTCTGCTGTGCCGCGGATTGGCAATCCGCCGGGCAAGATTCGTCGCCACGCGCCGCGGAAAGTTTTGCCGCCGACTTCCGGGCCGCAGCCCTGCCGACTGCCAGTCGACAACACCGCAGGTTACCAACCTGCGCTACGCTTGCGGCGTAGCCACGCTACTTCGGCCTTCGTGTCAAAGCCGGCAGTTGGATTTCAACCGCGGCGATAGGCTGAGAAAATCCGGTGCTCGGGATCAAGCCGTCTGCGTGGCGGCTCCGCCCCGCAGCATATTCTTGAGCCACGACCACGCCGCGCGCAGGCCCACTTCGCGGGAGCCGGTTAGCGCATAGATCTTCACTAGTTGACTTTCGTGTCCCTGATAGCGTGGCGGCAGCAGGATCATGGTCTTGGCGGCGCCGGCTTCGACGCGCAAAATCTCCGAGTAAAATAAACCATGACCGGCTTCATAGTTTCCGGCGGGCAGCGTCATGGTGCGCCGCGGAAGGACGAGCCATGGACGATAACTGAGGACCAGATTGCCCTGCCCGTCGCGGGACAATTTTCCATAGGTGCGAGCCGGTACGCTGTTGATCTTGCGGCTGAGAAAGAGCTTATTCTCCTGGGCGTCCGGGGTGAAGCGGCGGCTGCGGAAGGTGGCGTAATCCCAGATGAACTCCATGCCGAAGTGCGAGAGGCGGAACGACCAGCCGGCGATGAAATAGGAGATGACCACGACCACCAACGCCCACGCCGCGCCGAGCCAGGGATTGGCATACGCGCTGGCCACCACGCTGGCGAGAATCGTGGTTCGGAAACCTTTCAGCGCGGCGTCCACCACCGTGAACGGACTGAGCAGGATGAGGATGTTGATGGCGTTGGAGGCGAGGAACACAACAAAGAACAGGATCATTGCCACGGGGGTCATGAGGAGGTTGGACAGCCAGTGGAAATCCAGCGCCGCAAAACCGAGCGAACTGAACGAGGAACCGCTCCGCCCGACGTCATGCATCAGCGAAACCGCGATCGGCACGAACGCGCCGGTGGCGACCAGGCCGCTGATCTTGTGCTCGACCGTTTCGATCACGTCGAGCGGCTTCTTGACGGCCGTGGGCAGCGCCGCGCCGGCCGTGTCCTTGAGAAAACAAACCGCGACCACCAGCAACGCCGGCACCCAGAACCACGGGCTGGCGAACCACGGCAGCCGGGCTTTTTCGGCCTCGTGCTGGACGCGGAAATACTGCATGGCCCCGACCACGCCCACCCCCAGCAGCTGGGAGATGGCCACGCCGGTGATCTCGGACAGGGTTCGCGCCATCTGCGCGCCGGGCTGGGTCAACGAGGAAGCCGAACTTTTTTCCAGCGCATTGGCGGTCGGCGGGCAAAGGATGCCCAGGACCGCGGCCAGCACGACCAGGAGCACAACCAGTTTTTTCATGGCGGAAAAGTTCCGGCTTTTCGCTCCGGGTGTAAAGGAGGATTTGGCCTGCGCCCAGGGTTGCAGGGAATCCCAACGACGAGACAAGCGATCAAGTCGGGTCGCGGTCGGCGCGCTTGCGCCGACCCACCGGCCCGTTCAGGGCCGGAACCCTTTTCAAGCAGCCACACCTTTCGCGCTGTCGTTGCGCCGCTCCACGCGGCGCCGGGTCGGCGCAAGCGCGCCGACCGCTACCTCCATCGGCCTGCGTCTGCCCCAACCCTGCGACGAAGGAGACAGGCGCAACCGCGATTGAGTGAGAGGGCGGAATAAAACGAAGGAGGCCCTGGAAAAACTGCGGCCTTTGCCGGCGGATGTTCAAAGCTCATTTCAAACAAAGGAATATGCTGGACAGGAATTTACGTCCAGAATAGCGTCGCTACATGGAAAAGGATAGGCCGCAGAACGAGCAAGATAGGCCGCAAACCGCGGCCCCCGGTGTAGGTGGCTAGAATGGGTAACAACGAGGTGCAGAATGGGTGTTTTGTAACGCGCGGCGCGGGCGGCGCGGAGGGGCCGCGATGATCCCGCCGGGCCCGGCAGTCCTCAATAACCAAACTCCCGGTTCAATCCTTCCCGTCGGACTGAGCACCCGCAGTCGCGCCCGGTCAACGCCTTGAAAAAGCGCTTGAACCCATCCCCACCCAGCGGCCCCAGAATCCGCTCCGCTGTGTCGCCCACACCCGCCTCGCCGGCCAGCCGTTGAGCCTTCAAAGCCAGCGCCCACTCCGGCCATTCACGCGGGCCAGCTTCCGTCACCCCACCGAAGGCGTGCAGCACGGCCTGACCCGCCGCCAATGCCACCGTCCCACGCCGCACCGGAAATGGATTTACGACGGGCATTTTACCTTCGCCCCTTCCGCCTCGTAATCGGCCCCAAACGTCCCCTCGGCGCAGACGCACAGATACTCGGCCATGTAGAGCGTCCAAGGCATGTCCGCCGTTTTTGGTGTCAGCACGCCGCCGGGACAATCCGGGTAGCCCGCACCGGCTGGAGGTGGGATGGTAAACCCGTCCACGGGCGAGGCGTCCTGCAACTGCGCGTAAGTGTGAATGTTTTTGAACAGGCCGGACGGCAGCGCGGGCGTGCCGCCGACCAGGTTGCTGGCCTCGCGCATCGGCCGGTGCGGATAATAAATGTTGCCGCTCGCGCCGTCACAGGAGTCAAGTTCGCAACTGCCGTCATCCTCAGTCATCGCGCACGGCGTCGGCTGGTTCACACTGTCGAACACACACGTTTTTGCCGGGGCTTCCCATAGGAAATCCGGCCACTGTTGCACAAATAGTCGCTGCCAGCGGTTGCCATAGATGCCATCCGCCGTCGGCCAGTTAAAGCCGAGCTGTAGAAGGTTGTTGAAACTCTCCGCATTCGGGCTGACGCACATCACCTGCGGATCGCAGACGGTGAAAGCCAGGCAATGGGTCGTGGCCGTGAATCCATTCACCTCGCGGGGCATCCCGGCCG
>JANPGB010000686.1:0-5548 GCA_031423695.1 Verrucomicrobiota bacterium
AGCAGGTCCCAGCCGCTCATCCCCAGATATTCCGTCCGGCCGGGCACGTTGTGATTGTTCATGTCGGTGATCAGCAAATCTGGATCCGTGCGCAATAATTCCTCCCACGCCGTGTCCCGGTTGCGGAAGGCCAGCAGCCTGGCTTCGGGGAGATGTTGGGCGAGCATCAATCCCACCGCTTCCAAAATAAACGCTTCATCATCAATCAAGACGATGCGCGGGGGACGGCGCGAGTCGCAGGGTTGAGGCGCCGGCTTGGGGGATGGGCCCGTCCCCAACTGCGGCCGCCATTCGGAAGGGCCTTCATTCATGCGCGTAACTCCAGGGCACCTAAAATCGCTTGCCGAAGAACGGCAAGCGTAAAGGGCACATCGATGATCCCGTCCGCGCCCGCTTGTTCCGCCGCCGTCGCAAATCCCGGTGGGCGATACGATGTGAGCACCAGAACAATCCTGTTTTCATCCTGCTTGAGCTCCCGGATCAGTTTCAGCGCGAGGTCACAAACAATCCTGTGCTTGCCAGCTTTGAAATACATCGTGTTGATGTACAGCACCACCAGACCGTAATCGTGGGCTTGCGCGGCCTCCCGCAGTTGAAAATCCCAGCCCTGCGTGGTGAAGTTCAACTCATAGTCCGCGCGCAAACTAAACCCGATGAACTTCCGCAAGACTTCCTCAATGAACGGCTCGGAAGTCCCGAGCAGAACGGACAACTCGCGCGTCTTTTTACCGGTCGCCTTCACACCAGCCATTCTATCCTTCGCCGCTTCCTTCGCCAGCCACAACTTGCTTCCAAACCATTTCTGCACGGGTACAAACAAAAAGCCGGATAACAAGTCCGGCTTTTTACACACGGCGCTGAGAACGCAACGCCATCTAACGTCACCAAATTAGTCCCGCACCCGTTCGCCACAAAGTCCCCAGAACTGGGGACATCACCGGTCCCGCATTTCCATTTCAGCTTTCGACATTTCAGCTTTCCGAATTTCAGCTGTTTCAGCACTTCAGCCTTTCAGAATCTTCTCTTCCGCCCTCGGTCGCCAATCCTCCCGCATTTCTAATTTCAGCTTTCAGCTTTTCTCTTCATTATGAACGGTTGTCCTCGGCATGTTTCCGTAGGCACGGGGCAGTTGCGGCCGGGCGTTAGACCTCCTTTTTTGAGGTCAAGGCCCTCGCCAGACGGGCAAAAAAACGTTTGCGACCGCGAACCAAATCCACGGCTTGACCGTGCTCGGCGGCAGCCTCGGTAAAACCCTTTTAGGGCTTCTCAGGAGGGGTGGTCTTTTTGGATTCCTCCGTCTTGGTTACAGTGCCATCCGATGACTTCGTTACGGTCTTCTCCTTCGTTTTAACCGTGCCGTCGCTGCTGACGGTGCTGGTTTTATCGCTGGAAACCTGGCGGTCGCAACCGACTGCCAGAAAGGACAACGCCAAGGCGGACATCGCCACGCAAGTTACAATTGTGTGATTCTTCATGGCGGTAAGATACGCGCCGGACTGGATACCGGTATGGGGTGATACCCTACCTCTGCTCGGTCATGGAAATTGTGTGGGGTGAAGACCCCATGGGCACCAGCACCGCGTTGGGTTACTTTGCTCCATGAGCACAATACTTCTGATCTTGGTTCTTCTGCTTCTGTTAGGCGGCGGAGGTTTTTACTTCGGCGGTCCCGTCATCGGCGGCAGCGGGCTGGGCCTGCTTCTGCTGATCTGCCTGATCATCTTTTTCCTGGGCGGATTCCGCACGCGCAGCTGACAACATTTCCACTTTCACCCTCCCGCCCTTTGGCTGGATCCCAAACCACAGCGTGGTATCCTGCGGCGTCACCAGTTCGAGGCAGTTTGGAAAATCGCCGCCGTATAACGTCCGCACCTGCCGGCAGATTATCACATGCCCCGGACAATGCCTGTCCAACCGAAAATTTGCTCCATTTTCTTCCCGTCCGGTCAGACGAAGGGCAGCCTGCTGGAGCCATCCGTACAAACAAAAAGCCGGATAACAAGTCCGGCTTTTTACACACGGCGCTGAGAACGCAACGGCTTTGAACGCCATCACCTTAAGCCCCCGCCGCCCCTTCACCCAAGTCACAAGAACTGCGGACATCACCGGCCTCGGTGGCACAGGCGACCCGCCTGTTCTTTTCGGCGACCCGCCGAAAAGCCCCTCATTAAAACTGAAACTTCCCGTCCCGTAACGGCGGTGCCTTCCGCCGCCGCGGCTTGAGCTTTTCCGCCGCCGCCTTCCACTTTGCAATCATCTCCTGCGTATCCATCCAACGTCGCCGCATCATCATCAACTCGCCCGTCAACTCCCGCCGCACCTGCTCCGCCATCGCCGCGTGATCCGTGCGTCCGGAAAAATTCCACGCCGGCTCCCGCCGTCGTTGGGTGATTTGCCGTTTGATCTCGCGCAGCGAACTTTTCAACCGTGCCGTGATCCGCTGCAACAGCGAGGCGCTCGTGTGCGCCGTCGTGCCGCTCTCGGCGATCTCGCAGAGCGTCAGGATGACCTCCAGTTGCTCCGCGTCGCCCGCTTCGTAGGCCGACTGCGCCTGATGCCACCATTCCATTTTCTGCGCCGTCATTTCCCGCTGACTGTCCGGATGCAACCGGCGCACCACCGCCCGATAAAGTTCCTTGAGCCGTTTGGAAACGTGCGCCGGCGCGGCGGCTTGGGGCGGCTGCCCAACTTTACGCCCGGGCTCTTCCCAGGGGCGTTCCTCCGGACCAAGTTCGCCAAACATCTCCTCGAAAATGGATTTCAGCGGATCGTCCGGCTCGTCCGGATTTTCCCAGTCCGGTCCCGCGCCAGACTGACCTCGATCCCGTTCGCCGCCGGGCGACGGGGATGGTGGCGGGGGTTCGGGATTATCCCGCAGTTCCATCACTCGCTTGTAGGCCCGGGCGTAGGAGCCGCCGCCGAACATCACCTCGTTCTGCACCATGAAAATGATGGCCTCATCCCCCGCCATCTTCAGATTGAGTTCCCGGAGTTCCGTCAGCAGCACCCCGAAGTGACGGTTCAACCAGCGCGTGAACTGCGGCTGATCCGTCTGCTGGAACCGGTCGAGCACCCGCCGCGAATTATCCAGATCGCGCAGCGCCTTCTCGTAGTCCTTCTTGATTTTCTTCCGGATGCCCGTGCCGTCCACCCGCACCAGCGC
Source organism: Verrucomicrobiota bacterium (assembly GCA_031423695.1). Taxonomy (GTDB): domain Bacteria; phylum Verrucomicrobiota; class Verrucomicrobiia; order Limisphaerales; family CAIQOK01; genus CAIQOK01. The sequence continues at coordinate 3,164 of JANPGB010000686.1, forward strand.
GCGGCAATGGTTGCCCGCATGGGCGTGGGTATCAGGCTGACGATGGATCTTTTGTCTGGGCGCGCGGCGTGGCATTTAAAGCGCCGAAAATTATCAGCCCGTCCTCGCCACCGCCAGCGCATCTTGGTCCGGGAGTCGGATCTTCTGCCCATCTGTTGCGAGAAGCCACAGCAGGCGCTTCCCGCTTTCCACTTCATCGTCATCCCGTTACCTTCAATTCATGCCGGACGAAACCAAACCAACCACCAAATCGCCGGGCGCCTGGAGCGCGGCCCGCCAACACCTCGCCACCTGGGGCAAGCCCGCCCTGCTGGCCTTGGTGAAAGATCTTTACGACACCGCCGCTGAAAACCGTGATTTCATTCAGGCCCGCTGTCAGGCCGAGGCGGGCGGCGGCGAGGTGTTGGAAAAATATCGCCGCAAGATCGCGGAACAATTCTTTCCCGCGAGAGGCGAGGCAAAATTAAAGCTGGGTGAGGCGCGCAAGGCCATCCGCGATTACCGCAAGGCCACCGGCAATCTCCCCGGCACCGCCGAACTCCTGATGACCCATGTCGAGAACGGTGTGAAGTTCACCCACGAGTATGGGGACATAGATGAACGCTTCTACCACAGCGTCGAGTCCGCACTGGACGAGCTCGCCGCCCTGTTGCGGGGCGAGGCGCGGGAGCTTTATCCAAAGTTTCGCGACCGGTTGGCGAGTGTGGAGCAGATGACCGATGGCATCGGCTGGGGTTTTCACGATTTCATCGCCGACGTCGTCGGCCGGCTGGAAGAAGAATTTGCCAACCCGGTGGCGACCAGCCAGGGGCAGGTTATCATCGTTGCCGCCCCTACTGAAATGGCGGCGGCCGCGAAACTGCGGTGGGCAAAAATCAAGGCCGCGAAACCCGCCAAGCTGAAGTAGCCTGCTGATCATGCGCACCGCCATTCCCGAGAAAATCCTGAAGATCGTCCACGAGCTTGACACGCAGGGCAACGCGTCGCTGACGCGTTTGACGGTGTTGAAGAAATGGTTTGAGCATCCGGGCCGGCTCTCCGCCTTCGGCCTTTGGATCGCTCGCCGCGCGGCGGGCCGCAAGGGCAAGACCAAGGGCGCAGCCGGCGACCTGCTGAACGTAACGCGCGCCCTGCTCGGAACAGCGTCCACGCGGGAGAGCCTCTTCCAGCAGATCGACCAAAAGGCGGCGGAGAGCCTGCATGACCGGGCGCGGGCATTTCACAACGAATTCCAGAACCAGCAATGGGGACCGGTGCGCGTCATCCACTGCTGGCCACTGCTGCTGGTGGAGGAAGGTCTGGCGCTCCACACCGGCCTCCATTGTCACCCCGGCGACGGCTACAAACTCGCCGCCGATTGGACGAAGAATTACGACTCCCGCTACGGCGATGGCCTGAACGGCCCCAGCCGGGGCAAACTGCAAGAACTCATCCGGTTCATGTTCGCCGTGGAAGCACTGGAAGGCGAGCGCTGAGTCAGTTCGTGACCTTGCTATCCCAATTTCAGTTTTCACCTTTCAGGGTTTCAGCTTTTCCCCATTGCCAATTCGTTTGGTCTGGCCTTGCCCGCCGCCGCCGCCCAAAATCCTCCCGTTGCAAAAACCGCATCCGCCCACGCAACCCGAAGCCCTTTCGGGCCTCATCGAGCGCGTCACTTTCTTCAACGAAGAAAACGGCTAGGCCGTGCTCAAAGTCAAGGCCAAGGGCCACCGCGACCTCGTCACCGTGCTCGGATCGCTCCCCTCCGTCAGCGCCGGCGAATGGGTGACCGCCGAAGGCCGTTGGATTCAGGACCGTGAATTCGGCTTCCAGTTCACCGAATAAACCGCCATCCGCGCCGCCAGATTATCACCCGCCCCGGACCAGGCCGTTCCACCCGAAAATTCTCCCTGCGGATTTCGTCCGGTCCGGGCAGCCGGCGGATTCAATTGGCACACTGCCAGTAAAACTGCCAGTAGAAGTGGAAAATGAGTAGGTTCTAGTTACCGTAAGTTACCCGAAGTTGCTTCAATAAACCCTTGCAAAACCGCACAATTCACGTGAAAATACGCTTGTCGGCAGTCGAATTTTCGTTCGATTCCGACCCTCGCCTCCAGCTCTAACTGCGGTTGCAGCAACGAATTAGGAGTCTCGGAAAGCCGATGGCTAACAGTTTGGCTAACAATCTGGCGCTGTGTCAGATTGTTTGCACCTTGTGCCCGCTCTGGGCCACATGGGGTTAACTGTGGAATCAAAGTTCAAGGTAGGCTCGAAAAATACAAGCCATGAAAAACCGTTACCGCCTGTGAACGTTCGGAAGAAATGAACGCCGGATTTTATGGTAAACGTGTTCATCTGTCCTCTTTTCATCCGACAAGACGGGTTGGCCGGTTTCTGAAAGCATCA
>JANPGB010000687.1:0-6816 GCA_031423695.1 Verrucomicrobiota bacterium
CCAGCTACCGCTTCGAGCGCGGCGCGGACCTGGGCATCTGCGACTGGGCCAGCGCGCGCGCGGTGCAATTAATTTTGGAGTCCGCCGGCGGTCAATTGGCCGGAGGCGTCGTGGAGGTTTACCCAAAACCCGCCGAGTTGAAGACGCTCACTTTGCGTCCGGAAAAAATCAAAGCGCTGCTCGGCGTCGAAATCCCGCGCGAGCAAGCCGAGGCGATGCTCAACAGCCTCGGCCTGAAAACCACCGCGCGTGTGCCAACTCCCGTGGATGATCCATCGGACGCACCGTTGCCGCCGCTGAAATTCCGCGTGCCAACCTGGCGAGTGGACATGAAGCGTGAAGTGGATTTGATCGAGGAAGTCGGCCGGCTCCATGGCATTGAAAAAATTCCCAGCACCCCGCCACGCGGTGCGCTTGGTTCGAACGCCTTTGATTCCGTCTATGACCAGATCAGTGAAGTGCGCCGCATCTTGACCGGCCTGGGCTTGCACGAAGCGCAGGGGCAGACGCTCGTCGCCACGGAAGCATGCAGAATTAAGAATGAAGAAATTGTGGCGCTCGCCAATCCGCTGAGTTCGGACATGGATGTATTGCGGCCCAGTCTGCTGCCGGGTTTGCTGAACATTCTTCGCCACAACGCCAGCCGGAAAAATCACGACGTGGCGCTGTTCGAGATTGGCCGCGTGTTCACCAACGTCAACGGCGTCACGAAAGAAAACCGCAGCGTCGCCATCGCCCTCACCGGCCAGCGCGCGGTGTCCTTCTGGAGCGGCGACGAACGCGCCGCCAAGTTCGACGCCAGTGATCTCAAGGGGCTGGTCGAAGATTTACTCGAGCAGTTTGGCTTGCGCGGCATCGCGTTCGGCAAGCGTGGTCAAAGCACGGCGTTGTTTCTCGAATCTGCCGCCGTGACGCTCGGGGGAAAATTGCCGCTCGGTGAACTCGGCCAGTTGCTGCCGACGCTCGCGAAGAAATATGATCTGCGCGACGCCGTATTTCTCGCGGAGTTCAATTTGGATTTGCTGCTCGCAAGACGAAATGCCACCAAGTCGTTCAAGCCGCTGCCGCAATTGCCCTCCAGCCGCCGCGACGTGGCCATGATGGTGCCGGAAGCCACCACGCACGACGCCGTGCTGCTGGCCGTGAAACAAACGAAGCCGGCCAATCTGGAGAGCGTGGAATTGTTTGACGTTTTCCGGGGCAAGCATGTGCCAGAAGGACAGAAGAGCCTCGCCTACGCCTTCACCTATCGCGGCGCGGACAAAACCTTGACCGACGTGGAAGTAAACGCCGCGCACGAAAAAATCGTAACGGCTTTCAAGACGCAACTGTCAGCGACTCTTCGCGAGTAGCCACCCCAGGGCCAGGCTTTGGCCCGCTTCCACGTTCGCGCAACGAGCACGTCAGAATATTCGAGAGTTTTCACGTTGAAGCGGCGTAAACGCCGCGCTCCCCTGCACCAACGCCGTCAACAGCCTCACGCTTCCTGCTTTCGCCCCGGCCCTTCACGAACTAAGCTCCGGCGCATGAGCGTGCGCAAAGGGAATCCTCACATGGCGGGCGGTTTGCAAATCAGACGACAATTCGCGAGCGACAACTACGCCGGCATCTGTCCCGAAGCGTGGGCGGCCATGGCGCAGGCGAACACCGGCCATGTTCCCGCTTATGGCAACGATCCGTGGACCGAGGAAGCCGCCAATCTTATCCGCGACATCTTCGAGACGCGCTGCGAGGTGTTCTTCGTGTTCAACGGCACGTCCGCCAATTCGCTTGCGCTGGCGTCGTTGTGCCAGTCGTATCACAGCATCCTCTGCCACGAACTCGCGCATGTGGAAACCGACGAGTGCGGCGCGCCGGAATTTTTTTCCAACGGCACCAAGATGCTCACGGTGCCGGGCATGAACGGAAAAATCACGCCGGACAGTATCGAGCGGATGGTGAAACGCCGGTCGGATATTCATTATCCCAAGCCGCGCGCCCTGAGCCTCACGCAATCCACCGAAGTCGGCACGGTCTATACGCCCGAAGAAATCAAAGCCATCTGGGCCGTGACCAAATCCCTGGGCCTGCGCATCCACATGGACGGCGCGCGGTTCGCAAACGCGGTGGCGTCGCTCGGCGTGAAGCCCAAGGAGATCACCTGGCAGGCGGGCGTGGACGTGCTGTGTTTTGGCGGCACGAAAAACGGCATCGGCATCGGCGAGGCGGTGGTTTTCTTCGATGCGAAACTGGCGGAGGAATTTGACTACCGCTGCAAGCAGGCCGGACAACTCGCCTCCAAGATGCGTTACCTGTCCGCGCCGTGGGTCGGCTTGCTCAAGGAGGGCGCGTGGCTGCGGCACGCCGGCCAGGCGAACGCGATGGCCGACCACTTGGAGACGCAACTGCGCGCGCTGCCGGGGATTAAAATTCTTTTCCCCCGCCAAGCTAATGCCGTCTTCGCGGAAATGCCGCAGCACGTCGTGGAGGCGATGTGGAAACGTGGCTGGCTGTTCTACACTTTCATCGGCCAAGGCGGCTGCCGCCTGATGTGCGCGTGGGACACGACCGAAGCAGACGTGGATGCGTTCGTGACGGATTTGAAAGCGGTGCTTTGACGGGCGACGCGTTTATCGGGTGCGTCGGCTGGCATCATCCACCAAACTGGGAGGATTCAAATCCGCGCCGCGCCGAAAGGAACCGTCGGCGTTGCGGTGCAGGTCGTCCGCCGTCCAGAGTTTTTTGTCCGGCCCGGCGGAGCGAAGTTCAAAGCGTTTCTCGCCGAGGGCGTGGAAGAAGAGCGGCGACCCCCAGCGATCCACCAATTGGCCTTGCCCATTCAACGCGATGCTTTGGTCGGGGAGAAAACGTTCATGCGCCGGATTCATGCCGCGAAACGCCGCCGCCCAGTCTTCGTTCGCGCTCAGAGGACGATCTGCCGCCGACTTTACAAGCAGGGTGAAATTGTCCATCAGACGCGAGATCAAGGTGAGATCGTTCTCCGGCGGAAGTTTGGGGTCGGCGTAATCGCGCAGGATGGTTTCGCCGACTAGCTGCGCTGGTTGGCCGGACTTGGCGGCGGGTGAAAGGGTGATGGCGATGTTGCTGCCGGGTTGGCCTGAGACGACAACACTTGGAGAAGGGGGCTTGTGCGAAGAACAAAGGAAAAACCAGACCACCACCGCGCCGCACAAGAGCAGGAAGATAAGAATGCGCTTCATCAGCTTTTACAGGACATGTCTATCTTTGGCCAGTGCAGCATACTTGGCCAACCTCGGGCACAAATCTTGATGCCGTTGTGTGAATGCAGAGATGATGCTCTGGCAATGCTCCTGGTAATGGAGTCCCCAATGACCAAGGCCGTGTAAGGCACTCTCCTGACACGCAAGCGACGGAAGTTGTAAAGTTGTTTTCATGACGGAAAGGCACGCCTCATCAATCTCACGTCTGGCGGCATCTTCTGGCTGACCGCACAACGGGAAAATGTCCCACCACATGTAACAGACCATGTTAAGCGCTCCCGTTCCAGGTTCCGTTTCATTCAGGTGCGACAGGTGTTGAGTGCATCGGGGAACGAAATACTGCTCGAATAAAGTCGTGATGGAACGAATGCAATTCACTCGCTGCTCCAATGGAACGGACGCGTCATTGAGGGCATAAAGCGGTGAATTGCCTTCGCTGATGAGAAACCAAAGCCCCTGATTGGCCTGGGCGTCCGTGTAGGATGCCAGCAAATTCCCAGCGTGCTGAAACAGCTCGGTGGCGTAGGCAACGACAAGCTGCGGCGGCAACTCAGCGGAGTCAGCATCCTCATCCCAGTGCCACGCTGGTTCAGTGACGGGATGGTCGAACAGGTGTCGAACCCACGCGTCGAAGGAAAGGCCTGTGAAAACTTTACTCATTATTTTCACGGCAGCACGAATCCCAGCGGTCCATTCAGTGAATTTGGATTCCAGAAGTTCGCCACGTTTGGCAGCACGTAGCTCATGTTGCCTGAAGACACGCCAAACCAACGGAGCAGTTCTGCGAAGTAGGCATCCACCGAAGTGCTCGGCAGCAGTCGCCCGCCCCGGCCCACGTCGTCCGGGCCGTCGAGCGTGAGGTCGGGATAGGTGCCGAAGATCTTTCCGCCGTCCACCTTGCCGCCGAACACCATCGCGTTCGCACCCCAGGCGTGATCCGTGCCGCGCCCGTTCGAGCGCAGCGTGCGGCCAAAGTCCGACGCCGTGAACGAGATCACCTCGTCCTGCAGGCCCAACATTTCCAATGCCTGCTGATACGCACCGATGGCAGTGTCGAGCGTGGCCAACATGCCCGCCTCGGTGTTGAGCAACTCGCCGTGATGATCCCAGCCGCCGTAGTTCACAAAGAACGTCTGCCGCTTCAGCCCCAGTTGCGCGCGAATCTTGATCGTCTTCACCACCGCCTTGAGCGTGGTGGCCAGGTAATTATTCGGGGGAAACAGCGCGTCCACCGACGCGCCAAGCTGGGCGTTGGCGGAGCTGAACTGCGTTTGAAACAGCAGTTGCGCGCTGTCGCTCTGTTTGGTGAGCTGCGAAAAACTTTCCGTGAGCAGGTTGGTGTAATGCTGATCCAGCGTGCTGCGGAGCGCGGAGTTTTTGAACTGGAGCGGATTGTTGGTGACGCCGCCGGTGTCGCCCTCGAAGGACAGCGCGCCCGACGGCGTGACGACAAACTGCTGCGTGGTGTTGCCGACCTGGAAGACGTTGTTGCCGCCGAGCGAAATGCTCATCGAGGTCAGCGCGGCGTTGTTGTAGTAGCTGTTGATCATGTCCGCGCACCGGCCAGCCCAGCCGCTCAACTGCGCCTGCCCCTGCGGCACGGCGGTCTGCCATTGCTCGATCTGGTCACTGTGCGAGAACAGCGCCTTGGGCACGGGCAGCGCGGCGTTGTTGCCGTTCTCCCACGCGTTGAACTGCGCCTTGGTGACGGGCTGGATGAGCGTGCCGACGTTGGAGACGAAGGCGAGCCGCTGCTTGCCGAGGAACGCGCCGCGTGGATTGCCGGTGTTCGTGCCGTTCGCCATTGCTTGCAAATTTTCACACGAGGGATGCAGCGCGAAATCATTCGCAGGGGCGGCCAACTGCCGGAGTGCATTACGATCCAGCGCCAGGCCGCCGTCGGAGCCGAACGCGCCACGCGTGATGGCGTAGGTGTTGTAGCGCGTCTGTTCCCACGGCACGAGGACGTTGAACGAATCGCAGCCACCGCTTAGGAACAAACAGACGAGCGCCTTGTTGTTATTGTTGGGCACGGTTTGCGCAGCGACGGTGTTGGCGAGCTTGAGATTGAGCAAGGTATTGAGAAGCGCCGACGAGCCGACGGCGGCGCAATTCAACTGGCGCAGAAAGGTGCGGCGTGAGAGGGGTTTGCTCATAGGAAAATTTTCATCTCTGCACCGCTCCTTCCGGACAAGTGGCGGCGAGATAGACGGCGAGGCGCGTGCGCAGCAGGGCGTCATAGGCGGGTATGGATTGCACGGTGTTGAGAATCGCGTCACGCGTCGCCGCGGTCATCGCGCCACCGCAGAACAGCAGGTTGGCCTGATCCACCAGCGCGCCCGCGTCGGCAGCGAGCGGGACGAGCTCGGCATAATCCGGCGCGAACGCGTAATCGCTGTAATGGGTCAGGCCGGTCTGCGTGATTTCCCACAGCTTGTTCGGAAACGAAATGCTCGAATAGCTGTCGGTGATCTGGAACGCCGGGCCGACCAGGCCGCTCGCCGTGAGCAGGCCGGGCGGCTGGTAGCCGGGCCGGAAAAAGTTGAACACGCTCGGCGAATAGGTCGGTTCCTGAAAAGCAGCGGCGCTGAACTCGCCCCACGTCCACCAGAGCAGATTGGTGTGACGTTCCAAATGTCCGGCGCGGGCGATGGCCAGCGCGCGCTGCACCGGTTCCTTCAAGCGTCCGAACGCCGGCGCCCCCACCGACCAGCGAGCGTCACGAGCTTCTTCATCCAGCAGGATTGCCTTCACCACGACGGCGAGATTGCCGCGTTTGCCTGCACCGTCGTTCGCGAACTTGGCGGCCACGCGCGCGACGTAGTTGCTGGAGGGATTGCTTGTGACGAGAAATTGGATCAGTTGTCTGCCGATGAACGGTCCGCAGTTCGGATGTTCGAAGAGATTACGGAGCGCATCGTCCACGTCGCGCACGCCGTTTTCAACCGTGGCAGTGCGGGCGGGAATCGTGAAACCCTTCAGCAGGGTCTTCGCGCCGAAGTCGTGCTTCTCCGCCCACATCTGCATCGGCACGGAACTGTCCTCGTCGTTCCAGCCGCCATTGCCCCAGGTCTGTCCGCCGAACCAAAGACCCGTGAACACGCGCGCAAACTCGGTGATCTGCGCGTTGCCATACGTCGGGATGGGTTGGCCGAAGGCGTCGAGCTGGCGCGTGCCGTCGGGATTCAATTCCCACAGGCCGATGCTGAAGAGCTGCTGCACTTCGCGGGCGAAATTTTCATCCGGATACTGGTTGATCTCGGGCCGTGCTTTCTGGTTGCCGATGTGACTGAGGTAGCGGCCCATCACCGGATGAAAGCCGACTTCACGCAGCACGTCGCGGTAGTTACCAAAGGCGTTCCGCACGAAGATGTCGTAGAAGTCCGCGACGCCGAGCGGGCGGTTTTCCAGATTCGCATCACGCCGCGATACGACGCAAATCTGGCTGAGTGCGAAGGCCACGCGCTGGCGGAGTTGATCCGGCCCGCCGATGGCCGCGCGGGCGAATGGCGTGGCGCAGTTGTTGCCGAAGATGAAATTATCCATCTCGCTGTAAACGTAGCTGAGGTCGGTGCGCGGGCCGTTGAAATCGGCG
>JANPGB010000688.1:0-3401 GCA_031423695.1 Verrucomicrobiota bacterium
TCCATGAAGCTGCGCGCCGCGATGGCAACTTTGGAACGCACGCGAAGATTGCGCGCCATCTCGGGTCGGCGCAGATCGAGGTAGCGGTATTGCAGGCGCAACTCCTCGTTGACCTTGTTCGCGACTTCGGGATCGTCCACCGGAAACGGCAGCACTTCCGCCATGTTCAACACTTCAAACGACTGGGCCATCAATTCGATTTCGCCGGTGGGAATTTTGGCATTGTTCGTTCCCTCGGGACGGTGGCGCACGCGGCCGGTGATGCTCACCACACATTCGCTGCGCAGCGCGGCGGCCTGCTCATAGCGTTCCGGCGACAAGACCGACGGATCGAACACCGTCTGCGTGCGGCCTTCCCGGTCACGGATGTCAATGAAGATGAGGCCGCCAAGATCGCGCCGGGAATGAACCCAGCCGGAGAGCGTGACGGTTTGGTTGATGTGCGCCGGGCGCAGTTCGTTGCAATGATGCGTGCGTTTCATGTTAGAAATCGAGCGCGCATGTTGGCGGGGATTTCAGCGAAATTCAAAGAGATTCTTACTAACTCGCCGAGTGGCCTCTCCAAACTACGCACTTTGGCCTGTCATGCAGCAGCTGCTTAGCGAAGCACCCGGACCAAAAGGCCTTTGCCTGCCACCTCGGTCAATCCATCCAGGGAACCGAATGAAGCCCGCTGCAACGGCTTGGCCATCCGCAGCGGCCAGAGGGCCTGACTATGATTCCACGCGGCCTGTCGCGCCGCCGTCACGCTCCACATCGCCATTATATCTTCCAAGGGTGCAAAGTTTCCGCCCTTCGCCAGCGGCGTGCCCGCGAGCAAGGCGGGTCGCATCTGCGTCTCGACCCGCTCCAGAATCTGATTCACCCGGTTGAAATCCCGAAAGCGCGCGCTGTTAAGGCCCGGCGCTTTACCGTCGACGGTAAACATCTCGAGCAACGCCGCCACGAGATCACGGTTGATGTGCGCGTTCATTCCGGCCAGGGCGAACTGGATTCGGGCAATGCCCGCGGTGGCCCGGTTCTGAAACAGCGGTTGCCACGCCGACGGTGCCGCGCCGACTCCCTGCTTTTGAGCGAGTGCCAGGGCTGCGAAATACAGATTGGCAAAGCAGATATCGAGGCGTTCCATCCAGTCCGTATCTTCAAAAGCCCTGGACTTCGCAATCTCGGCGGTTACGGCCAGCGTGACCGCAAGATAAAGTTCATTGAAGCATTTCACCCCGTCGGAACCGGGGAGGGTGGCTTGGATCGCCTGCATTCTTTGCACGACCTCCGCAGTGGATGCGGCGGGTGTCACGAACGGAATGCTTTTCGAAGCGGATCTGACGAAAGTTGCTTTTTTGATCCGGCTCATTTTCGGCCAAGCTATCCCGGCACGAAGCTGCGTCAAGCCTCAACGAGATCAGCGCGTGCCCGGACAAAAATCATGACGTCCGCATTCGTTCGATCCGATGCAGGGCCAGCTCCCCCTTGCCTTTGATATCCGCCCGGCCCTGGCTCGAGCCTTCGCAGTGTGCGGAGAGTTGCTGCCAGGTTTCCGCCGTCACAAACAGCGCGCCCGGTGTCGCCGCCTGCATCATGCGCGCGGCGGTGTTCACCGTGTCGCCCCAGATGTCGTATTGATATTTGCGACGGCCGACGACCCCCGCGATGACCGGACCGACGTGCACGCCGACGCGAATCTGCCAGTGCGGCGGCATCACCTGTGACGCGGCGATCATGGCCAGACCGCAGCGCACACTGTTGAGCGCGGGATTTTCCGCCCCCATCAGCAGGCCTGCGGTGGCCATGAACGAATCGCCGATGGTCTTGATTTTTTCCAGGCCGTGCTCGACGACCAGTTTTTCAAACGCCTCCACCAGCGCCTGCAAGTGCGCGTGAATTTCCTCGGGCGCGTGCTGGTCGCAGTAGGCAGTGAACGCGACGATGTCGCAAAACAGCACGCCGACATTCTCGAAGCGGCGCGGCTTGACAGCGTTGGTCGCCTTCAATTCCGCCGCCACGTCGTGCGGGAGAATGATGTGCAGCAGCTCATCGGAGCGTTGTTTTTCCTCCTCGATCTGACGCAGGTAAGAAACTTCACGGTCGCGCAAACGCTTCTTTTCCAGCGAGGCTCCGATGCGGGCCTGCAGCAAAACCGGGTCAAAGGGCTTGGGCAGATAATCCTCCGCGCCCATCTCGATGCAGCGCGCGACGCGCTCAGTCTCGTCCGAGGCGGACAGCACAATGACGGGGATGTCGCGCAACGCCGGGTCAGCCTTGAGGCGTTCGAGAACCTCGTAGCCGTTGAGTTCCGGCATTTGAATGTCGAGCAGCAGCAGGTCAAACGCGCCCCCGCGCAAAGCCTCCAGGGCGAGGCGTCCGTTTTCCACCAACGTCACCTGAAAGCCCAGCCGGGCCAGCCGGCGCGCAAGCATGACGCGGTTTTCCGCGTCATCGTCGGCAGCGAGGATGCAACCGCTCCGCGAGCCGGGGGCGGGCGGGCTTTTCGACCACACCGCGGTGTTGGGCGCGGCGTTTTCCCGACGAAGAAACACGGTGGCGGAGACGTCCGCCGGCGCTTCCGCCCGGCCCAGCTCCATTTCCGGCCCCGAAAAGTTTTTGACCACGAGCCGCAGAAGCTCGCGCGCGGCGGTCAGAATTTTTTCAAAGTCCGCGACGAAGGCGGCGGCACCCCGTTCGCGCGCCTCTTCCTGCAGCATCTCCGCGTAGCCGATGATCTGGTTGAGCGGCGTGCGGATTTCGTGGTGAACGAGATGCGGGTCGGATTTGTACGCGACGGATTTGACCGGATCAAACAGGTCGTTGATGACGACGAGCAGCCGGCGCCCCGCATAGTGGATGCGTTCAAGATCGCGGGCAAACCCGTGCTGCGGAAGATCGGCGGTCTCTTCGAGCAGCATCTCGCAATAGCCGATGATGTGATTGAGCGGCGTGCGAAGATCGTGCTTGAGGTTGTTGGACACAATCCGTTAGGCCGCCGGTTTGCGATTCAGCAGCGCTTCCATTTTTTCCAGCAGACGCGGGAGTTCAATCGGCTTGGTGTCGTAGTCGTCGCAGCCGGCTTCCAGGGATTTCTCGCGGTCACCGGCCATCGCGTGCGCGGTGAGCGCGATGACGGGGATCATTTTGGTTTCGGGGGCGGCCTTGATGCGGCGCGTGGCCTCCCAGCCGTCGAACACGGGCAGGCTCATGTCCATGAGGATGAGCGCCGGCGTTTCGGACTGCGCCATCGCCACGGCCTGGCCGCCGTCAATGGCCATGACGACTTCATAGCCCTTGCGTTCCAGCCGCCGCGAGAGCATGTCGCGATTCATCTCGTTGTCTTCGACCAGTAAAATTTTTGGCATAAAGTTTTTGGCGGTAGGGCGCGTCACTCCGTGCTGGCCGCTCGTTGCAGA